>NZ_CP116615.1:4200000-4500000 GCF_024832785.1 Fontisphaera persica
ACGAGCCGCGGCGGGCGGCGCGTTATGGGCTGCCGCATTATTGCTGGTTGTGCGTCAACCCCAAGGAGGCGGAAGACGCCGGATTTGCGCGGGAGGTGCTCAAGATTATTCCGGAATTCCTGCCGCGTCCCAACGTGCTGGGCATTGGGGAAATTGGCCTCAATAAGAACAGCCGCAACGAGCTGGCAATTCTGGAGGAGCACATTGAGCTGGCGGTGCGGCATGATTTGCTCATCCTGGTGCACACGCCGCATTTGGAGGACAAGCTCAAGGGCACGCGGCTGACGCTGGACGTGCTGCGGGCGCATCCGAAGGTGCAGCCGGGGCGGGTCATCATTGACCATGTGGAAGAGCATACCATTCGCATGGTGTTGGAGGCGGGATTCTGGGCGGGCATCACGTTGTACCCCGACTCCAAGGTCAGCCCCGCGCGGGCGGTGGACATGCTGGAGCGGTACGGGCCGGAGCGGTTGTGGCTGAATAGCGCCTGTGATTGGGGCCACAGCATCCCGCTCAACGTGCCTTACACCGCCATGGAAATGCGGCGGCGCGGTTTCACCGCCGCGCAGGTGGACCGCATCATCTTCCAAAATCCCTGCCAGTTCCTGCGGCAAAGCCCGCGTTTTCAGGCGCCGGAAGTGCCGGGCTGAGGAGGAGCCCCGCAGCCGGCATTGGCATCCCATGCAATTGCGATACGGACTGCATCTGGCCTATTGCACCAATGTGCATCGCGGCGAGCGCTGGGGTGAAATTCTGGCCGCGCTGGAGCAACACGTGCTGGCCGTGCGCGCCGTGGTGTGCCCGCAGGCGCCGTTTGCCATTGGGTTGCGGCTGGGGGCGCAGGCGGCCGCCGAGCTGGGCGACCCGGCCACGCTGCTGGAGTTCAACCGCTGGCTCGACCGCCATCAATGTTACGTTTTCACCATCAACGGTTTTCCCTATGGCCCGTTCCACGGCACACCGGTCAAGGAGCAGGTGTATCAGCCGGACTGGACCACGCCGGAGCGGCTGGAGTACACGGTGCAACTGCTGGAAATCCTGGCGCAACTCCTGCCGCCGGGCATGGAGGGCAGCGTCAGCACCGTGCCGGTCTCCTTCAAACCGGCGCTGCGGACGCCCGAGCAGGAGGCGCAGGCGCGCCGCCAGCTTTGGGCGTGTGTGGACCAGGCGCACCGCATTTGCCGCCGCTACGGGCGCAATCTGCACGTGGGGCTGGAGCCGGAGCCGATGTGCGCGCTCGAGACCACGCGCGAGACGGTGGAGTTTTTTGCGCGGCTGCGCGCCGACCGGCCCGGCGACACGCGGCTGGAGGAGCTGCTGGGCGTGAACTATGACTGCTGCCATCTGGCCATCCAATTCGAGGACCCGCGGGAGTCTTTGGAGGCATTGCGCCGGCATGGCATCCGCCTCAGCAAGATTCACCTGAGCAACGCCCTCAAAGTCATCCCCACCCCGGCGGCGCGGGCGGCGTTGAGGGCCTTTGTGGAGCCGGTTTATTTGCATCAGGTGGTGGCCGCCGACCGCTGGGCGCAGCTCACACGTTACCTGGATTTGCCGGAGGCGCTGGCCGCGGCGGAGGCGTGGCCGGCGGAGCAGCCGCTGCCCGAATGGCGCATCCATTTTCACGTTCCGTTGCATCAGCCGCCCGATGCCCTGTTTGGCAACACCAGCGACCACGTGATGGGCGTGCTGGATTATTTGTCCCGGCGGCCCAATCTGTGCGCGCATTTGGAAATGGAAACCTACACCTGGGAGGTGATGCCGCCGGCCATGCGCCAGCGGCGGGTGGAGGACCAAATTGTATCCGAATACCGCTGGACGCTGGCGGAGCTGCAGCGGCGGCAACTGGCATGACCCGGCCTGCCCATGTTTGAAGCAGCCACGATTGGCGGCCAGACGCTGACCCCGGCGCGGGTGTGCGCGCCCATGGCGCTTTATACCCACAGCGCCTTTCGCCGCCTGCTGGCCGATTTGGGCGGTTGTGGCGCGGTGTGGACGGAGATGCTGGCGGCGCGGCGGCTGTTGTCGGAAGATTTCCAGACTTCCCCGTGGCTGCGGCGGCGGCCGCACGAGGGACTGGTGGTGTATCAACTCATGGCCCGCCCCGGCGACCCGCTGGAGCGGGTTTTGGCGCGCATGGCCGAGCAGGGGGTGCAGGCGGTGGATTTGAACCTGGCCTGCGACGCCCACAACATCCGGGCCATGGCCTCCGGCAGCGCGCTGTGGGATGACTGGGAGGGCATGCGCCGGGTGGTCACCCAAATGCGCGCCGCCTGGCACGGGTGGTTTTCGGTGAAAATCCGGCTGGGGCATCGGCGCGAAGGCTGGCAGGAGGCTTTTCGCGAGCGGATGAAATTTCTGGAGGAGGCCGGCGTGGACGCCGTGGTGTTGCACGCGAGATTTTTCGAGGACAAATACCGGCGGCCCGCCCAGTGGCAATGGATTCCGTGGGCCGCGGCGCTGACGCGATTGCCGCTCATCGCCAACGGCGATTTGCAGAGCGCGGAACAGGTGCAGGAGCTGCGCGAATGGCTGGCCCCTGCCCGCGCCATCATGCTGGGGCGCATGGCCGTGGTGTGCCCGTGGGTCTTTGCGCATTGGGGGGTGGCGCGGCCAGTGGATTACGCCGCCGTGTGGAATCGGTACTGCGATTATGTGGAGGAGGACTTTCCGCCGCGACTGGCCCTGCGGCGCATTCAGGCTTTTGCGCGGTATTACGAGCTGCACTTTTTCTACGGGCACCAGTTTCACACCACGCTCGGCCGCCTGACCACCGTGGCCGAGGCCCGCGCCTGGGCCGGCGAATTCTTTGCCCGCGGCCCGGCGTTGAACCGGACCCTGCTGCTGGGCGGACTGCGCTGAGGCCGTTTGCCGTTGACCTTTGCCGGGTGGTTTCAATAATGGAAGAGATGCGCATCGTGGTGTTCATGCTCCTGCTGGCGCTGGCCTTGGGCGCCGGGGGCTGCCGCAAGCGGGCCGTGGAGGGCGAGCCTTCCCGGCCGGCGCAGAAAAAATCTGCTCGCGGCAAAAAAGGGCCGGCCGTGACGCCGGACCTGGCGTTGCAGGGGCGCGTGGCAAGGGTGAGTCCCCAGGCGCGCACGGTGGTGCTGAGTTTCCCGCTGGGCTGGCTGCCGGCACTGGAGCGGCGTTTGAACGTGTACCGGCAGGGCGTCAAAGTAGGCGAAGTCAAAATCACCGGCCCGCAGATGGATACGAACATCGCGGCGGACTTGATTGCCGGCGAGGCGGCCGTGGGAGATGAGGTGAGGGAGGATTAAACGGCCCCAACTCCCTGGGCATGGTTGCGGCAGAGGATTTTAGCCTCGCTTCATCACTCCCTAATGCATCCCGAAAATACGGTGTGGCCTGCCGTACGGCAAATTGATTGCCGCGCAACAGGGGGGCCAGGCGGAAACATGGCACTTGGGATTGACAATCACCGATATCGGCAGCAGTGTTACTAGCGAGGCTCAAATGCGCGCATGAGTCATGGAATGTCCATTATTTTGCTTACCCTCCTGTGCGGGGGCCCGATGCTCCATGCCCAGGTGGGGCCGGCAGAGCGCATCCTCAAGGAGCGCGCCCGCGGCGTGACCAATGACGTGAGCCAGCGCAGCGCCAACCCCAATTATACCCCCCCGGCCAAGGGCCGTCCGGCCACACCCACGCCTCCCGCCGCGGCTCCGGCCGCCGTGCGGCCACCCGAATTGACCGATGCCCAGCGCAAGGCGGTGCGGCAACTGCGCCAGCATCTGGACGCCATTGCTCTCGGCAAGGAGCAGGCCCCGGCGCAAACACTGGCGCAGGACCTGATGCAGGCCGCCAGCGGCCCGCGCACGCCGGGCCTGACTCAACTGACGGCTCTGGCAGGCGACCTGGCGGTGGCCTGGCCCGCGCAGAAATGGGCCCAAGAGCAACAAAACCAGTTCATTGAAGGCCTGGTGCATCTTTTGAACAGCGGGTTGTCCCCCGCCGCGGCGCAAGCGGTGTTGCGGCAGGTGGAAACGCTGCTGGAAAAAAGCGGCATTCCCGCCGCCGATGCCCGACGGCTGGCGGGCAGTTTGAAACAACTGGCCCAGGCCCGCTAAACTTTCCTTCCCATCCTGCAACCACAATCCATCAGACTATGAGCCTGACCCAACCTGACGGCGCGGTAATGACCAAAGTGCGTGAGCTGTGCTCCACGCTGGCGGCTGATCCCGCGTTTCACCAAATCCGAGACCGCATTGGCGCTTTCATGAGCGATGAACAGGCGCAAATGCAATATGAAGACGTGGCGGCCCTGAGCCAGGCGCTTCAACACAAACAACGCCAGGGCATCCGCCTGACAGAAGAGGAAATTGCGGACTTTGAAGCCCGCCGCGACCAGTTGCTGGGCAATCCCGTCGCCAAAGGTTACCTCGATGCGCAGGAGGAAATGCACGCCATCCGGCAGTCGGTGGCCACGTATGTGATGAAAACGTTTGAACTGGGCCGCCTGCCCGAGGAAGACGATTTTCATAACTGCGGCCACGGCTGCAGTTGCGGTTAAGCGCGGGCGGCGGCCGGCTTCCGCAACGCGCGAACCGTCACGCCATGTCCCGCTCCTACTACCAACCCGGCGCCCAGCGCGCGGCGCAGGTGGAGGATTTGTTTGCCGGCATTGCGCCGCGCTACGATCTTCTGAATGACCTCCAGAGCTTTGGCCTCCACCGCTGGTGGAAGCGCCGGCTGGTGGCTTTGGCCGCGGTGCCCCCTGGCGGCAGGGCGCTGGACTTGTGCTGCGGCACGGGGGACGTGGCCCTGGCCTTTGCCCGGCGGGGCATCCCGGCGGTGGGGCTGGACTTCAGCCAGCCCATGCTCGAAGTGGCCCGCCAGCGCACCCGGCGCCTGGCTCGTCCCGGCCGCACGCTGCCGGTGGAATGGTGGCAGGGAGACGCCTTGCATTTGCCTTTTCCCGACGGCCATTTCGACGCCGTGACCATCAGTTACGGCCTGCGCAACCTGGCGGATATCCCCCGTGGTCTGGCCGAGATGTACCGCGTCACCCGCCCCGGCGGGCGGTTGCTGGTGCTGGACTTTGGCAAACCGCAGCATCCTTGGTGGCGGGCGGTGTATTTTTTCTACCTGGGCAAGGTCGTGCCGTTGCTGGGAGCCTGCTTCTGCCGCAATGCGCCCGCCTATGCCTATATCCTGGAAAGCCTGCAACATTATCCCGCCCAGGCAGGCGTGACGGCCGCCCTGCGGGAGTTGGGCTGTACGGAAATCGCGTTGCACAACATCCTCGGGGGCGCCATGAGCATTCATTGCGCCGTGAAACCGGCTCAAGGAAGTAACTAAAGGCCGGCGGATGATTCAGCGTCGGCCGGGTGCCGGTTTTTGCGGCGAATGTCCTGCCACAGCTTTGCGGAAAGTGGGATGGCTTCTGGTCCGCTTGACAAACTCGGGAAGTCAAGGCAGAAAGAAGGCTCCTTAGGCTTCCCTTCAGCCTGCAGGCTGAAGCATCCTGCGAAGCCGGTTAGGGGGCTGGGAGGCCCCCTTCCTTTTTTAGTGGGCTGGCAAATGCTTTAAGGCTGCGACGTATAATGGAGTCATACCAGGTTGGTATCGCGTTGTTATTCATAGTGCCTTATCAAACCAAAGTGGCTTGTGGGCAGATACATAGAGGTGTCCCCAATCATTACGATCACGCTTGGAGCAAGGATTTTTCCGTGAATTCTTCTGGGGCAGCAAAGCCAACTTCGCTTCGATCCCTCCGGATGGCAACGCTGTCAAGTTACGATTGCTCATAATGATTGGGGGAGGTGTTGTAATGAACATGCTGGCGTTGATGTGAGCGCTTTGATATGGTATCTCTGAAAGCCAATCCTATGTTACACCCAGATCATGAACCCTATTTCAAGTACACGAAAAGGCAGCGAGTAGATCTTGCTATTCACACATTGGAAGGAATCTTAAAAGGCATCGCCATTGATGGACAGATACAATCACCCGAGTGCCGGGAATTATCCAATTGGTATAATGAACACCGCCACTTGATTGCCTACCATCCTTTCTCGGAGCTGGTACCTGTCGTTCAGTCGGCGTTGGCAGATGGCGTGCTCAACACGGAAGAGCGCGCCGACCTTTTATGGCTATGCAAAAACATGTCTGTGGGCAGCATTTTTTATGATGAGATTACAAATGACATTCAAGTTTTACATGGCATTCTCCATGGCATCTTGGCAGACGATGTGGTCACGGAGGAGGAAACTAAAGCCCTGAGTGAATGGATTGACACCAATTCACATCTGAAAGGAACTTACCCATTCGATGAAATTGACAGCCTGCTAACGATGGTGCTCCAGGACGGTAAGCTCGATGACAAGGAAAAATCATTGCTCAAAGATTTTTTTGAGGACTTCGTCTCATATTCCAATGCAAAGCGCTCTGAACAGGCTAAATCTGAAAAGGTCAACAAAAAGGAAATGCGGTTAACCGGCATTTGCGCTGTGTGTCCCGTGATTGAGTTTCCTAATCATGTTTTCTGTTTCACCGGCGCCTCTCGGAGGGCTACAAGGCATGATATTGCGTACCAGGTTGAAAGCCGCAGAGGTGTGTTCACTAACACCGTTACTAAAAATCTCGATTACCTCGTTATTGGAGCTGCCGGCAATCCTTGCTGGGCATATGGGTGCTATGGCCGCAAAGTGGAACAAGCTATAAAATATCGCCGTGAAGGCAGCAAATTGATTCTGGTTCATGAAAACGATTTTTGGGATGCGATTGAGGACACAAAAGGTTGAGACAAGACCCAACTAAGAATGGGGCCACGCATTCCTCGCACAATCACAGATTAAATGCTTTATGAGAGAGGCGTAAAACGAGGAAGGGGGAGGCGCGGAATGGCTCACTGCATCAGGGGCGATGGTGGAAAGGGGCTCCGTCTGGCCGGCCAAATTATTCCTGACGTTGGGTCGGTTTTTCCCGCGGTTTGCCGGCGCGGTGGATGCGGAGGGTGAAGCCGCGGCCATTTTCAAAGGGTTCGACGGTGGCGGTGACTTCCAGCACAGGGTAGCGGACGGTGGCCAGGCCGTAGCTGCGGTAGGTGGAGGCAAAGAGTTCGGTTTCCACCATGCCCGTCCAGTCCGCCAGGGTCAGGAATTTCATCGGTTCGCCGGTGATTTGATGGAAGAGCCGTTGCTCGATGACGAGGCCGCAGGTGACGACTTGCTGTCCCACAAACTCCCCCAGGCGCGCCACCGGGCAATAAGTCTCCCAGGCCACCTGGTCAAAGAGTTCGAGCGGATGGCCGCTGACGGGGTAGCCCAACAGTTCGGCCTCCCATTCCAGGCGCTGGCGGCGGGTGGGTTCCTGAAGGGGGGCGTCGCTCAGGCGCTCCGCTCCGGGCGGGGGGAGGAGCCAGCCCTGGCCGCCGCCTGCCTCCGCGTGGCCAAAGGCGCGCCGCAGGAGCTGCGCCTCCCAAAACAGGCGGGTGCGGCTCAGGCCGAATTCATCCAGGGCGCCGGCGCGGATGAGCAATTCCATTTCCTCCGGCGCGGGGCCAACGCGGGCGTAAAAATCGCGCAGGGAGGTGAAGGCGCCCTGTTGGCGCGCGGCCAGGAGCCGGTCGCGGGTGGCCTGGGTCAGGCCTTTAATTTGTGTTATGGGCACACGAATGGCGCGAGGGGGAGCGGTGGAAACGCCGGAAGCCGGCCGCGGGCGCACCACCTGGAAAGCCGGCCCGGGCTCATTGAGGGTGGGCGGCAGGAGGGGGAGGCCCAGGCGGTGGCATTCGAGCACATAGACGAGGGGGTCGTAAAAGCCCTTGCCGTGGGTGAGCACGGCCGCCATGAACTCCGCCGGGTAATACCGCTTGAGCCACGCGGCGACGTACGCCTCCACCGCGTAAGCCGTCGAATGCGCCTTGCAAAAGGCGTATCCGGCAAAACCGGTGACCAGGTCCCACACCTCGCGGATGACGGCTTCGGGGCGCCCGCGGGCGCGGGCGGCGGCGAAGAATTCGCGGCCAATTTCCTGGATGGTCTCCAACTTTTCCTTGCCCAGGGCACGGCGGAGCTGGTCGGCGCGGCCGGGGGGCAGGCCGGCAAAGGCCTCGCAGATTTGCAGAACGTGCTCCTCATACACCACCAGGCCGAAGGTGCTCCGGAGGCACGGCTCCAGCGAGGGATGGGGATAGCTGGCCGGTTCCAACCCCTGGTAACGGCGGCAGAACTTTTGTTTTTTTTGTTCGTTGGCCGCGCCGGGGCGGATGACGCTGACCACGGCCACCAGGCCGTCTATTTCGCGGATGTGGCTCTGCCGGCAGAGGCCCACCATGGCGGGTGACTCGATGTGATGCACGGCGCGGGCCTGGCCGCTGGCAATGAGGTCCCACACGGCGGGGTCATCCCAGGGGGCAAGGTCCGGCATCCCACCATCCAGCGGCGCCAACCCCTTTGTTTCCTCCGCTGGTGGAGGGGGGAGGGGGCCTTTTTGCGGCTCCTCTTTTCTGCGGATTTCCGCCAGCGCATCGCGCATCACCGCCAGGCCGCCTTGGGCCAGGATGTCGAGTTTCACCAGGCCGAGGGCCTCGACGGCGTCCATGTCGTAGTGCGTGGCGGGCCAGCCCTTGTGGGTGCGGAAGGTGGGAGTGAGTTCGTGGATGGGCTGGCGCGAGAGCACCACGCCGCAGGGGTGCATCTTGGGATAACGCGGGAAGCCATCCAGAAATTCCGCCATTTCCAGGGCCGAGCGGTAGGGTTCTTCCTCCAGCGGCAAATCGCGGCAGTCGGGGCTTTCGCGCAGCAGTTGGACGAGGCCGCGGGCGCGGCTCCAGGGGAAATGCTCGGTGAAGCGCCGCACTTGATGCTCGGAAAGGCCGAGCGCCTTGCCGACATCGGCCACGGCGCCGCGGGCCTGGTAGGTGGAGAAGCCGCCCACCACCGCGCAATGCTCCGGGCCGTATTTCTCGAAGAGCAGGGCGATGACGTCATCCTTGCGGTCATGGGGAAAGTCCACGTCAATGTCCGGCAGTTTGTGCATGGCCATGCGCTCGCGGTTGAGGAAACGGCGGAAGTAGAGGTCGAAGCGCAGCGGGCACACGTTGCTGATGCCCAGACAATAGCAGACCAGGGAATCGGCGGCGCTGCCGCGGGTGAGCCAGTCCATGCCGCGGCGGCGGCATTCGCGCAGCAAATCCCACACCACCAGAAAGTAGTCCTCGTAGCCCACCTCGCCGATGATGGCCAGCTCCTCCTCGAGTTGGGGCCGCACCTGCGTCCAGCGGTCAGGATAACGGCGGCGCGCGCCCTCCAGCACCAGCCGCCGCAAAAAGGCGCGCGAGGGGGAGCCGTCCGGGGCCTGAAACACCGGGAATTGCGGCGGGCCAAAGGGAAACCGGAAGCCCCGGCAGCGCTCGGCAATTTCGGCATTGCCGGCCAGCACGCGGGGTGGCAGGCGGAATTGCTGGCGCAGCTCGGCGGGCGCGCGCCAGTGCAACTCGCCGGGCAGTTTGGCGGGGTGCTCCTGCCGCAGGAGGGTGAGGGTGCGGATGGCCTCCAACACTTCAAATTTCCAGCGGTCTGGCGGCGTGGCGTAATGCACCGGCTGTCCCCAGGCGAGGGGTAAATGCGCGGGGAAACGGGCGGCTTCTTCCGGCGCGCAGACCAGGCCGTAGAAACGACCGGGAAACCATGCCGCCAGGCGCGCCTCTGCGCCGAGGGCCAGCAGGCCGTCCGTGCCTTCCTCCAACTGCCGCAGCGACAACTGGCCGGGCGGCAGGCTGAGCCAGCGGCAGAGACGGGCATAGCCCCGGGCGTTTTCCACGAATAACACCAGGGGGCGGCCGTCGAGGAGGACTTCCGTGCCCACCAGCGGTTGCAAGCCGGCGGCCTGGGCTTGCTGCACAAACTCCGGCGCGCCGTGCAAATGACCCAAATCGGCCAGCCCGATGGCGGGCAATTCATGCTGTTGCGCCAGGCGGACGATGTCGGCAATGGCCAGGGTGGAAGCAAGGAACGAATAATAACTGCGCACGCGCAGCGGGATGACGGGGACGCTGGCCGGCCGCCGCGCGGCCGCAGGCTCGCGCCATCTCTTGCCCTGGCCCTCACGCGTTGGAGGGGGGAGGGGGAGGTTCCTGGAGTTATCGGGTGAAATATCCGTTTGCGTTTTGCGTTCCTCCAGCAGCAGGTCATGGCCGCGCATGACCACCTTGCAGCCGAACTTTTCGCGCAAGGCATCCACGGCGGCGGCCAGGCGGCGGCGCGCCTCGGATTGGCCGTCTGCCGGCAGCAGTTCCAGCTCGCCGGTGATGCGCCCGTCATAGAGGTGGCTCAACCGCAGCGAGACCATGCGGAGGCTCACCCGGCGGCGCCAGGCGCGTTTGAGGAGCAGGCGGAGGCGTCCATACACCTCGGTTTCCACGCACACCGGCTCGGGCAGGCTTTCGCTGCATTGGTCTTCGGCCATGTCGTTGTAACGCACTTTGACCGTGAGGGTGCGAGCCGCCTGGCCGGCCGCGCGCAATTTGGCGAAGAGTTCATCCGCCATGCGGCGCAGGACCGCCTGGGCGTATTCCTCGTCGGTGAGGTCCTGCGCAAAGGTCTCTTGTTGCCCGAAAGATTTGGCGGGGGCACGGCTGGGCACGACGGGTCGGTCATCGAGACCGCGGGCAAAGCGGTGGAGCGTGCCGGCGCCGCTGCCCACCAGCACTTCCAGCAATTCCGGGGGAGTGGCGGCGATTTGGCCCACCCGCGCCAGGCCGGCGGCGTTCAGCCGCTCGCCGAGCTTGGGGCCTACGCCCGGCAGCCAGCGGTTGGGCAGCGGACACAAAAACTCGGCTTCCCGGCCGGGCGGGACTTCCAGCAGGGCGGCGGGTTTGTTCAACTTGGAGGCCACCTGGCTGACGAGCTTGTTGGCGGCCACGCCTTCGCTGACGGAGATTTTGAGCGATTGGCGGATGGCCTCCCGCAGGCGGTGGGCCACCTCGAAAGGGGGGCGGCGCGCGCCGGTGACGTCGAGGTATCCTTCGTCAATCGAGGCCACCTCCACGTCCGGGGTGAAGTCGTAGGCGTAGGAAAACATCCATTGGGAAAATCGCTCGTATTTCTCGAAGTCGCCCGGCAGGAGAATCAAGGCGGGGCACAACCGCCGGGCCAGGGCGGCGGGCATGGGGGTGTAGATGCCGAAGCGCCGGGCCTCATAGGAGGCGGAGGCGATGATGCCGCGCTTTTCGCCGCCCACAGCCACCGGGCGCCCGCGCAGGCGGGGGTCCGCCGCCTGCTCCACCGAGGCAAAGAAGGCATCTGCGTCGAGGTGAATGATTTTGGCGGGCATCAAACGCGGGCGAGGTTGGGATGGGTAACGAGGGGACGATTTTTCCGGCCAGGATTATCCTGCTTTGCCGCGCACCAGTCCCACCATCACCCCCTGGATGACCAGCTCGGCGGCGGGGATGAGTTTGGGGTATTGGGGATTTTCGGCCTTCAAATAGGGGCGCCCGCGCTCCACCACGTACGTTTTGAGGGTGCTTTCGTTGTCAATCAGCGCCGCGACGACATCGCCGGGTCGGGGGGGCCGGCCGTGCTCCAGAATCACAATGTCGCCGTCAATGATGTGCCGCCCAATCATGGAGTCGCCCCGCACCCGCAGGGCAAACGTGCGCGCGGTGGGTTGAATGCCCAGTGTCCGCACGTCCACCGACACGCATCCTTCGGCCTCCTGCTGCCGGTCGTCGGCAAAACCGGCGGGGATGCTCCCAAAGAGCGGGATGTCCACCACCGCCTGCCGGAGGCGCGCCAGGGGCGAGGCCAGCCGCCAGGAGCGCGCCTTGCCCGGCACATGGGCCAGCCAGCCTTTGCGCTCCAGGGCCGCCACGTGACAGGCGGCGGCGCGCGGGCTGCGGAAGCCGAAATGCGCGGCGATTTCGCGCAGGGTGGGCATGGGTTCGCCCGCCTGCTGCCGGGCTTGGAGGAGGGCGAGGACCCGTGCTTGTTGGTCGGTCAAGCGTTTCATAGTTACTATACAAATGTATAGTATTCAGGAAAAAAATTCAAGCGTCCTCCTGCCCGGGCCACGGGGGGGTGGATTGCCCTTGTGGCCAGGGACTTGGGGGGACTTCGGCCCGGGGTCCGGGGCCTCTGGCTGGTTTCCTGCGCCTTTCTGCTTGCGCGGGTCTGGCTGGCTTTCTAACAATCACTCAATGCTGGATATCAAGAGCATCCGGGACAACCCGGATTGGGTGCGGGAACGGCTCGCCACCCGCGGCGGCGGGGATGAGGCGCGGGTGGCCGAGGTTTTGGAATGGGACGAAAAACGGCGGAAGGCCCTGGCCGAAGTCGAGGCCCTGAAAGCCCAGCGCAACCGGGTTTCCAAGGAAATCGGGGCGTTGATGGCGCAGAAGAAGGCCGTGGAAGCCGAGGCAAAAAAGGCCGAAACGCGCCAGTTGGGGGACCGGATTGCGGCGTTGGACAAGGAGGCGGAGGCGGCGAACGCGGCGCGGGATGCGGTGCTGGCGCGCCTGCCCAATCTGCCGCATGAGAGCGTGCCGGTGGGGCGGAGCGCAGCCGATAATCCCGTGGTGCGGGAGTGGGGGCAAAAGCGGGCTTTTGAGTTCAAGCCGCGGGACCACATGGAGTTGTGCCGCAGCTTGCGGCTGGTGGACTTCGAGCGGGGGGCCAAACTTTCGGGGAGCGGTTTTCTGCTGTACACGGGGGCGGGGGCGCGGCTGGAGCGGGCGTTAATCCAGTTCATGCTGGACCTGCACACGCGCGAGCATGGCTTCACGGAAGTTTCGCCCCCCTACATCATCAGCCGCGATTGCATGTTTGGGGTGGGGCAATTTCCGAAGTTTGAGGACCAGGCCTACGCAGTGCGGGAGGGGCTGGACGACAGCACGCTGGGCAAGTTGTATCTGCTGCCCACCGCGGAGGCGCCGGTGGCCAACATTCACCGCGAGGAAATTTTGCGGGAGGAGGATTTGCCGCTTTACTACTGCGCTTACAGTCCGTGTTTCCGGGCGGAGGCGGGGGCGGCGGGGGTGGGCACGCGGGGCATGATCCGGGTGCATCAGTTTGACAAGGTGGAGCTGATCAAGATCGTCCAGCCGGAGGCGGGTTACGACGAGTTGGAGCGGATGGTGGCCAATGCGGAAACCGTGTTGCAACGGTTGGGACTGCATTACCGCGTGGTGTTGCTGTGCACGGGGGACATGGGCTTTGCCAGCGCCAAGACCTACGACATTGAGGTCTGGGCGCCGGGGCAGGGAGCGTATCTGGAGGTGTCCAGTTGCTCCAATTGCGAGGATTTTCAGGCGCGCCGGATGAATTTGCGATACAAGAGCCAGACGGGACAGAATGTGTTCCCGCATATTCTCAACGGCAGCGGCACGGCCCTGGCGCGGTTATTTGTGGCGCTGGTGGAGACGCACCAGCAGGCCGATGGCACGGTGCTGTTGCCGGAGCCGTTGCGCGCTTACCTTGGCCAGGACCGGCTTGCCCCTCCCGCATGAGAATCCTCCTCGCCAGCAGCGAAATCCACCCCTACTCGAAAACCGGCGGGCTGGCCGACATGGTGGGGGCGTTGGGCAAGGCGCTGGCGCGGCAGGGGCATCAGGTGGGGCTGGTCACGCCGCTTTATCGCGGAGTGCGGGAGAAGTTTCCGGACATTCAACGGCTGGATTGGTGGCTGGACGTGCCGTGGGGCGAGGGCCGGCAGGGGGGCCAGGTTTTTCACCGGCAGGCGGAGAAAAACCTCACCGTGTACTTCATTGACCGGCCGGACTTCTTTGACCGCAACGGCCTTTACACGGAGCACGGCCACGGGTACCCGGACAATCCGGAGCGTTATTTGTTTTTCTCGAAGGCGGTGGTGCATCTGGCGAATTATCTGCCTTGGCGGCCACAGGCGCTGCATTTGCACGACTGGCAGACGGCGCTGGCTGCGCCCCTGGTGCATTGGCAGCGCCAGCAGGGGGCGCCCGTCAACCTGCCGCGCACGCTGTTCACCATTCATAACCTCGCCTACCAGGGGATTTGCGACGCCCGTTTTTATGCGCTGACCAATCTGCCGCCGGCCTATTGGTGGCCGGACGGCTGCGAGTTTTTTGGGGCGTTCAATTTTCTCAAGGGCGGCATCGAGTACGCTGATTTGCTGACCACCGTCAGCCCCCGTTACGCGCGGGAAATTACCACCGAGGCCTTTGGCTGCCAGTTGGATGGGGTGCTGCGGCGGCGGGCGGCGCAGCTCACCGGCATTTTGAACGGGGTGGATTACGAGGAATGGAACACGGAGCATAACCCTTATCTGCGGCATCCCTACTCGTGGCGCAATCTGGCGGGCAAAGCGGCAAACAAACGCGAATTGCAGCGCGAAATGGGTCTGCCGGAGCGGGAGCACGTGCCGCTGTACGGCAACATCTCGCGGCTGGTGGACCAGAAAGGGACCGATTTGCTGTTGGGGGCGCTGGAAGAGATGCTGGCCACCGAGATTCAGTTTGTCTTTTTGGGCAGCGGCGAGCCGGTGCTGGAAGCGGCCTGCCGGCGGCTGGCGGCGCGTTATCCGGCGCAAGTGGCGGTGCGCATCGGATTTGACCAACCTCTATCCCACCGGATTGAGGCGGGGTGCGATTTTTACCTGATGCCTTCACGCTTTGAGCCGTGCGGCTTGAACCAGATGTACAGCCTGCGCTATGGCACGGTGCCGATTGTGCGGCGGACGGGGGGGCTGGATGATTCGGTGGTGGATTATCTGGATGACCCGCGTCGGGCCAACGGCATCAAGTTCCAGGAATACAGCTCGCGGGCCCTGGCGCGGGCGATGCGCAAATCACTGGCGTTGTACCACGAGCCGGCCCTGCTGCGCCGCTACCGCATCAACGGCATGAAGGCGGATTTTTCGTGGGATCGCACCGCCCGCGAGTACTCGGCGCTTTACCAGAAAATGGCGGGTTGACGGCGGGGGGCGGGAAGAAAAAAAACACCCGCCGCCGTGTCCGGCAGCGGGTGTGGCGAGGCAAGGGAGGAACGAAAATTTATTTCTTCTCCGCTTCGCGCTTGGCTTCCCAGTCGCGGGACATGGTTTCGCCGTTGCGCTCGAACTCAATCTTGCCCTTGATGGTGTCGCCCTCGACCTTGCCGCTGTATTTGGTGACCATGCGGTTGTTGTTGAACTCCCGCACGACCTGGAAGGAGATTTCGTTGCCCTTGACTTTGCCTTCGCTGATGGCGGTTTCCTGCGGTTCGCCCTGGCGGTTCAAGGTGATGAGCGTGCCCGTCAGTTTCTCCCCCTCGACTTTCAGCTTGAGGGTGGTTTTACGAGGTTCACCGCCCTGGCGTCCGGGGGTGGTCCAAGCCCAGGTGCCGCCAATATCCGCTGCCTGAGCCATGAAACCCAGGAACACCAACGCAAAGGTGACCGCCGACAACACCGACACGATTGAACGCGATTTGATTTGCATATTATTCTGTTGTTTCCCGACAAACACCAACACTCATGCCCTTGCTTTCGTCCCAAACGAAAGCGGCACGAGCCTCTCTGTCATTCCATTGGACGAACGGCGTGGCCCAAAGGTTACACTTTTTTTATAAGGGGGGGTGGGGGCCAGGCGTCTCCCCAAAGCCTTGGCATCACGGGGCTTGGACGCAACGACGCAAGGGGGGACCAATGTGCGCCTTAATTGGCGGGAGGCACGACTTCGTAGGTCTTGAAGTCCACCTCCCCGCGGCGGTCTTTGGTCTCCACAATTAGGCGATAGGGGACATTCGGCTGCAGCGGCTCCGGCGTGGCGCGGGGGATGCTGGGTTTCATGCCCTGGATGCGCTGGCCGTAGATGAACCATTTGGTGGGGACGGAGGTGGAGTCGGAAATCATGTGCCACAGCGGGCGGGCAAACTTGTTGGTTTTGATTTCCTCGGCTTTGACCACCTTGATGGAAGTCAGGGCGTATTTGCCATCGAGCATGAAGGTCACCGGGTAGGCATCGGGATTCAGGCGGGAGGTGGCGCCGGGGCGAATGGTGGGAGTAATTTGAATAGGGGGCAGCTTAAAAAAGTCATTAGTATAGAGATACGCGCCAACAACGATGGCGAGTACCAGCGACCAGAAAATGGCTCGTTTCATGTTACAACTGATGATTTGACGCTGTGCCGGATTAAATATTCGGACGGAGTCCAACACCGTGACAGCTATGAATAAAGACGTTCTTGTGCGCCATGCGGTTACAAAGAAGCCGCGGGCCTTTACTTTGATTGAATTGCTGGTGGTGATTGCCATCATTGCCCTGCTGGCGGCGATGTTGCTGCCGGCGCTGGCCCGGGCCAAGGAGGCCGGCAAGCGCATTTACTGCAACAACAACATGAAGCAACTGGCCCTGTCGCTGCGGATGTACACCGATGACAATGACGATTATGTCCCCCCACGCACGATTCCCGGCGCCTGGCCCACCAAGTTGCACCCCTACTATTACAATTTGAAGGTCCTGATTTGTCCCAGTGACGGACCCGACACGCCGCGCAGCCAGTACACGGCCAATCCCAATTCGCCCGATGCCGCGCCGCGCAGTTTCATGATCAATGGTTTCAATGACTGGTACGCCTTTACCTACAAAACCACGGATTTCAATCAGATTAGCCGAATCATGGCCACCAATGCCTTCCGTGATTCGGTCATTCATAAATCCTCCCAAACCATTGTCTTCGGCGAAAAGGAGAACAGCTCCGGCCATTATTTCATGGATTTCCTCGAAAGCGTGGCGGGAAATGACAATACGGAAATCGAGCACAGCCGGCACATGTCCGACCGCAGCAACCGGGCGGGGGGCGGCTCCAATTTCGCCTTCCACGATGGCCACGTGGAATACCTGAAATTTGGCCGGAGCGTCACTCCGTTCAACCTCTGGGCGGTGACGGATTATTACCGCACCAACACCTTCTTTGTCGGGCAATAAAGCAAGGCGCGGGCGTCCTCCCTTGCTGTTTCACACCGTTGGCCTCTCCCTTTCTCAGGGGGCCGGTGAAGCGCCGGGCCTTGGAGCGTGGAGCCGTTGAAATACGGCCACCGGCCAGGGAGGAAGTGAGGCCTTCTCCCCGCGGGGCAGGGAAACTTCCTGAAACTCCGGATGTTGGGCCAGGGCTTCGGCGAGGGGGTCCGAGCGGTTGACAAAAAAGAGTTGGACGCCCGAGCGGAGGCAGTCTGCGACGGTGGCGCCGGGTTGGTCGCCATACCACTGCAGGCCGAGGTAATAGGCGGTCATCAAGCCAGTGCGCCCACCGGGTTGCAGGGCGCTGCCGGCGGTGGGGCCGCGGAGATGGGCGGCGCGCAGACCTTCAGCGAGTTCCAGGGCAATCTGGCCGGCGGCGCGCTTGGGGGGCAGCCACCAGCAAAGCAATGCACCGGCGGGAATTAAAAAAGAAAGAGCCAACGCCGGGTGGAGCCAGCGTCTGGCTTCGGGAAGCAGGCGGCAAAAACCTTCCGCCATCCAGGCGCCGGCCACCCACAGGAGGGGCAGAGCCGGATAGAAATAACGCTGGTCGCCCAGCCGCAAATAATTGGGGGCGTAAACGGCCATCAGGGCCAGCAGTCCCCAGGCCGCGAGCTGCAGCGGCGGAGCCAAAGCGCCGGAGTGCTGGGCTTGGCGCTGCCGCCGCCACCACCACGCGGAATAGCCGAGCAAGACAGGCCAGTCGAGCATGAGGGTGGTGAGCATGAGCTGAATCAGGGCGAGGTTTTTCAGGATGATTTTGCCCTGGTGCCAGGCATAAGCAGGACTGGCCCAGGGCCGCCAGGTGGCGTAAGGCATTTCGGAGGGGTCCTCCCAGGAGGTCAGGCGCGACGGGTGGGGGTGGTGGAAAGTGCGGAAAGTGGGATGGTACCGCTCAACGTCCGGGGGGCCGGCCAGGGCATGGTTGATGACAGCGGCGCGGGTGAGGGTAAACTGGCCGTAATGAGCGCTGAGCGTGGCCACCCAGGGCGCCATGACGGCGGCCAGCCCAACGAAAAAGGCGGCCAGCAGTCCCCACTTCTTTTGGGGGGACGTCCGATGCCGGAGAGGATTGCTTAAGAGCCACGGGACGGCCGTCAGGCAGGCCACCGGCAGGGCCACGGCTTTGGCCAGGTAAGCTGCACCAGACAGGGCGCCGGCCAGAAGACTCCAGCGGCGGCTGTCCGTGGCGCGGGCGTGATAGAGCGCGGCCCAGGAACACGCCAGGAAACCGGCCAGCAACAAATCGGGCGTGATATTGGCCACGGACCACGGAAGGGAAACCAGGGCGGCGGTCCACACGGCAGCTTTTTTCCAATGCTCCTCCCAAGGCAGGGTGAGGAACCATTGGTTGCAGGCCACGAAAAAGAAGACGGCGGAGAGTCCCATGCCAATCCGGGCGGCGAGCCACGGCGGAAAATCCAGGATGAAGAAGGGCGCCATGAGCCAGCTCAGCAGAGGCCCCCAGTAGCCATTGATGGCCAGCGACCATTTCCCTTCGGCGTAATACTCCGCCAGCCGCAGATAGGCCACGGCATCGGTGTTCAGCGCCTCGCGAAACCACCAGCCCACCGCCCAAAGTCCCGCCAATTGGGCGATGGCCGCGGCGGCAATGGCCCGGCGCAGGGTCATGGGCAGGGATTATGCCCGGCGGGGCATCTTCGCCCAACTCCTTTTTGCGGCTCGGGCGGGCCGACGGCGGGCGGGGGCTGAAGTCACTTCTGCATCAACGCTTCAATTTCTTCGGCCTCGATGGGGATGTGGGCCATGAGGTCGGTGTTTTCCTTTTCACCGACGACGATGGTGTTTTCCAGGCGGACGCCGAAGCCTTCTTCTTTGAGGTACAAGGCCGGCTCGCAAGTGAGCACCCAGCCGGGAGCGATTTTCAGGTGATTGTAAGTGACGTCATGCACATCGAGACCGATGGGATGGGAGACGCCGTGCATGAAATATTTGCCCACGGCCGGCGCATGGGGGTCTTGTTTGCGCACCTGCGCGGGCTTGAGCAGCCCCAGGGCCAGGCATTCCTCGGTGAGCAGGGCTTCACATTCGCGGCGCAGGTCGCGGGTGGTTTTGCCGGGGCGGATGCGCTGAATCATCTCGCGCAGCACGCGCAGGACGGCCTGATAGACCTGTTTCTGGCGGCGGGTGAAGCGGCCGCTCACCGGCACGGTGCGGGTGAGGTCGGACATGTACTGGCCGAGGCCGGCGGCCACATCCAGCAACACCAGTTGGCCGGCCTTGCAGGGCTGGTCGTTTTGCACGTAATGCAGCACGCAGTTGTTGGGGCCGGCGGCAATGATGGGCGGATAGGCAAAGCAGCCTTTGTGGCGGATGAATTCATGCGCAAACTCCGCCTCAATTTCGGCCTCGTTGACCCCAGGCTCAATGATCCGGAGGGCGCGCAGGAAACCGCTGCCGGTCAATTCACAGGCGCGGCGAATCATGTCCAGCTCCCAGCGGGATTTGACGACGCGCAATTGATGCATGAGCGGCGCCAGGCGGCGGTAGGTATGCAGGGGGTACTGGCGCTGCACCTGATGAATGAAGCGCAGGTCGCGGCTCTCCACTTCAATCACCGCGCGCTGGTGTTCGTTGGTGTTCAGATAGACCAGCTCCACTTCGCACATGAGCTGGCGGAATACGGTGGGAAACTCCGAGAGCCAGCGCACTTCCTTGATGCCGGAGAGCTGGGAGGCCTCGGCCTTGGTGAGTTTGTGCCCCTCCCAGGTGGCCAGGTGCTCGTTGGGCTCGCGCAAAAACAGGACTTCCCGCTGGCGCTCGTCATAGGCGGTGGGCGCCAGCAGCAGGAGGGTTTCCTCCTGCAAAATGCCGGTGAGGTAAAACAGGTCCGAGTTTTGGTGATGGCCCATCACGCCATCGGCGTTGGTGGGCATGATGTCATTGGAGTTGACCACCACCAGGCAGTTGGGCGGCAGCAGCTCCCGCAAACGCTGGCGGTTGTGAAGGAACAAGTCGGCGGGGAGAGGGAGGGCTTTCATGCGATTTAGAGCAACTTGCGGTATTCCGGTTTTTCGGCGAGACGGCGCACAAGTTCTTTGACTTTCTGCGCCTGGCTTTTGTGGGCCACCAGGGTGGCATCATCGGTCTGCACGATGATGGCGTCCCGCAGCCCCACCACGGCGATGGGCGTGCGGTGTTTCTGACGGGCATCAAAGATGAGGTTGCGGGCGGCATCCACCTGCACCAGCTCGCCCACCGCCGCGTTGCCGGCGGCATCGGCGGGCAGATGGCGGGCCAGGGCGGACCAGGAGCCCAGGTCATCCCACGCGAAGGCGCCATCGGCCACCGTGACGTTCTGGGCCTTTTCCATGAGGGCGTAATCAATGGAGATTCTTTTGAGGTGGGGATAATCCGCGGCCAGCACGCGGGCGAGCTTCTTTTTGCCGGCGGCCTCGAACCAGCGATGGCAGGCCGCCTCCATTTCCGGCTGATGCTTTTGCAGGCCCTCGGTGAGGGTGACGAAACTCCAGACAAACATGCCGGCATTCCACCGGTAGCGCCCGCTGGCCACAAATTCCTGCGCCCGCGCGAAATCGGGTTTTTCCACAAATTGCTCGGCGCGGAAGAAGGTCGTTTTATAGGGCCGGGCGTGATGGGGCGGCGGCAGCGGCTCGCCCACGCGAATATAGCCGTAGCCGGTGGCCGGCTCGGTGGGTTGGATGCCAATGGTCACGATGACCTGGCCGCGCCCGGCCAGGTCCAGGGCATCGGCCAGAACCTGCTGGAATTTTTTGGGCTCCGGAATGACATGGTCCGCTGGCAACACGGCCATGACGGCGGTGGTGGAGCGCGCGCCCACCACGGCCGCGCCCAGGGTCACGGCGGCGCAGGTGTCGCGGCCCATCGGCTCGATGACCAGGTTTTCGGGAGGCAGTTTGGGCAATTGCTTTTTAACTTCCGGCGCCTGGGTGGCGCTGGTGATGACCAGCACGTTTTCCGCCGGCACCAGCGGCAGCACGCGCTGCACGGCTTGTTGCAGCAGGCTTTCCCGGCCGAGGAGCCGCAGCAGTTGCTTGGGCGTTTTTTCACGGCTTAACGGCCAGAAGCGTTCGCCGCGGCCGCCGGCCATGATGATGACGTAGCGATCTTTTGCAGGAGCTTGGCTTTTTCTGGCAGGCATAAGGACGTTACGAGTTGGGTTTGACCGCCCGGGCGAGGGAGGCCACGAAACCGGCCACCTGTTCGACCAGGTCAGGCGCTAAGCCCAGGCGGGCAATCTGATTCACCACGGCGCTGCCCACCACCACGGCGTCAGCCTGCGCGGCGGCTTGCTGCGCCTGCTCCGGATTGGAGATGCCGAAACCCACGGCGATGGGCAGGGAGGTGTGGGCGCGAATGAGAGCCACCTTGGCCGGAATGGTGGAGGAAAGCTGTTGCTGCATGCCGGTCACTCCTTCACGCGAGACGTAGTAAATAAACCCCGAAGCGCGCCGGGCAATGAGTTCGATGCGCGGTTCCGGTGTGGTGGGGGCCACGAGGTAAATGGGATGCAGGCCGGCGGCGCGCATGGAGTGCTCGATGGCCTCCGCTTCTTCGGGGGGCAGGTCCAATACCAGCAGGCCGTCCACACCCGCGCGGGCGGCGTCCTGGATGAAACGCTCCACGCCGTGGCGGTGCATCAGATTGAAATAGAGATAGAGAACGATGGGAATCTGGCTTTCGCGGCGGATGGCGGCAACAGTTTCCAGCACCTTGGGGGGGGTGGTGCCGGAGGCCAGGCCGCGCTGGGCGGCGAGTTGGTTGACCAGGCCGTCGGCCAGCGGGTCACTGAAAGGCACGCCCAGTTCCAGCACATCCACGCCGGCGCGCTCAAAGGCCAGTGCCAGTTGGCGGGTGGCTTCCAGGTGCGGGTCGCCTGCCCCGATGTACACAATCAATCCTTTGCGGCCCTGGCGGCGCAGCTCGGCAAACCGTGCGTCAATCCGATTCATGCGGCCCCCAGCATGGCAAAAACCGCTCCAAATGGGTAGCCCTTTCCCGTTGCGGGGCCATGATAGGGCAGGACCGGGCGAAGGAAAAGGGACAGCGTGGCGCTTGTTCCCTCTTTTCAATTTCCGTCAAGGAGCCGCCTGCAGGACCATGGCGGCCTGCGCGCCCCAGAAGCCGGCGGAAAGGTTGAGCGTGGTTCGGAGGGGGCGGGGGGGATGCGGCGTCTGAGCCAGTGCCAGGGGGCACTGAGGGTCCGGCTGCGGACAATTTACCGCGCGCGGCAGGAGCTGGCGGCGCTGAGCTTCCAGACAAATGATGGCTTCCAGCGCTGCGCCGGCGCCCATGCAGTGGCCGAAGACTGGTTTAGTGGAGGAAGAAGGCGGCTGCTGGTCAGGCGGGCCAAACACACGCTGAATCGCCTGCGCTTCGCTCGCATCATTGAGCGGGGTGCCGGTGCCATGCAGGTTGATGTAATCCACGGCGTTGGTGGAAATCCCGGCCACCGCCAGGGCTTCTTCCATCAAGCGCGCCAGCGAATGCCCCGCAGGGTCCATGCCGGCTCGATCATAGGCTTCGGCGCCCAGGGCCCAACCGGCCAGACGGCCGTAAATCCGCGCTCCACGGCGTTGCGCCGAGGCCAGCGTTTCCAGCACCAGGAAGCCCGCTCCTTCACCCAGCGCGGTGCCATTGCGCTGCCGGTCAAAAGGACGGCAGGCTTGGGTGGGATCTGGATGATGGGCCAGGAGGCCGGCGGTATCGAAACCTTGCAAGACCACCGGATGCAGCGGGGCTTCCATGCCGCCCACCAGCATGACCTCGGCGGCGCCGGTGAGCAGTTGCTGGGCAGCCAGCGCCATGGCGGTGGCGGAGGAGGCGCAGGTGGCGGAGACGGCCAGCATGGGCCCTTGCAATTGCAAATGCAGGGACAAGGCGCCGCTCAGGTGGGCCATGGTGGTGGCGGCAATGAGTGAGGGCGGGGCCAGTCCTTTTTGCAGCGATGCAAAGGCTTTTTCCCAGATTTCCACCGTGCCGCGGGAGGAAGCGGTAATCACTCCCCGGCGGTGCGGTGGGGGACTGACTTCCGGCAACCGCGCGTCGTGCCAGGCTTCGAGCGCAGCCGCAAAACCCAATTTGGCCGAGCGGTCCAATTTGCGCGCCGCGGGTGGTGTCGGGGGCAGGGGGCTGACCCGGCAGACGGCGGACGGCGCGCAGTCCGGATGACAGGGATTGTGCCAGGCTACGGCCAGCGAGCGCCCGGCCTGCACGGCCGCCCAGAGCGCCTCCACTCCCGCCCCGGCGGCGGTAAGGGCGCCGCGTCCGGTGATGACCACCGGATTATCGCGTAATAATTGAGCCAGCATCGTCACCTGTCACCGAAAAAGGTTAACTCACAGCCGCCATTCACGCAGGGAAGTTTTTCGTCCGCTCCCGGCGGCCCAATGAAATACCCTTGCCTCTGGCTGGTGGCAAGCAAGGGAATGGTCCTGCACGGCGCCGATACCTGCTTGAACGGCTGCAATTTCCTGCAATAGACGAGCTGGGAATACAACGCCGCATGAATAGCCGCAGGCGCATTCCATTCCGGGGCAAGGCCCACCGTGAGGCGCGCCCGGCGTAAGAAGGCGTTTTCCGGGCTGGACAAATTGTCCAAAAAGGGCCACACATGAGAACGTCGCATGTGCACAGTGAATACCTCGCCTATACGTGTGTTAATCGTGGATGACCACGAACTGGTGCGCGTGGGTTTGCGGGCCGTGTTGGGACGCTATCCCCATGTGGCCGTGGTCGGCGAAGCGGCCAACGTCCAACAAGGCGTGCAAGAAGCTCTGACGCTCAAGCCGGATGTCATTCTGATGGACGTTCGCATGAGCGACGGCACGGGCTTCGACGCCTGCCGGCAATTGCGCCAACACAATTTGGACAGTCGTGTCCTGTTTTTGACCTCGTACAGTGATGACGAGGTGTTGATGCAGGCGGTGATGGTGGAGGCCGATGGCTTTCTGCTCAAGGATGTGCATCCCGATGAACTCGTGGCGGCCATTGAAAAGGTGCATGCCGGCCAGTCCATTCTGGACCCGGCGGTCACGCGGCGGGTGTTTGAACAACTGAAACGGGGCGTCTCGCAAAGCGCTCCCACGCCCCTCGACCAGCTTTCTGCTCAGGAAAAACGAGTTCTTGCCCTGGTTGCCGAAGGCAAGACCAACAAGGAGATAGGCCTGGCGCTGGGGTTGAGCGACAAGACAGTCAAAAACTACCTGGCCAATGCGATGGAAAAACTTCAAATCAACCGTCGCAGTCAGGCTGCGGCACTATTTGCCCAGCATCACGGCACTAAAGGCAGGTCCTAAATTCCCTACCGGGCTAGGGACATAATTTTCTCCGCTTATCTCTAGCCATTTTTCATTGTTCTAAGCAGCTTGTTATCAAGGGGTTTGGTGTATGCCGCCTTGCGGCGGGAGCTCGCAAGGCGAGTCTGCGGCAGGCCGATTGCTTTTACAATTTTTGCAATGTTAAAATGAAAGTTCAGTCGCACATGAAACGGTGGGTGCAAGGTGGCGGACGTCGCTGCGGCCAAGCCTATACCTTGGTGGAAATCATGGTGGCCACCGCCATCATCGGCATTTCCTTCGTGAGCTTTTACGCCGGCATCACGGCCGGGGTGCAGGTGATTCAACTGGCTCGCGAGAACCTGCGGGCCACACAAATCCTGGTGGAGCGCATGGAAACCCTGCGCATCAAGACGTGGGAGCAGGTAACCAATGGCGTGGATGTGCCCACGACGTTCACGGAGGATTTTTATCCCAAACGCGCCAGCAACCGGGGCATCACCTATTATGGCAGCTTGAGCGTATCCAATGTGGATTTGCGGACCAACTACGATGATGAATTGCGGTTGGTCACCATTTCCCTCACCTGGACCAACGGCGGCGTGCCGCGCGTGCGCACCATGCGCAGCTACGTCGCCCGCAACGGTATGCAAAATTATGTTTTCTAAAACTACACCGCCCGCGTCCCGCCGGGGCTTCACGCTGCCGGAGGTCTTGATTACGATGGCCATCGCCAGCATCACCATGGCCGCGCTGGCCAGCCTTGCCCTGTACACCGGCCGCAGCTTTGCCTCGCTGGCCAACTACGTGGACCTGGACAACCGCAGCCGCACGGCGCTGGATATTTTAACCCGGGACATCCGCCAGGTGAACAACGTGGAGTATTTCAACTCCAACAAGGTGGTGTTCATTGACGGCGATGGCGCCGAACTGACCTTTGAGTACAGCCCCACCACCCGCACGCTCACGCGCATCAAGGGGCAGGATCGCAAGGTGCTCCTCACCGAGTGCGACGAGCTGGAGTTTCGCATGTTTCAGCGCAACACCACGCCGGGCACGTTTGATTTGGTGCCCTCCAGCGACGTTCTGGAAGGCAAAGCTATAGACATCAGTTGGGTGTGCTCCCGCAAATTGCTGGGCGTGCGCTTCAACACGGAGAGCGTGCAGACCGCCCGCGTCATCATCCGCAAGCAACAAGCCACCCGCTATTAACCCCTTTTGAGGCGACCATGAAAATAATCCTGCCATCTCCACGCACGGCGCGCGGCAGCGCCCTGCTGGTCACCATGGTGGTGACCGCCATCATCGGCTTCAGCCTGGCCAGTTACCTGACGCTGGTGAGCGCGCAAAACCGCTCGGTGGTGCGCTCGCAGACGTGGAACAGCACCATTCCCATCATTGAGGCCGGCATTGAAGAGGCGCTGGCGCACCTGAACAAAAATGGCCTGACCAACCTCTTCACCCAGGGCTGGCGTAATGAATACGGCTATGCCGTCCGCAAACGCTGGCTGGGCGACTGCCGCTACATGGTGGCCATTACGCCCACAGTGCGGCCGGTCATTGAATGCACCGCCTGGGCGCCGGCGCCCATACTCTTTGCCGACAACTCCGCCCATTCCACCCTCCTGGCCCAGGCTGGCACCGCCGGCTGGAGGAACCGCACCTACGTCTATCGCACCGTCCGCGTGAACACCCGGGGCGGCCCGCTGTTTGCCCGCGGCATGGTGGCCAAGGGCAGCATCAATCTCAACGGCAACAATGTCAGCTCCGACAGTTTTGATTCCGCAGACCCGAACTTCAGCACCAATGGACGCTATGATGGAAACAAGCGCAACGACAACGGGGATGTGGCCACCAATTCCGGGGGTAATGTCTTCGATGCCGGCAACGCCAACATCATGGGCCGGGTGGCCACCGGCCCCGGCGGGCAGGTCAGCGTGGGCGCCAACAGCAGCATTGGCACCAAGGCCTGGGTGCTGGGCGGCAACAAAGGCATCGAACCCGGCCGCTTCACGGATGACATGAACATGGACTTCCCCGATGTGCAGGTGCCGTTTACTTCGGGCAAAAATCCACGGCTCAATGTGCCCATCTCCATCACCAACATTTCCTACGGCATGACCACCGTCACCACCCCCACTCTTCCCAGCCCCCGGCCGACCGGAACTATTACCACCAATTACGGCACCATCACCACGGACATTTTGCCCAGTCCTTTGCCGTCCGGGGGCATCATGACCACCCTGGTGGCCCGCACCAGCACGGAGTACCCCACCAACGCCATCGGCCCTGTGTCCACCTCCACCGTGGTGGTGACGGCCACGGTTTTGCCGAGTCCCCTTCCCTCGAATGTGGTGGCCGTGGTGACCAACATCACCACCGTGACCAACGTGGCCCTGCCCACCAATGGCACCTTCGTGGTCCTGCGCACCAACACCTCGGCCACGACCGTGCCGTATCCCAACTCGCCCATGCCGGATAAAAACAGCGACCCCGGCCCCTGGCAGCCGCCGTACCCCGGCACTTATGTGGGCGAAATCACCCGCTACTACAAAAACAGCAATCCCAAGGGCTGGTACCAGGATTATCAAGCCATTTCTTCTTACGTTTACCAGACCCACACCTACCGGATTACCTACAACGGCGCCTATTCCTACTTTGCCTATCAATACTCTTATCAGGTGCCCGAGTCCTACACCTACCAAATCCCCACCTCCACCAACGTCACCATCACCACCACCACCTACGACATGGTCTTTGACTCCGGCGACTACGTGGTCGCCAATCTCGGCGGCAGTGTGTACGTGGCCGGCGATGTGCGTGTCCTCGTGCAAAACAGCATGGACTTCACCGGCAAGGGCGGCATCACCATTGGCCCGCAAGGCTCGCTGAAACTCTACATGGCCGGCGCGAGCGCCAAAATTGCCGGCCAGGGCGTGCTCAACATGAACGGCAGCGCCCATGCCTTCAGTTATTACGGCCTGCCCAGCAACACCTCCCTCACCATCCAGGGCAACGGCTCCTTCATCGGCACCATCTACGCTCCCAACGCCGACTTCAAACTGGGCGGCGGCGGCAACGACACCCAGGACTTCATCGGCGCCAGTGTCACGGCGACCGTTTTCATGAATGGCCATTTCAATTTCCATTACGATGAAGACCTTGCCCGCAGAGGGCCGCAAAGCCTCTACGTCATCACCTCCTGGAATGAGATCGGCCCGGGCGAAAACGCCATCCTCCGCAATCCTGACTGGGCCTTCATAGACGAGTAAATTCAGCGCGCCCCCAACCAGGCCCTGAACCCCCAAAACCGGCCGCGCCGGGCCGCCCCACCCGGGGAGGGGGTGGCGGCCGCCCCTCCCCAATAGCGGATTTCCCATGCTCGACAGTTTCCTTTTCCGAGGCTAATAATGCCTCTTGTGTACCTGGAATACTACGGACTGAAAGAACCGCCGTTCGACCTGACGCCGAATCCGCGGTTCCTGTATTTCAGCGCCAGGCACCGCGAGGCGCTCAACCACCTCCTTTACGGCATACGCGAGCGCAAGGGGTTTGTGCAGCTCACCGGCGAGGTGGGCGCGGGCAAGACCACCATTTGCCGCGCGTTTTTGGAAAAACTTGGGCCGCAGTACGCCACCGCCCTCATCCTCAACCCTGTGCTGGACTCCGACCACCTCATGAAGGCCATTGCCATGGAGTTCGGCCTCGACACCAAAGGCCGCGACCGTCTGGAAACGCTGGCGGCCATCAATCACTTTTTGCTGGAGCAGGTCGAGCACGGGCGGGACGCGGTGCTCATCATTGACGAGGCGCAAGACCTGACCGATGAACTGCTCGAGCAGGTGCGCCTCCTCTCGAACCTGGAAACCGACGAGCGCAAGCTGCTGCAAATCGTGCTCATGGGCCAGCCGGAATTGCGCGACCGGCTCAACGCCCCCCACCTGCGCCAATTGCGCCAGCGCATCACCGTGCGCTACCACCTGCGCCCCCTCTCGCGCCTTGAAGTGGGCCATTACATTCAACACCGGCTGCAAGTTTCCGGCGCCAACGGCGCCCCTTACTTCACCGCGGGCGCCCTGTGGCGCATCCATCGTTACAGCAAGGGCATCCCGCGCCTCATCAATGCCGTCTGCGACAAGTGCCTCCTCGCCGGCTTCGTCAAACAGCGCGATTCCATTGATTTCAGCCTGGCCGGCCTGGCCATTCGTGAGCTGGAAGGGAAGGTGGATGTATGAGCCTCATCAATGACGCCCTCAAGCGCGCCAGCCAGGTGGAAAAAGCCCGCGCCGCTCAAACCCGCCCCAACCCGGCCCTCCAGCCGGTGCTGGTGGCCACGCCCCGCCGCACTCCGTGGGGCTGGATGATTGGCGCCGCCGTCCTGCTTTTAATCGCCGGGGCGGGGTTTTCCTTCTACCTGGCCTGGCAGGCCCGCCAGAAAAGCGCCGCCCCATCGGTGGCCGCAACCCCCCCGCCTGCCACTGCCAAGACTGAAAGCAAAATCACTCCTGCGCCCAACCCGGCACACGTGGCGGCCACCACCCCCAAGGCACAGCCGCCCCAGCCATCCGCCCAAAAAGTTGAGTCGGCTGCTGCCGCGGTTGCCAAGAAGCCATCCACGCAGGCTGTCGCCGTGGCTGCGCCGCCACGTACCACGCCGAAAACTACCGTCACCCAGCCCGCCGCCCAGGCCGCAGTCAAAACGCCAGCGCCAACTCCGGCTCCACCGCCAACACCCGCCAATCAACTCCCGAAGACCACCACGCAAACCGTGGCTGTGGTGGCCACACCGGCGCCCATCCCGCCCGCACCCGTGCCCACACCCGTCCCCACACCCACTCCGGCACCCGTGCCGCCACCGGCCACTGCAAGCACTCCGGCGGCTCCTGCGACCGTTCCCCTTTCTCCAACACCCGCGCCCGTGACTCCGCCGCCGCCCGCCGTAACCACCGCGCCGCCCCCGCCTGCCCAGGTGGAATTTCCGCCGTTGACTTTGCAGGGCATTTTTTATCGCCCCAAAAATCCTTCCGCCCTCATCAATGGGCGCACCTTGTTTGTGGGAGACCAGATTGGAGAGGTTAAGGTCATTGCCATCGAGCAACGTAGCGTCAAGGTCGAGCTTCGCGGGGTGGTCAAGGTCTTATGGCTTTAAGGGACTGGCTTCTGGGTTGGCGGCGTTCACCGGTGGCGGCGCGGGTGGTGCCCTTTGTGGTTTTTTTGCTGCTTACCGGCCTGGCCGGACAATGGGAAGGCCTGCCGCGTTACTTCCTTTACCTGCTCAAAACGCTGGTCGGCGCCTGGCTGCTGTGGCTTGCCCGTGAAGCGCTGGCCGAGTTGGAATGGCGCTTTAATGCCGCGGCCCTCGCCGCTGGCGTGCTCATTTTCCTGTTGTGGGTGGGTCTGGACCCCTTTTATCCCAAATGGGGCGGCCCGCCGCGGCCGTGGAATCCCCATGAGATGTTTGGGCACGGCACCCTGCTGGCCTGGTTTTTCATCGTGGTGCGCCTGGCCGGCTCCACGCTGGTGGTGCCGATGCTCGAAGAGGTGTTTTACCGCAGCTTTGTCTATCGCTACATCGCCCACAAAGACTTCCTGTCCGTTCCCTTCAACCGCTTCTTGCCCCTGCCCTTTTTCATCACCTCCGCCTTGTTTGCCGTGGAGCATTATGAATGGCTGGCCGGTCTGCTCACCGGCTTCCTTCTGCAGGGGCTGGTGCTCTGGCGCAACCGCTTGGGCGAGGCCGTGACCGCCCATGCCGTCGCCAATCTCTGCCTGGGCCTGTACGTCATCCTGCGCGGCCAGTGGCAGTTCTGGTAAGCGGCATGGAAACCCGCCTCCCACCGTGCGTCCTTTTCGAGGACGAGCATTTGCTGGTGGTCCACAAACCCCCGGGCGTCAACACCCACGCGCCCGCTCCCTACGCGGGCGAAGGTCTTTATGACTGGCTGCGCCATCGCGAGCCGCGCTGGGGCGGACTGGCCATCATCCACCGCCTCGACAAGGAAACGTCCGGGGTCATGGTCTTTGCCAAAACCACGCTGGCCTGCCAATCGTTGACCGCTCAATTTACCCGCCGCGAAGTCCTCAAACGTTACCTCTTCCTCACCCAAACACCCCCGCGGCGCAAGGAATGGACGATGCGCTCAGCCATCCTCCGTGCGGGTGAAAAATACACCAGCCGTACTGCGCCGCAGGGTGCGCCAATCGCCGAGACACACTTTCGTTTGTTGGAGCAAGGGCTGCCCGCCCTGGTGGAGGCCCGCCCCCGCACCGGCCATACCCATCAAATCCGCGTGCACGCCGCCGACAGCGGCTGCCCCATCTTGGGCGATGTTTTGTATGGCGGCCCGCCCGCGCCGCGGGTGTGCCTGCACGCCGCGGAAATTGTCCTTCGCCATCCTGCCACCGGCCAGCCCCAGCGCTGGGAGATTTCGCCGGATTTCTCGGCGGACCCCGCCGCCTTGCGCCGCGCCGCCTTTATTCACGACGAGGAAACCAACGCTTTCCGCCGCTGGCACGGCGCGGCGGATGGGCACCCTGGCGTGTACCTCGAGCAGTGGGGAGATTTCTGGCTCGCCCAGGCGGAATCCGCCCCCTCCAGCCTGCCTGCTCCGCCCGGCGGGGGCCTGTATTTCAAGCCGCGCCTGCCCGCTGTGCGCGGCAAAGCACCCGCCGAAGTGGCCCCGCGCCATCTGGCGGGCCGTCAGGCTCCCCCCACCTTTGTGGTGCGCGAAAACGGGGTGTCTTACGAAATCAGTTTTGCCGAAGGTTGCTCGGTGGGCCTCTTCCTTGACCAACGCGACAACCGCCGCCGCCTGCTCACCGGCCATGTGGCGCGGGATTTTCCGCTCTACCTCGCCCCGTCGCCGCGTGAAGTGCTCAACGTATTTGCCTACACCTGCGCCTTCAGCGTCTGCGCCGCCCTCGGGGGCGCTCGCGCCGTCAGCCTGGATTTGTCCCGCAAATACCTCGATTGGGGACGGCGCAACTTCATCCTGAATCAACTTGACCCCGCGGCGCATGACTTCATCTACGGTGACGCCTTTTCCTGGCTCAAGCGCCTGGCGCGCAAGGGCCGGCAGTTTGACGTGCTGATCCTCGATCCCCCCACCTTTTCCCAATCCCGGGAACACGGCGTCTTTCGCGTGGAAAAGGACTATCCCGCCCTCGTACAACTGGCCCTGCCCCTCCTGCGCCGGGGCGGAGTGCTGCTGGCCAGCGCCAACACCGCCTCGCTGCTGGCCGCGCGCTTTGTGGACATGGTCCGCGCCGCCATCGCCCGCGGCGGCCGTGCCATCCATCAGGAGCATTACGTCCCTCAGCCGCCGGACTTTCCCATCAGCCGCGAAGAACCCGGTTATTTGAAAACCCTCTGGCTGCGCCTGAATTGAGGCCTCCCGGCTTATGAAAAAAATCACCGCTCCCACCCCCCCTCCCCAAACCTTTCGCCGCCTGTTGCCGCCGCCGCCGCGCTGGCGCAAAGACCTGGCAGGCGTGCTCATTCCTGAAGACCGGCTGGCCCGCCGCGTGCGCCAGCTTGCCGCCAGCATACAGCACGATTACCGCCAGCACGAGCCGGTGCTCGTGGCCCTGCTCAGCGGCACCGTGATGTTTCTGGCCGATGTAATTCGGCATCTCGAACTGCCGTTGCGCCTGGATTTTCTCTCCGTCTCCAGTTACGGCGCCAGCACCACCAGCGGCGAACTGGTGTTCAGCAAAGAATTGCGCCTCGACATCCAGGGCAAGGACGTGCTCGTGGTGGAGGACATCCTGGACACCGGACGCACCCTCACCGCCGTCCTCGAAAAACTCCGCGCTCAGCGCCCCCGCCAACTCCGCGTTTGCGTGCTGCTCGACAAACCCGCCCGCCGCCAGGTGCCCGTCACTGCGCATTACACCGGCTTTCGCATCCCCGACTATTTTGTGGTGGGCTACGGCCTGGACTTTGCCGAACGCTACCGCAACCTGCCCTTTATTGGCGTCCTGAAACCCGAACTCTATGGCGCAGACCCGCAGAAGAAATGACCCTGCCTTTTCCCCTCTGGCTCCTAAAACTTACGCCCGACCCTCTCCTGATGGGAGAGAGGTGAACCACCAACACCGCTTCTCACCAGCACGCCGGCAAAACGATGGGCGCATAAGGAGATGATTACCAGACTCGCACAATTTCACGTTTGCATCTCCTACCCCTCCCCCTTAAAGAGAGGCTCAGGGTGAGGGTGTGTAGCGCAGGCGTCCTCGCCTGCGGGTTCACGGAGCCTCCCGGCTCCGTGATTACAGCAATGCCGTCGTCAAACAGACGCGCCTGTAAGCACCAAGCCGCACTTCAATCTCGCAGTAGCCATAACGTATGGCGTCCCGTCCCGCGTAGCGGGATTGAGCTTGCGTCCCCTAATTCGGTGGCAATGAATTGAAGCAGGTAAATCAATGGTATTTCTGTCCCTAACTTGTCCTCCTCGACTGACTGAACAAACGCGCTCATGAATCATCCAAGGCACAGTAACTTTTTCCCTCACCCCGTGGGGGAAGGTCAGGGTGAGGGTGATAGCATCGTAGCTCAGACGTCCCCGATGTAGCGCAGGCGACTCGCCTGCGCTACACACCCTCACCTTGGCTTTCTGCTGCGATGGGGTGGAGGGAAAAGGGGGCAGAGCGTGTGAAAGGTGAAACACCAACCACGAATGAACACGAATGGACACAAATTTTGAACAGAAGGAAACGAAGGGAACGAAGAGGGAGAAGAGGCCCCTCACCCTGACCCTTTCCCCGGGGGGAGACGGGGGGACTGTAGCGGGACGGATTATCCTGCCTCTAGCCTATGGGACGCCATACGTTATGGCTAATGCGAGATTGAGATGGGGCTTGGTGCGTCCAGGGGCGTGTGTTTGACGACGGCAATTTTGCAATCACGGAGCCGGGAGGCTCCGTGAACCCGCAGGCGAGACGCCTGCGCTACAGACCCTCATCTTGGCTTTCTGCTGCGATGGGGTGAAGGGAAAAGGGGGCAGAGCGTGTGAAGGGGGGAGAGCAACCACGAATGAACACGAATGGACACAAATTTTGAACAGAAGGAAACGAAGGGAACGAAGAGGGAGAAGAGGCCCCTCACCCTGACCCTTTCCCCGGGGGGAGACGGGGGGACTGTAGCGGGACGGATTATCCTGCCTCTAGCCTATGGGACGCCATACGTTATGGCTAATGCGAGATTGAAGTGCGGCTTGGTGCGTCCAGGGGCGTGAGTTTGACGACGGCAATTTTGCAATCACGGAGCCGGGAGGCTCCGTGAACCCGCAGGCGAGACGCCTGCGCTACACACCCTCACCTTGGCCTTTTACCACGATGGGGTAGGGGAATACGAGGAAGAGCGCGTGAAGGGTGGAGAATCAACCACGAATGAACACGAATGGACACGAATTTTGAACAGAAGGAAACGAAGGGAACGAAGAGGGAGAAGAGGCCCCTCACCCTGACCCTTTCCCCGGGGGGAGAGGGGGGGATTGTAGCGGGACGGATTATCCTGCCCCTAGCCTATGGGACGCCATACGTTATGGCTAATGCGAGATAGAAGTGCGGCTTGGTGCGTCCAGGGGCGTGAGTTTGACGACGGCAATTTTGCAATCACGGAGCCGGGAGGCTCCGTGAACCCGCAGGCGGGGACGCCTGCGCTACAGACCCTCATCTTGGCTTTCTGCTGCGATGGGGTGGAGGGAAAAGGGGGCAGAGCGTGTGAAGGGTGGAGAATCAACCACGAATGAACACGAATGGACACGAATTTTGAACAGAAGGAAACGAAGGGAACGAAGGGTGGAAACCGCCCCCTCACCCTGGCCCTCTCCCCGGGGGAGAGGGAAATACATCAAGTTCTGTCACAGACTTTGACCACCCTCACCCTAGCCCTCTTCCATTGGGAGAGGGAGGATTTTTAGCTGCGCGGATTATTCTCACGCTGGTACCTTGGCCCCTTAGCATATTTAGCCTGCGGGTTGCGGGCCTACTTCCGCTACGCGATTCGTGGACGCCATACGTTATGGCTAATGCGAGATAGAAGTGCGGCTTGGTGCGTCCAGGGGCGTGAGTTTGACGACGGCAATTTTGCAATCACGGAGCCGGGAGGCTCCGTGAACCCGCAGGCGAGACGCCTGCGCTACAGACCCTCACCGTGGCCCTGTCCCGGGGGGAGAGGGAAAATAGTTAATGTGCCTCGAATTATTCATTATCTGCGTTTGCTCAATGCAGGCGAGGATGGAAAGTAAGAATAGAAACCCCATAGATGTTCTCAGCTTAATTCGTTGCCTCCGGCCTGCGGGACGGAGGCTGAATCCCGCTTTGCGGGACGAGGACGCCTGCGCTACGGGATGGGACGCCTGCGATGCGTGGGGGGATGCTGTGGCAGGCGTCCCGGTAGAGTTAGGGACAGGTTGTTCGAGTGGAGAGATGGTTTTTGAGTCTGGGGCTTGCGCTTGCCGCACAAAACGCTTCTCAAGGCATGATTATGGTTTAATATTATGGGCATGAAATCCGTGCGTTGGTTTTTATGGGCAGCCGTCATGAGCTGCGGGTTGCTGGCGTCCTGGCTGCCGGGCGCTGAGAAAATCCGTGTGCTGGTCATCACTGGCGGCCACGATTATCAGACCAACGAATTCTGGCAGGTGTTCAAGGATAATCCGGCCATCACCTTCCAGCCCGCGGTGCATCCGCAAGCCCATGATTATTGGAAGGCCGAGGCGGCGCGGCAATGGGATGTCATGGTGCTCTATGACATGTGGCAACCCATCAGCGCCCAGGCCAAGTCCAATCTGGTGGCCCGTTTGCACGAGGGCAAGGGGCTGGTGGCCCTGCATCACAGCCTGGCCAATTATCAGGACTGGCCGGAGTACCGCCAGATCGTTGGCGGCAAATACGTGTTGAAAAAGGAGGTGCTCGACGGGGTGGAGCGCCCCGGCTCCACCTTCAAGCACGATGTGCTCATGCAGGTGCGAATCGCTTCCACCGCCCATCCCATCACGCGGGGGCTGAAAGATTTTGAGATTCACGATGAAACCTACGGCGGGTTGTACGTCCACCCTGAGGTCATCCCGTTGCTTTTATGTGACACTCCCACCAGCAGTCCTATCGTGGCCTGGGCCAAGACCTACGCCAACGCCCGCGTGGCTGCCATTCAACTGGGGCATGACCGGCTGGCGTACGAAAATCCCAACTTCCGCAAAGTCCTGGCGCAAGCGATTGCCTGGGTGGCCCGTCAGCCTTGAGTCATGCTCTGCAAGGTTCTGGCTTGTGAAGTCCTGGTGCGCGAGGTGTGTTTTTTAGCCGCCACCTCGCCGCTGTTGCTGGACCTGGAGTTTCTGCCGCAAGGTTATCATGACAATCCCGCCCATGGCCGCAGCCAGGTGCAGGAGCGGCTGGACGCGGTGCCGGAGGGCAAATACGCCGCGGTGCTGTTGGGCTACGGTTTGTGCGGCAATTTGATTGCCGGCCTGCAGGCCCGTCAAACTCGGCTGATTGTGCCGCGCGCCCACGATTGCATCACTTTTTTTCTCGGCTCGCGCCAGCGTTACGAGCAACAGCAACGCGAGCGCCCCGGTGCCTATTATTACACTTGCGGCTGGCTGGAGTGCATGGCGCGCCGCGGCCAGCGAGCTTTGCCCCAGGGGGTCCATCTGCTGCCCAACCGCTCCGGGCCGGAGGCCACGGGTACTGATACCTACCAGGCGTGGGTGGAAAAGTACGGGGAAGAGGCGGCGCAATACCTGGTGGAGGCCATGAATGAATGGCTGAGCCACTACACCCACGGCATTCTCATTGATTATGATTTTACCCGTGTCCTCAACCTTCGGGCCCAGGTGGAGGACCTCTGCCAGAAGCGCGGCTGGGCCTTCGAGGAATTGGCCGGGGATTTGACGCTGTTGCGCCGCTGGCTGCATGGTGACTGGCCGGCCGAAGATTTTCTGGAAGTGCCGCCGGGGGCGCGCATCGAGCCGGCTTATGACGCCAGCGTCATCCGGGCTGCGCTGCCTTCTGCTTCTTCCGAAAGCTGAAGTTGGCCCCCGCCGTCGTTACCATGGCTCGCGCTGAAGGCCGCAAAAGCAGTGAGCAGTTTGCGGGAAAGGCGGGGCTGCTGCATGCGGCGTTGGTGGGGGCGCCTCCCCAAGGGTGGCTTGAAGGGGTGCACGGCTCTGTTTTCTGCCGGTGCCCTTTCGGGGGGGCACGCGATTTAAGGCGCGGTGGCGGGGGAGGTTCAGGAGCCTTGCGGTCTTTGGGTTGGTTGGGGCGAATGGCTCTCCATGAACGCGAGGCGGCCGACCCATGTCTTTGCTGCTGGCATGAATAATTTGTTTTGCGGGGCGTCTGGATATGTTGTAAACCAAACTTATGACACCTGCATCATCGTCTTCGCGCCGTGAGGGAGCGGTGGCCGCTGCTTTTCGCGGCAGCTCCTCCTTGAGTCGTCGTTCCTTTCTGGGCCGTCTGGCGCTGGCCGGCGGGGCACTGGCGGCGCCCACCATCATCCCCGCCACGGCTTTGGGCCGGGATGGCCGGGTGCCGCCGAGCGAGCGCATCATCATGGCGGGCCTGGGGATTGGCAACCGCGGGTTGCATGACTTGAACTGGATGTTGCCGGAGCCGGACGTACAATTTGTGGCGATTTGCGATGCGCGGCGGTCTTCGCGGGAGCGGGTGAAACAGCGCATTGACAACCATTACGGCAACCAGGATTGCAAGATGTACAATGACATCCGCGATTTCCTGGCGCAGCGGCGGGACATTGACGCCGTGCTGGTGGCCACCGGCGATCGCTGGCATGCGCTGGCGGCCACGTGGGCCATGCGCGCGGGCATGGATGTGTATAGCGAAAAACCCTCCGCCATGACGGTGGCCGAGGGGCGCATGGTGGTGGAGACGGCGCGGCGGTATGGGCGGATTTATCAAACCGGCACGCAGCGGTTGAGCGAGGCCAATTTTGTCTTCTGCATTGAAGCCGCCCGGCTGGGGTATCTGGGCAAGGTGCACACCACCTACGCCCACATTGCTCCCTGGGATGCCGCCAAGATGCGCACCGACTGGCTGCCGGCGCAGCCGCTGCCGCCGAAGGAGGAGGTGGACTGGGATCAATGGCTGGGGCCGTGCCCCTGGCGCCCCTACAACGCGGCCTATGTGAATGGCCAGTGGCGCAATCATTTTGATTTCCACACCAGTTGCATCGGCGAATGGGGCGCGCACACTTTTGCCCAGGCCATGGCGGGCATTGACCAGTTGCACACCGCGGGCGTGCATTACAAGTACGTGGACAACGACTCCGGCGACGGCATGGAAATCCTTTTCCCCAATGGCGTGAAGATGGTGTTGTCGCGGTTCGACAAGCATTTCCACGGCTCGTGCGGCATGCGGTTCGACGGCCCGGAGGGCTGGGTGGCGGCGGGCGATGGTTACCCGCGGCCGGATGTGTCGAAGCCGTCGCTGCTGGCAGACTTCAGGAAGATTGTGGGCGATTACATGGCGCGGACCGGGCGTCCGATGAATCACGTGCGGGACTTCCTCAATTGCGTGAAGAACCGGCGGCAGCCGGTGGCCAACGCGGAGGTGATGCACCGTTCCATGACGGTGGTGCATGCGGCCAACGTGTGCATGTGGCTGCAACGGGATGTGCGGTTTGATCCGGAGAAGGAAGTGTTCGTCAATGATCCGGAGGCCAATCGTTATCTGGCGCGCGCCATGCGCGAGCCGTGGACTTTCTAAGCGCAGCACTCTCAACCTTTGAACTTGTTTTTGTCTATGCGTCCTACTGTTGCCTTGCTGACCGCCCTTGCGGCGGCCCTCTTCGTTCTGCCTTTGACCAGCCGCGCCGCCACTGAGGCCGAATTGCTGGGCGTCTTGAAATCCGATGCCGACCGCGCCGCCAAGGCGGCCGCCTGCCGCCAACTGGCCATCCTCGGGGGCGCGTCCGCAGTGCCTGTGCTGGCGGAGCTGCTCACGAACGAGGAGCTGTCCCACATGGCGCGGTACGCGCTGGAGCCGAATCCTTCGCCGGCGGTGAACCCGGCCTTGCGCGAGGCCCTGGGCAAGACCAGCGGCCGCCTGAAAGTGGGCATCATCAGCTCGCTGGGCATGCGCCGGGACGCCCAGGCCGTGTCGGCCCTGAGCGCCTTGTTGACAGATGCCGATGCGGACGTGGCCCAGGCGGCGGCGCGCGCCTTGGGGCAGATTGCCACTCCCAACGCCGTCAGCGCACTGGAAAAAGCCGTGGGCCAGACGGCGCCGGCCAACCAGGTGGCCTTCTGCGAGGGCCTGTTCCGCGCGGCGGAATCGCTGGCGGCCTCCCGCAAAACCGCGGAGGCTTTGCGGGTGTACCAGCAGTTGCGCGCTCTGCCGGCCGCACCCCATCAAGTGCGGGCGGGGGCTTTGCGAGGCTTGATTTTGAACAGCCCCGCCAAGGCTGCCGTGAACCTGGTGTTGGAAGGCGTGCGCAGTGAAGACTACATTTTGACCGCGGCCGCCGCCGGCGCGGCCATGGAAGTCAAGAACGCCGAGTTGAGCAAGGTGCTCGCCTCCGAGCTGCCCAAACTCAATGCCGATAAACAGATTCTCCTCATCCAGGTGCTGGGCAAACGCGGCGACGCCGCCGCTTATCCCGCCCTCTTCGAGCTGGCCCGCAGCGGCCAGGGCCAGGTGCGGCTGGCGGCCATTCGCGCCTTGCCGGAGATTGGCAAGCCGGGCGCCGTGCCGGTGCTGGCCGGCCTGATTAACGATGCCGACAAAGCCGTCAGCGCCGCGGCGGTGGATGCGCTGGCTGGTTTTCCGGGCAAAGAGGCCGATGCCGCCGTGATGAAACTGCTGGAGGCGCCGGAGCCGGCTCAGCGCGTGCGGGCCATTGATTTGGCGGCGCGCCGGCGCATGACCCAGACCATCCCGCTGCTGGCCAAAGCCGCCAGTGACACCGCGCCCGAAGTGCGCGTGGCCGCCTTGCGCCGGCTGGGTGAACTGGGCGGGCCAGCCGAGGTGAAGACCATGCTGGATTTGGTGTTGAAGCATACCGGCGCGCAGGAACTGGGCGCTCTCGAGCAGGGCCTGATAGCCATTTGCAACGCCACCGGCAAGCCGGATGAATCGGCGGAAAAAGTCGCCGCCATTCTGCCCCAGGCTCAGGGCGCGCAAAAGAGCACCTTGCTGCGTGTGCTGGGCGGTATTGGCGGCGCTCGCGCGCTCCAGGCGGTGCGTTCGGTGGTGGGCGACGCCAACCCGGACGTTCATGCCGACGCCATCCGCACGCTGGGCGAATGGCGCACCCCGGATGTGGCGGATGTGCTGCTGGAGCTGGCGCGCACCAGCCAGCGCATGACGGACAAAGTGCTGTGCCTCCGCAATTACCTGAAGATTGCCGATGGCGTGCAGGGCGGGCAAAAAATTGCCATGTGCAAAGCCGCCGAGCCGCTCATCACGCGCGATGAAGAGCGCCGGGTGTTGCTGGGTGTGTTGGGCAAGGCCACCCTCGAGGCCCTGCCGGTGATGCTGCCCTATCTGGAGCAGGACGGCACCCGGGAAGAAGCCTGCCTGGCCGTGGTCAACCTGGCCGAACGCACCATGAAAGGCGTGCGCACCAATAATCCGGGCGCGGCGGCCCGCTTGAAAGAGCCCCTCGCCCGCGTGGTCGCCCTCACCCAAAATGCGGCGGTGAAGAAACGGGCGCAGGACTTGCTCAATTCCATGGGCCAATAAAGGCTCGTCCGTCATTGGCACGCGCGGTAAATCAGCCGCGCAGGCAGGGTGCATGCCGGGGACGCTTGCACCGCATTAAGCACGGGTGGGCCAAAATCTTTGCCCTCGTAGCGCAAGGCGTCCGTGTCCCGCAAAGGGGCTCAGACCTGCGGGACGCAGGCCGAACTCGCAGGCGGGGACGCCTGCGCTACACACGCTCAGCCTGACCTTATCCCCATGAGGGGAGAGGTTTGGGGTGAGGGCCAAAGAGGCGTCCCAGCACTCAAGGGCCACCTGATTTTCACCCCCCAATAATTTTCTTTTCCCCTGGCGCGGAATGTTCGAGGATAATGCGGGTTTTTTACTTGAAAGGTATTTATGGCAGTGGACCGCATGCAGCAGCAGCGCTTTGAGTTGAAATACCTCATCACCGAGGAAAAAGCGCTGATGGTACGGGACTTTGTGCGTAGCGCCGGCATGGAGCTGGACGAATACAGCGCCATCCGCCCCAATTTTTCGTATCCGGTGCACAGCCTGTATCTCGACAATGATGTGCTGACCACCTACTGGGACACCATCAACGGCAATAAAAACCGTTTCAAGCTGCGCCTGCGGTATTACAGCACGGACCCGGACACACCGGTCTTTTTTGAAATCAAGCGCCGTGTCAACAACTGCATCCTCAAGCAGCGCGGCGGGGTGCGGCAGCAGGCGGTGGAGTCGCTGCTCAGCGGGCATCTGCCGGAGCCGCAGCATTTGGTGAGTTACTCCGCCAAGGCGCTGGTGGCCCTGCAACGTTTTTGTGAGCTGACCCATCGCCTCCAGGCCAAACCCAAGGTGCACATTTCCTACCTGCGGGAGGCGTACGTGAATGACAATGACACCGTGCGCGTCACGATGGACCGCCACGTCTGCGGCGAGCCCAATTTGCGCTTTGCCATCAAGACGGCAATGGAGCGGCCCCGCTACTCCTACCGCCCCTATGTCATTCTGGAGCTGAAATTCACCAACCGCTTTCCCAACTGGTTCAAGGAGCTGGTGCGCGTGTTCAACGTCATGCAGCGCGGCGCCGCCAAGTATGTCAGCTCCATTCAGGCCATTGGCGACCCGCGCCTGCTCGAGGCGCACACCACCATCGTGCAGGAGGAAGAGGTGAATTACGATTAAGTCCCGCGGCCTGCCCGTGAGCGTTAGGGGGTCTGGTTTTGTCCCTCCAGACTTGACTTGCGCGCTCCCCGCCGGAAGTCTCATGGGGCATGGAGCGCATCGCCATTGTTGGTCAAGGTTATGTCGGCCTCCCGCTGGCTCTGCAGTTTGCCCGCGCCGGCCTGCACGTCATTGGCCTGGACATTGACCCCCACAAAGTGGACGCCCTCAACCGGGGCGAAAGTTATATCCACCACATTCCTGCCGAAGTCATCGCCGCCGAGCGCCGCGCCGGGCGGTTTGAGGCCTCGACGGATTTTTCCCGCGTGCGCGAAGTGCAGGCGGTGTTGATTTGCGTGCCCACGCCGCTCAATAAAAACCGCGAGCCGGACCTTTCGTTCATCTTGAACACCGGCCGCCTGCTGGCGCCGCATCTGCGGCCGCGCCGCGCAGGCCGCGGGCGTAAAACCGCGCTGGAGCGGAAACTCGTGGTGCTGGAAAGCACCACCTACCCCGGCACCACCGAGGGCGAACTGCGCGCCGTGCTGGAGCAACATTCCGGCCTCAAGGCGGGAGTGGATTTTCATCTGGCGTTTTCGCCGGAGCGCGAAGACCCCGGCAACCCGGCCAGCCAGGTGGCCGCCATTCCCAAAGTCGTGGGCGGCCTGACTCCCGCCTGCCTGGAACGCGCCGCGGCGTTGTATCGCCGCGCCATTCAAACGGTGGTGCCGGTTTCCTCCTGCCGCGTGGCGGAGGCGGCCAAGCTGCTGGAAAACATTTTCCGCAGCGTCAACATCGCCCTGGTCAACGAATTAAAGGTGGTGTACACCGCGATGGGCATTGACATCTGGGAGGTCATTGAAGCTGCCAAAACCAAACCGTTTGGTTTCATGCCCTTTTATCCGGGGCCGGGTCTGGGGGGGCATTGCATCCCGATTGACCCCTTCTATCTCACGTGGAAAGCGCGGGAGTTTGGGCAGTCCACCCGCTTCATCGAGCTGGCGGGGGAAATCAACACGCGGATGCCGGAATATGTGATTCACCGGCTGATGGATGCCTTGAACCAGCGCCAGAAGGCGCTGAAAGGCGCGCGCATTTTGGTGCTGGGGGTGGCCTACAAGCCCAACGTGGACGATGACCGCGAATCCCCCTCCTATGTGCTCATGGACCTGCTGGCGGAGCACGGCGCGCGCGTGGCCTACCATGACCCCCATGTGCCGGTGATTCGCAAGAACCGTGAGCATCCTCACTGGGCCGGCACACGCTCGGTACCGCTGACCGCGGCGGAAGTGCGGAAGTATGACGCGGTGCTGATCGCCACGCATCACCGGCAGGTGGATTACGCGCTGCTGGCCCGCCACGCGCGGCTGATTGTGGACACGCGCAACGCCATGGCCGGGCACCGCACGCGCCCCGGCCAGGTGTGGAAAGCCTGAGGTGTGCCTAAGCCGGGCGTCCGGTCTTCCCCAGCCACGGCCCGCACTGGGCCTGATGCCGGAGGGCGTGGTCCACCAGCACCAGGGCTGTCATGGCCTCCACCAGCGGCACGGCGCGCGGCAGCACGCAAGGGTCATGGCGCCCGCGGCCCTTCAAGGTGGTGTTGTGCCCCCGCACATCCACCGTGGGTTGTTCGTGCATCACCGTGGCGGTGGGCTTGAAGGCCACGCGGAAATAAATCGTCTCTCCGTTGCTGATGCCCCCCTGCACGCCGCCGGAGCGGTTGCTCAACGTCCGCACCCGGCCGCCTTTCATGCGAAAAGGATCATTGTGGGTCAGGCCCGTGTAGCGCACACAATCAAAACCCGAGCCAATATCAAACCCTTTGGCCGCCGGCAGGCTCATCATGCCCTTGGCCAGATCGGCCTGCAACCGGTCAAACACCGGCTCCCCCCAGCCCGGCGGCACGCCGCGGGCGATGCCCAGCACGATACCCCCCAGGCTGTTCCCCTGCCGGCGGGCGCGTTCAATGGCCCGCACCATTTTCTCCGCCGCCGCCGTGTCTGGGCAGCGCACGATGTTGGACTCAATCTCCTTGAATTTGACGCGCTCGACATCCACCTGCGCCTGAATCCGGTGCACCTGAATCACACACGCCAGCACTTCCACGCCAAAATGCAGCCGCAGGATTTTCTTGGCAATCGCCCCCGCCGCCACCCGGCCCACGGTCTCCCGCGCGCTGGCGCGGCCGCCGCCCTGCCAGTTGCGGATGCCGTACTTGGCCCAATAGGTGTAATCCGCGTGGGAGGGCCGGAACTTCTCCGCCATCTCGGTGTAGGCCTCCGGGCGGGCGTCCTCGTTCTTTACCCACATGCAAATGGGTGAGCCGAGCGTCAGGCCTTCAAAAGTCCCGGAAAGTATTTCCACATGGTCCGGCTCTTTGCGGGGGGAGACGATTTTTGACTGCCCGGGCCGGCGCCGGTTCAAATCCGGTTGAATGTCCGCCTCGGTGAGCGGCAGGCGCGGAGGGCAGCCCTCGACGACGACGCCCACGCCGCCGCCGTGGGATTCGCCCCAGGTGGTGATGCGAAACAAATGCCCAAAAATGTTGCCCATGAGATTATAGTAGAACCACCGCCGCTTCCGCTCAATGCCAGAATCCATCACGGCCGGCGGGAAGGCAGCGCGCTGTTTTACGCAACACCCCAGGTTGACCTCGGCCTCCCCCCAGACACCCCCTGCTGGCGCACGGGTCCGCTTCCTCCCCTCCAACGCCGGCCGCCGGGGCGTGGTTTTCGCGTGCCTTTTGCCGGCCGGGAGGTTAAAAATCAGGGCTTATGGAAATTCAAGTGGCATCCTTGTGTGACGCGGCAACCGACTCCCAGGGAAAATTGAACATCCTGGGCACCTTTGACACCATCAACGCCTCCCAGATGCCCGCCGTGCATCCGCAATGCAGCGTGGCCTTGCGGCTGGTGTTCGACAAGATGGAGGAAGGCCCGCACACGGTGGGCCTCAATTTCGTGGACGAGGACGGCCGCCCGGTCATGCCGCCCATTCAGATGCCCATCAAGGTGGAAGTGCCCGATGAGGCCATTTTTGTTTCGCGCAATTTCATCGTGAACATCCAGCACATGAAATTTGAAAAACCGGGTTTCTATTCGGTGGATATTTCATTCGACGGCGAGATTAAGGGTCGCATCCCCCTGCTGGTGCGCTTTTGCCCGCCCCCGCGGCCGCCGAAACCGGAGTTTGGCAGCTCGCCAGAGTAACGGCTTATGACGCTCGCGCAACTGGCCGTCCATCAACCGGCGCTGGAATTGCTGCAGCGCAGCCTGGGCCGGGGCCGCCTGGGCCACGCTTATCTGTTCACGGGCGCCGATTTGGAAGAACTCGCGGCCGCCGCGCGCGCCCTGGCCATGACCCTCAATTGCCAGTCGCCGCCGCGGCGCGGCGAAACCGGCCTGCCCCTGGATGCCTGCGGCGCCTGCCTGCCCTGCCGCAAAGTGCAGGACGAGCTGCATCCCGATGTGTTCTGGGTGCGGCCGGAGTCCAAAACCCGCATCATCAAGGCGGAGCAAATCCGCGAGCTGATTCGCGAGCTGAGCCTGCGCCCGGCCGAGGCCGCGCACAAGGTGGCCGTGATTGTGGCGGCGGACCGGATGCATCCCAGTGCCGCCAATGCCTTTCTCAAGACGCTGGAAGAACCGCCCGCCGGCACCGTCCTGATGCTGCTGAGCACCGAGCCGCAACATTTGCTGGAGACCATTCTTTCGCGCTGCCTCCGTTTGAACCTGGCCGGCGGCGGCCCGCGCCTGGCGCCCGAAGTGGAAAAGTGGTTGCAGGACTTTGCCGCCCTGCTCGCCGCCGCCGGACCGAACCTGTTGGAGCGGTACCGCCTGCTGGGCGAGCTGGCCACGCAACTGGGCCAAATGCGCGAGGCCATTGGCCAGCGGCTCGAGGCGCAATCGCCTTTGCAACGTTTTCCGGAAGCGGAGCCGGAGCAGAAGGAGCAATGGGAGGCTGAATTGAAGGCCGCCATTGAGGCGGAGTACCGGCGGCAGCGCGGGGAATTGTTGCAGGCTTGGGAATGGTGGTTGCGCGATGTCTGGCTGGCCACGCTGGGCATCAACGGCGCGCTCCTGGCCCTGCCTGCGCTCGAGGCGGCCACCCGCCGGGCCGCGGCGCGCTTGCAACCAGCCCAGGCCCAGGCCAACGTGCAGGTGTTGGAGGAGATGGCGGCGCGGTTGCGCACCAACGCCCAGGAAGCCCTGGTGTTGGAAGTGGGGATGCTGAAAATGAAACTCTAAGCCGGAGACTCCGTGAACAGACTGCGCTTCCTTCCTTCCCACCCCCTCCTTCAAGGAGAGGGAGAAGTTCGGCTTGTGCCTGGCCTAAAGTGCCCGCCTCACGCCGTACCTGGCTCCGGGCTTGAGGGAAATTGTCGAGCGAAAGCGCGCTCGATTGACCGGCTCGTTTCCTCCCGTTATCACCCGTTTTTCTCCTGATTCCGTCGCATGGATGCTCCGGTTACGCCGCCTGGGTCCGTCCTGCCTGCCGAACGCGCCAGTGCCTGGCTGGCCTTGTGGAGCGGGGCGGTCTTTGGGGTGGCCCTGGTCAAACTGGGCAGCCCCGTGATTCTGGCGGAAAAAGTGCACACCCCGGAAAATCTGCTGGAAGTGGTCTTGTTGTCCTGGCCGCACCGCTGGGGTTATGCCCTGCTGGGTTTGTGGCTCCTGGTGGGCGTATTGCTGGCCTGGCGCCTGCCGCTCCATCGCGCCGCGGCCCTCGCTTCTCCGTGGTGGCGCTGGACTCCCTGGCTGCTCATGGCCTGGCTCGCCTGGCAGGCACTGGCGGCATGCTTTTCCATTGAACCCCGGTTGACCCGCCTGGTGTTGCCGCATTTCCTGGCCTGCGTGGCCTGTTTCGTGGCCGGGCGCTTTTTATTGGCCCGCACGCGCCACGCCGATTATTTCTGGGGCCTCCTGGCGCTGGCGGTCATGGTGACCCTGGTCCATGGCGCAGACCAGCACTGGGGCGGACTGGAGGCCACCCGCCGCCAATTTGAGCAGTTGCCGCCGGAAATGCGCGTGGCCATGGATACCCCGGAGTTTCGCGCCCGGATGGCCAGCAACCGGATTTTTTCCACGTTCTTTTACCCCAATGCTTTCGCCGGGGGTTTGTTGTTGGCCTTGCCCCCGGCGCTGGCGCTGGTCTGGCGCTGGCTGGCGCGGCGGAGCCGCAGGCTGGCGCTGGCCATTGCGGGCGCCATCGGCCTCGCCGGGTTGGCCTGCCTGGGGTGGACAGGTTCCAAGGCGGGCTGGTTGATTGCACTTCTCCTTGGGGTGGCCGTGCTGTGGCTGGGGCCGATGGCCCCCCGTTATAAATGGGCGCTGGCCACCGCACTTTGCCTGGCCGGCCTGCTGGGCTTTTGGTGGAAGCATGCCAGTTACGTGGCGCGCGGCGCCCCCAGCGCCAGGGCGCGGCTGACCTACTGGCGGGTGGCCTGGGACAATGTCCGCGAGCATCCGGCCTTCGGCACCGGGCCGGGCACGTTCACGGCGGTGTATCGCGCCAAAAAACCGCCGGAAGCCGAGTCCACGCGCATGGTGCACAATGATTATCTCCAGCAGGCCACAGATTCGGGCCTGCCGGGCATGCTGCTTTACACTTTGTTCGTCGCCGGGATGCTGGCAGGCGCCCGCCCGGCGCGCTGGCAATCGAATTGGCCGGCGGCCGCCTGGCTGGGCGTGCTGGGCTGGGCCTTGCAGGGCTTGGTGGAATTTGGATTGTATATTCCCGCGCTGGCCTGGCCCGCCTTTTTGTGGCTGGGCTGGCTGCGCGCGGAACGGCTGGCAGGCCCTTCCTTCCCATGAACTCCCCAGCCCCATCCCTCATGGTGATTGCCGGTGAAACCAGCGGTGACACGCTGGCCGCCGAGCTGGTCACCGCGCTGCGCCAGCAGGCCCGCGAGGCCGGACAGGCGGCGCCGGTCTTTTTTGGCGCCGGCGGCCCGCGCATGGCTGCCGCGGGCGTCGAGCTGGCGGTGGACATGACGGAGCACGCCGTGGTGGGCCTGTGGGAAGTCGCCCGGCATTACTGGAAATTCCGCCGGATATTTCATCAGCTTCTCCGGCTGGCCGCCGTTCGGCAACCCGATTTGGTCTTGTGCGTGGATTTCTCCGGCTTCAATCGCCGCCTGGGTCACGCCATCAAAGCCCGGGCCCGCGGCGCCTGGCAACCCCGCCTCGTGCAAATGGTCTCCCCGCAGGTCTGGGCCTCGCGGCCGGGACGGGCCAAATCCCTCGAACGCGATTTTGATTTGCTGCTGAGCATCTTTCCCTTTGAAAAAGCGTGGTACGCCCAACAGGCCCCGTCCCTGCGCGTCGAATTTGTGGGGCATCCGATTTTTGACCGCTACCCCCCGCCGCCCGAGGCCGCTCCCCCCGCCACCGGCCCGGCGCGGGTGGTGCTGCTGCCGGGAAGCCGCACGGCCGAATTGAAGCGCCATTTGCCGCCCTTGTTGGGCGCTTGGGAACTGATTCGTCAGAAACACCCTTCGGCTTCCGCCGTCATGGTGCTGCCGGATGAACGCCTGCGTGCCCTCGCTCTGGCCCAGGGGGCGGGCGCCGTGGTAACCGTGCAAACCGGCGGGCTGCCGGAGCGGCTGCGCGAGGCCACCGTGGCCCTGGCTTGCACGGGCACCGTGACCGTGGAATGCGCCTACTTTGGCGTGCCCACTGTGACGCTCTACAAAACTTCATGGCTGACCTACGAAGTCGCCCGGCGCCTGGTCACCGTGCCCACCCTGACCATGCCCAATTTATTGGCCGGGACCGCCGTGTTTCCCGAATTCATCCAATACCAGGCCACCCCCAAGGCGCTGGCCCAGGCGGCGCTGGAATTTGTGGAGCATCCCCAAAGTGCCGCCGCTGTGCGGGCGCAGTTGCGCCAGGTAATGGCCACCCTCGGCGGCCCGGGGGCAGCCCGGCGTGCCGCGCGGCTGGTGTGGGAGTTGCTGCACACTCCGCCGGGTCGCTGAGTCACAGAGCGGCAACCTGACAGCGCATAAAATGCCGAAGCGGCCAGGGGCGCGTGTCACTCCTCAATTAGCTGCAGCACGAAATCGTCAAAATCGGCCGTGAAGCGGTAGTCATTGGTCATGGTGGTGCTGCCGCGCAACCAGATGCTCAGGCGGTCTTTTTGCGGGCGCAGGGGCTCGCTGCGGTAATCCAGATACACGCCGTGCAGGGCGGGGCCTTTGGTCCACTGCACGGTGGGCGCATCGGGATTCTCGGTCTGGCCGGTGGGGTCGGTACCCACCAGCGTTTGGTGCTGCCAGTCGAGCGGCCACGAGGAGCGGATTTTGCCTGTCAGCCGGTACGCGGCAAAGCGGTTCAAGCCGGTGACCTGCTGCACAAAACCGCCGTCAGCGCGCGCGCCGGTGGCGCTGCCCCCCAGCACCCGGGCCGTAAAATTCGTATGAGCCGGGCCATCCGCAAACCGCAGCAGGCGGGTGGCCGGCTCCACTTTGAAGGGGGTCCAACTGGCTGGCAGGTCGCCGTCGGCCTCCTGCATGTTGCCGTTGCGCAGCAGATTGGGACGCGGGACCAGCGGGCCTGGGGTCGCATACTCCACCACTTGCAGGTCCAGGTCGAAGGGCATCGCCTCGCGCCCGAATTTGTAGGACGTGCCGTGGGGGTAATCGTCCGGGGCCACTTTTTTGTAGGGGTTGAAACCGGGACGGTCATCACTGACATCGCCCTTGATGTTCACAAAACCATGCAAGGTTTCGTAATTCTCGATGCTTTCAAACTCCAGGGCATACGTCCTGCCCGGCGTCAATGGCACTTCCCCGCGGGCATAGGCGGCCCCAAACATGCCCCAGGAAGCGTCGCCGGTGTAGTTGCCGTTGCCAATGGCGATTTTTTCGACGCCGATGACCGGCCCTTCCGGGCCGTCCAGCCGCACGCGCACCACTACGCGCTGCCGGCTCAAGGGCGGTTGGGCGCCACCCACCGCCGCCAACAACGCCACGCCAGCCAGACTGTGCCCGCGGGCCACGTAGGTCTGGCTCCAACGCTGGGCGAAACCCGCAAATTCCTGGAAGGCCAAATGCACTTTTTTATTGTAGGGTATGACCCACGCATCCGCATCGGTGGCCACCGCCAGCCAAAGCCGTTGCGGGACCCAGCCGCGGGCGCCGTCCTTGCCCACGCGGTACAGTTTGGATTCCGCGGCGGTGTTGGTGCGCCAAAACGTCTGCAGGACGCCGCCCTCCTTTTCCGCGCGCAGGCGGAGGGCGTATTTCTCCCCTGGAATCAAGGGCACTTCGCCGGAATCCCAGCCGGTGGCGTAAACGTAATTTTTGGCGCCGCCGCAGTCCACCTTGGGGAGCCAGCCCGGCGGCCCCACCTGCGGCCATTGGTCGGGCGTGCCGGCGGCCGCGCGATGGACGGTGGCAATCAGGGTCTGATGGCCCGGCCCCTGCCCATCCACCCCGTCATGCGCCAGCCGGATGCCAACGGCGGTCAGGCTGGCGCCGCGCGCGGTGAACACCTGATAATAATCAGTGGCCGGCCGGCTGTCCCAGGCGCGTTCCTCAAAACAAGCATAATCAAACTGGGGGGTCACATTGCGGCCGTCCAGTTTCTCGCCGTCCCGCAGCACCACCGGACTTAACAGCAGCGGACGGAAAAATCCTCCGGGCTGGGTGAACCACACCGTGTATTCGCCCGGCGGCCCCACGAGGAAATACCAGCCCGCCGGGTGAGTTTCCCACGTGCGAAAAGAGCGGGCTTCCGCCGTGCCGCCCTTCTGGCTCGCAAAGACCATCACGGTGGAAAGGTAGAGCGGGTCGCCGCCTTCAAAGCGTGGATGAAACACCCGGCCGGAAAGCTGGCTTTGAGCGCAAGCTGCCAGCGGCCAGGTCATCCATCCCGCAAGAAGCAAGAAACCTAAAAAGCGCATTCGAGGTCGGGCAGGCATAAGGCTGACTTTAAGCCGCCCGCCCCGCTCCCGGCAAGATTCAAGGTAAGCGGCGCGTCAATTTTGTTCTTATCGGCAGGGGGATGGCCGGTCTTGGCGGCGCGCCTTGCCGGCGGCGGAGGGGGCAATCACCAAAACCTTTGCGCCGGAGGCGGTGGATGTTCTACACTGGGAGCGTCTTATGCATCGGAAGGCAACTGTGGAGACCAAGTTCTTGCGCGTGGCCACGCCAGAAAAACCGCTGGAATTGTTCAACGGCGAGCGGTTGACGGACGTGACGCTGGCGTATGAGACGTATGGCAAGCTCAATGCCAACCGCAGCAATGCGGTGCTGGTGTTCCATGCCTTGAGCGGCAGCGCTCATGCCGCGGGGTATAATCCCGAGGTGCCCGGCGTGGACAACCGCTGGACGGATGAATGCAAAATCGGCTGGTGGGATGGCTTCATCGGGCCGGGCAAATCCGTGGATACCGACCATTTCTTCGTCATCTGCGCCAATTACATCGGCGGATGCTACGGTTCCACCGGGCCGTGCTCCATCAACCCCGCCACCGGGCGGCGGTGGGGGCGCAGTTTTCCGCACATCACGCTTTCGGACATTGTGGATTCGCAAATCCGGTTGTTGGACCATTTGGGGATTGAGCAATTGCACGCGGTGATGGGGGCCTCGCTGGGGGGCATGTTGTCGCTGAGCCTCGCCACGCGGTACCCGGACCGGGTGCGCACGGTGATACCCTGTGCCAGCGGCCTGCTGGTGCCCATTTTAACGCGCATTCACAACTTCGAGCAGATTTACGCCATTGAGTCGGACCCCGACTTCAAGGGCGGGGATTACGACCCCTTGCACCAGCCGCGGCGCGGCATGGCGCTGGCGCGGATGATTGGCCACAAAACGTTTGTCTCGCTGGACGCCATGGCCGAGCGGGCGCGCAAGGAAATTGTGCGGCGCTCGGCGGATTTGTCGTGGTACGATTTAACCAGCCCGATTGAGTCTTACATGCTGCACCAGGGGGCCAAGTTTGTGCAGCGGTTTGACGCCAACACCTATTTGCGCATTCTCGATGCGTGGAACCGGTTTGACATTGTGCGCGAAGGGGTGGCCGAAGACCTGGTCTCCCTGTTCGAGCGCTGCCGCCAGCAAAAGTTTCTGGTGTTCACCATTGACACCGATGTCTGCTACTGGCCGGAGGAGCAGGAGCACATGGTGAAGACGCTCAAAAAGGCGGGCATTGAACCCACGTGGATTACGGTGCACTCGGACAAGGGCCACGATTCCTTTTTGCTGGAGCCGCACTTGTATCGCCCCTTCCTGCGCGCGGCCTTGATGGATTGAAAAGCAACCGGCGCTCCTCCATGGCCAGGGCGCATAAGGCCTGGCTGGCCGCGGCAGGCCGTGGTCACGGCGAGCTGGCTTCGCGGACTTGCATCCGCCCCACAGCGGCCTCCAGTTCCGCCAGCAGCGCCGGATTGGGCGCGGTCAAAAAAACGTGCATCTTGCAGGTGGCCAGGCGGTCGCCCTCCTTTTGGGAAAGCGCCTTGAACACCTCTGGAATGATGGTTTCCGCGCAGACCAACCCCTTGTTTTCGTACCGCCGCCATTCGACATCGCGGGAGCCGAGTTTGCCTTTTTCGGCGCGGACCGACAGGTAGGGATCGCGCTGGTGGTGATACTGCGGCGTTGGCCCCAGATAAATGCCCACGCCCGCCTTGAGCCGGCGGTCGCGCAGGTAAAACACGGTGAAGTCTTTCCCATCTTCCCGCTCGGCGACGTAGGTGGCGGGCAGCTCAATTTGAAGGGTGGGAAGTTCCGGAAAAGGACTGGCCAGCCGATGCCGCAGGGCGGGGCCCGAGGCATCCGCGGCCTCTGGCAAAGGTTGGGGCGGCGGCAGTTTGGCGGCCTTGTTTTTTGCGGCGCAGCCCGCGGCCAGCCAGGCAGCCAGCAGGGCCGCGCCCCATCCGATGGACAGGCGAGTCCTCATTTTTGGGGCTCCAGTTGCCGGCGCACCAGCTCCGGCAGGTATTTCACGGGCACCGGTCCACAGAGAAGCACCGCCTCATGATAGCGTCCCAACTCGAACCGCTCCGCCCTATCTTGCTGCACCTGCTGGCGCAATTGATACAGGGCCATGCGCCCGGCAAAGTAGGTGGACAGTTGCACAGAGCTTTGCTGGGAGCGGATGATTTTCAGGCGGGCCTCGCCCTCGCTTTGAAAAGCCCGTTGCGTCAAAAACGCCAGGGCCTCCTCCTCGCTCATGGAGGTGCAATGCATTTTGTGGTCAAGCATGGCGTTGGCAATGGCGCGGAGATAGAACTTGAGCTGGTTGAGCCGCAACCGCAGGTCGCCCGCGCCAAAGCCCTGGTCCAGCATCATCTGCTCGGTGTAAACCGCCCAGCCTTCGACATACACGCCGCTGGCCAGCACCTTGCGGATTAACGAAGGGACGCGGTTGGCATACTCATGCTGCACGTAATGGCCGGGATAGGCCTCGTGGATGGTGAGGATTTGCAGCATGTGCTGATTGTACTCTTCCAGGAAACTTTTCACCCGCTCCGCCGGCCAGTCGCGGGGCGGGGGGCTGATGGCATAGTAACCGGCCGCCGCCGGGTCCAGCGGCGGCGGAGAGTTCATGTAGGCAATCGCGTTGCCGCGCTGAAACTCCGGCATTTCGATGATCTGGCAACGATCCGGGTCGGGCAGTTGCAAAATGTCCGCTGCGCGGATGAATTGCTTGATGCGCGCCACGGTGGCGCGCGCGTCCTTGATTAAATCCGCCGGACGGCCATGCTCCTGGCCCACACGTTGAATGACCTGCGCCACCGTTTCCCGCCGTCCCGCGGGAGTATCCGGCGGGATGACGCGCCCCGGAAAATATACCCCCCACAACTGGCGGGCCACCACGTACAATTCCTGCTCCACCCGCGCAAACTCAGATTCCGCCATCTGCAGCAGGGTGTCGGCGTCCCATCCCGTCTGGAGGGTCAGTTCGAGTTTCTTGCTGAATTTCTCCCGGCCGATGCGCCAGTTGCCGGTGGCGCGGGGAAGCAGCTCCTGCTCCAGAAATTGCTGGTACTCGCGCAGCACCGGCAGAACCTGGGCGGCGGCGGCCTTCAGGCGCGGCTCCTGGGGCGTGCGGCCCACCAGGTCAAACAGGGTTTTGGTGTAAAAATTGATGGCGCCACGATTCTGGCGGATGGCGGTTTCCACCACCACCCGCGGCGGATTTTTGAGACTGCGGCGGGCTTCGGCCACCACCTGCGGCAGGAAGGCCATGCGGGCCACGGCATTGCTGATGTTGGTCTCTTTGGGGAGCGTGGACTGGGCGAGGACCAGGTACACGGCATCATTGAGATATTGGTTGTACACCCGCGGGTCTTCGGCCCAGGGGTCAAAGTTGTCCATCATCCACAAGGAGCGCTCGAGGCTGCTGCGGAAAATCTCGTAATCCACCTGCCCATCCCGGCTGAGGGCCGCGTAATTTACCGCTTGCGGCAGCGCGTCCAGCGCAGCGCGGCACTCGTCCTTCCAGCGGGCACGGGCGGCGGGGGAGATGTCATCCAGCAGATGGTCGTAGCGGTGGTCGCCCAGCTCGGTGGCCAGCAGGGGGCGTTGGCGCAACTGGCGTTCCAGGTATTGGCGGAAAAAATCCGCCAGCTTTTGGTCCTCGGGTGATGAGGCCGCCACGGGGGCAGGGCTGGCGCAGAGACAACCCAAGCCACCCAATAGCAGGCACCAAAACAAAGTTTTCATGCGTGCCAGTTACTATGCGCGGCGGCTGGCCAATCGGCCAGCGAAAAGCAAACCACCCCCACCCGGGGCATCGCCGCCCCAACGGTAAAGGCAAGGGAGGCGTGAAATGCCCCGCTGCGCCTGTGCGCCGGGAGGACGGGCACGCCGCCGCTCGCCGGGCTGGCGACGGCTCCGCCAGGCCTTAGGGAGCCAGGCGCATCAAATGGATGTTGCGGAAGTGAATCTCGCCTCCCTCGGATTGCAGCCCCACCGGGCCGGGCACCACTTCCACGTCCGTGGCTTCATTCACCAGTTGGCCGTTCATCCAGACCTGCACCCGCGGGCCCTGGGCCAGAACCACCACATGATTCCATTCGCCCGCCGGTTTTTCGTTGCCAGCCATGCGGGTGACGCCGCGCAAATCCCCGCCCAGTTGATGATTGGGCACAAAGCGGAAGCGGTCGGCCGGCCCGTTGATTTTCATGCCATGAAAGCCGTACAAGTCCCCGGCGTTGCCATGCCGGAGCTGGGTTTCAATGCAGCGTGGCAACGCGCGCGGCGCGCCATTGATGCGCCCAAACAGGCCGCTGTTGCCCGGCGTCTTGCCCGGCGCCCAGCGATATTCCAGCTCCAGGCGGTAATCGGTGAACACTTGTTTGGTGTGCAAATACCCCATGGGTTCGCCGCTGCAAATAATGATGCCGTCCTGCACCCGCCACACTTTCTCCATCGGCACTTTGGGGTCCGCCGAGACCGCCTTCCAGCCGCTCAAATTGCGGCCATTGAACAAGGCCATTGCCGGTTGGGCAGTGCCGCCTGCGGAGGCGGCCGGCTGGCTTCTACCGCCGGAGGAGGAAGCACAGGAAACCGCCAGCCAACCCGCCACGCCAAGCGACACAGCACCTGCCCAGAGATTGAAGTTGCGCGTATTTTTCATCACCGCGCATTCTGGCAGGAAGCCGCCCCGCCCGCCAAGCGCAAACGCAAGCCGGTCCGGAATCAGGGCGCGGTGGGCGGCGGCAGATTGAGCTTGGCGCGCAGCACCGCCTGCAGGCGCGGGTCCATGGCGCCGGGGGCCAGCAAATCATCGCGCACCTGCTGGTCCATTTCCGCGAAAGGCCGCAGCCCGATGCGGGCAATGACCTCCGGGTCGCGGCCCAGGCCGGATTGGTAGCTGTTCCAGATGCGCTGGGCCATGAGCCGCAGGCCGGTGGCTTCATCGTCCTGGTCCTGCACGAGGTAGAAATACGCGGTGTGCAAATAGCCCATAATGGTGGCTGTCACGCGGTCCCGGCCGGACTCGGAGACCGTTTCGGTGATGCGGCGCACGCAGAAGGTGTCGAGGTCGCCCCCGGCGGCTTTGACTTGCACATCATCGGGATACGACTGCGTGAGCACCTGAAACCACCGCCGGGCCTCGGCCATGCGGTTGAAGGCGTAGAAGGTTTCAATGGCGGAGCGGAGGAAGTTGCGATGCGCGCGGCGGATGTTTTCCACGGCGCCGGGTTCCTCCTGCATCTCGCGCAGGAAGGTAGGATGCAACCGTTCAATGACCTCCGGCTTGGGCCCCAGGATGGGGACGCCTTCAGGAGTGAAAGAAAGGATGCGGCCGCGCTCGAAGGAAAGCTGCAGGGCCTGGTGAATAAGCTGGTGGAGCGGGCGCACCTCGCCCGGGCGCGATTTTTTCAGGCCCAAATGCAGCCAGTAAAGGGCATGGGCCTCGGGCAGCCGCCATTCCAGGGGGCCGTAGGTGTCGTCCACCTCCTGCATGAGGGCGGGGTCCATTTTGTATTGTTCACGCAACAGGCGGGCGCGCGCCTGGGCCTCTTCGGTTTGCGGGGCAATCAGCTCACGGTAGCCCAGGGCATTGGTGCCCAGGACCCGCGTCATTTCCGCCGCCCACTGGGCCTTGTAATAAAGATGGGCGGCATCGAGGTCCTTGCCGATTTTGTGCTGAAAATGCCAGGCCAGCTCGCGGTAGAGGAGGGCCTCGTCCGGGTTGTAGCGCAGGCCTTCGTCGCGCAGGAGGCGGATGCCGCGCTGGACCCAGCGCCAGCGGTCTTCGGGGGAGTTGAATTTGACGGAGATGTTATAGGCCATGTTCCAGGCCTGGTTGATCCAGACCTGTTTGAGGCGCGGCTGCAGCTTGGTAATCCAGTCGCTGAGCTGCACCATTTCAAAATATTTCTCCTCGTCTTGCAGGCGGGAGGCGCGCATCCACAGCGCATTGGCCACCAGGCCGCGAAAGCCGCCCAGGGCCACGGTCACAAAGGCCAGCATGGGAGGCGCGTTTCTCAGCTCCTCGCCCTTGGGAATCATGGCAGTGCGCCGGGCGTCGAGCGGAGCCTGCCAGCGGCTGGCGGCCAGCAACAACAGCAGCGCCAGGGCGGCATAGATGATTTTGGCGCGCGTGACCATGGTTTTAAGTGGCGGCAAGCTGCGCGGCGGCCAGCTCTCGCCGGGTGAAAGTGCTGATGCCCAGCAGCGCAAACGCTCCGCCCAACACCATCATGACCTGCAGGAAGGCCTGGCCGAGCGTGCCCCACGTGATGCTCCGGCCGGTGCTCAGCGCGTCAATGGGCGAAAAAGAGCGCGCCAGTTGCACCACCGAGAGGATGCCCTTGAACACCGGCAGCATCACGCGGTCCACCAGGGGCATGTCCACCTGGCCGGTTTCGTGATCACGCCCCATCACCGTGCCCTCCTCCAGCGCCGCGGCCATCGAGCCGCTGAACAGCAGCACCACCATCAGCGACAGGGCGAAAAACGCCGCCACCGGGAAGGATAAGAAGGCCGAAGCCGCCAGCCCCAGCGCCGCCAGCAGGGCCAGCCACATCCAGAGAATCAACAGGCCGCGCGCGTAATTGATTTCAAAACTCGACTCCCGATACAACACCTCCAGGCCGTCCTCCAGCAGAAAGACCACCGCGGTGGGATTGCGGTTCACGAAGTGAATGAGCAGCGTGCCGTCCTCGCCAATGACCCGCGAGGCGGGCACGACAAACTCCTGAAACGCCTCGGGCGTCATGGGCATGACGTGCTCATAAAGCGGGGCCTCCAGCGGGCCGAAGCGCCAGCGCCCCTCCACCACCACGCCGGGGCGGTATTCGGGCAGGTAGAGTTTGGCCCGGATGTGCAGGGGGCCGTCACCCAGCCGCTCGCGCAGGCCGCGGGCGTTGAGGCGCCAGGCGCGGGCGTAATCGCGGCGCACGATTTGATCGGCGGCTTTGAATTGCTCCTCGATTTCCTTCAGCACGGCTGCCGCGTCCTGCGGGGAGAGGGGGCCGGGGTGTTGCTTGCGCCAGTCGGCAAAAGCCCTGGCCACCAGGGGGCGCAAGTCCTTGGGCGGCTCTTTCAGCGAGGCCCGCGCCACCAGCACTTCCTGGCGGAGGCGTTCGCGCTGGGGCGGCGGCAGCTCGCGGGAGCGCCATTGCAACTGGGCATACACCAGCAGGCCGGCGGCCAGCAGCAGGGCGGCGTCCAGGGTCACAATGCCCAGCCAGCGGCCGGCCCAGATTTTCCACCGCGGGACGGGTTTCACCGCCACCATTTGCATCTGGCCTTCCTCGATGTCCCGGGCCAGCGTGCCGCAGGCCAGCCACAGGGTGGCGGCGCCCAGCAGCGCGAAAATGCTGCCCAGCGCGTAGGTGAGCACAATCTGGGTGAAGCCGGTGGCCGTCTCGTCATGCTTGATGATGCCCGGCAACACCACCGCCGCCACCACCAGCAGCGCGCTCAGCGCCCAAATCAGGCGGTATCGGAAGGCCGCCTTCCAGGTCAGCCGCGCCATGGCCAGCAAAGCTCTCATGCGTCAGGAGCCTTTGAGCAATTTCTGCAACTTTTCCTCGGCGCGACGCAATTCCTCCGCAACCGGCGCCGGCGTGGGCGCCGCCGCAGACGCAGCCGGGGGTGAAAGTTCAGCGGGAGGCGCGGCGGTTTGCGTCAACTGCGCCAGTTTGGCGGCCTCCGGCGCGCCGCCAGAGGGGGCCGGGGCGGGCGAAGGCGCGGGTTGCTCCGCGGGTTCAGGCCGGACAAAACGTTCCAGGCGGCGGTCCGGCGCGGCCGTGTCGGCGGGCCGCAAATACTCGGCCAGCACATTGGCGGAGGTGGCGCCAGAGGTCTCCTCCGCCTGTTCGCGGGCGCGGCGCACGACTTCGAGAAAGTAACGCTCCAGGTTTTGGGTGGGATTGTCCACCTGCACCTGGCCGTCGCCCACCTCGGCGCGCAAAATTTCCAGCACCTTTTCCAGGGCGGACCGCGACAACACCGGCGTGGTGATGCGCAGGGTGTCGCGCTCCGTCAGCAAATCTTTCAGGGCGCCCATGGCCTGGATTTTGCCGCCGTAGTAAATGACCACCCGGTCGCAAACATCCTCGACATCCGCCAGCAAGTGACTGCTGAGAATCACCGTTTTACCGCGGCGCGCCAGGGCGAGGATTAAATCCTTGACCTCGCGGCAGCCAATGGGGTCCAGGCCGGCGGTGGGTTCATCCAGGATTACCAGGTCCGGGTCATTGATGAGCGCCTGCGCCAGCCCGATGCGCCGCTGCATGCCCTTGGAAAACTCGCCCACCGCGCGCGCACGCACGCCGCCCAGCCCCACCATTTCCAGGAGTTGCTCCGTGCGCCGGTCCCGCTCGCGCGGGGGCAGCTCAAACAAATCGCCAAAGAACTTCAACGTCTCGCGCGAGTCCAGAAAACGGTAGAGATACGATTCCTCCGGCAGGTAGCCGATGCGGGCCTTGGTGGCCACGTGGCGGGGGGAATGATTGAACACGAGAATCTGGCCGGCCGTGGGCCGCAGCAGCCCCAGAATCATTTTGACGGTGGTGGATTTGCCGGAGCCATTCGGCCCCAGCAGGCCGAAGACTTCGCCCCGATACACCTCGAAGTCCACTCCGTTGACGGCCCGCGCCTTGGGCCGGCCCCAGAAGTCCTTGAAGATTTTGGTCAGCCCGCGCACCGAGACCACCACCTCGCGCCCGGAGGCAGCCCCGGCGGGGGCCGCCGGGGAGCGGGCGGGGGCTTGCATTTCCGGCATGACCTGCGTTGCCATAAAGTTGCCTCTGTGTCCAAAACCGCCACCGTTCAGGCCGGTTGCGGTTTGAAGGTGATGGGTTGCTCCGGCACGGAAGGCGCGGGGGTGGAGGGCGTGGCGGCCGGCTCGTAGTGCTCCAGCTCCTCGCCCTGGCGGACCAGCCGCGCGCTGTTGAAGATGACGATGAAGGAACCGACGTTGTGCATGATGGCCGCCACGATGGGGCTGAGGTAGCCAAACGCCGAAAGCGCCAGGCCGCCCACAATGAACAGGATGCCCACCACAAAGTTTTGATTGATGACCGAGCGCGTGGCGCGGGACAGCCGCACCAGAAACGGCAGCCGCCGCAAATCGTTGTTCATCAGCGCGATGGTGGCGCTGTGGATGGCCACCTCGCTGCCGGCGGCGCCCATCGCGATGCCGATGTCGCCGGCGGCCAGGGCGGGGGCGTCGTTCACCCCGTCGCCCACCACCGCCACGCGCAGGCCCTGTTGTTTGAAGGCGCGCACAAAGTCCACCTTGTCCTGGGGCAGGCACTCGCCGCGGCTCTCTTCGCAGCCAATTTCCCGCGCCACCCGCGCCGCCACCGGCTGGCGGTCCCCGCTGACCATGGCGATGCGGCGCACGCCAATGGCCTTCAATTCCTCCAGCGCCGGTCTGGCTTCGGCGCGCGTTTCATCCCGCAACCCAATCCAGCCGAGGAACCGGCCCTGCCGCGCCACAAAAATCAGGCTGAATCCCTCCGTTTCATTCAAGTCCACCGACTTCAGAAAATCACCCTGGAGGCCGTGGTCCTGCAACCATTGGGCCCGCCCCACCAGCACTTCGGCACCTTCCACCTGCGCTTTGACGCCGCGGCCGGCGGTTTCGGCGAAGTTCTGCGGCTCGGCCAGGGGCACGTTGACTTCCTCCGCCAAGGCTGCCAGGGCCTTGGCGGCGGGGTGATTGCTGTATTTCTCCGCCGAGGCGGCCAGACGCAGCAGCTCGGCCGGGCTGACGCCTTCCTGCGGCGCCAGGCGGCTCACGGCCAGCTTGCCGGTGGTGATGGTGCCGGTTTTATCGAAGATGAAGGCGGTCAGGCGCCCGGCCAGTTCCAGGTCGGCCACATTTTTAATCAAGATGCCCAGTCGCGCCGCCGCGGAAAGGGCGGCCACAATCGCCGTGGGGGTGGCGAGCACAAAGGCGCAGGGGCAGGAGACCACCAGGGTGGCGATGACCCGGTTGAGGTCGCGCGTGAACACCCACACCAGCGCGGCCACCACCAGCACCAGCGGCGTGTAAAAGCCCATGTACTGGTCAATGATGCGCATGATGGGCAGCTTGGTCTGCTCGGCGGCCAGGATTAAATCCCGCACGCGGCCCAGCGTGGTGTCGCGCCCGGCGCGGCTGACCTTGATGTCCAGCACCCCGGTTAAATTGATGGTGCCCGCAAAGACTTCGTCCCCCGCCTTTTTGTCCACCGGCAGCGATTCGCCGGTGATGCTGGCCTGATTGAGCGAGCTTTGGCCGGAGACCACCACGCCGTCGGCGCCCACGTTGTCGCCGGGGCGCACGCGGATGATGTCGCCCACTTTCAATTCATGCACCGGCACTTCTTCCTCGGTGTTGCCCGCCACGCGCCGGGCCTTGGTGGGGGTGAGTTTGATGAGCGATTCAATGGACGCGCGCGCGCCCTCGGCGGTGCGGGTTTCGATGATTTCGCCCATGAGCATGAAGAAGGCAATGACGCCGGCGGTTTTGTAATCGCCCGTGGAGATGGCGGCCAGCACGGCCAGGGCCACCAGCTCATTGATGCTCAGGAGGCCGCGGCGCAAATCCTTGATGGCCGTCATCACGATGGGCGCGCCGAGGATGACCGCGCCCAGCATGCCGCTGGCGGCGGCCACCAGCGTGGCCCGGTCCACCACCCAGTCCACCACGTAGGCGTTAATCACGAACATCAGCCCGATGAGGGTCTGGGTCAGCCGCACCTGGGTGTGGGAATGGTCATGGCCGCAGGCGGGGCAGCTTCCGCCGCCCTCGTGATGCGAATGGTGAGGGTGATGCGGGGCGGGGTCCGCATCATGCGTCCGGCGGCTGAGCAGGGAGGTGACTTGCATAACTCAGTGCTTGTGCTCGGGGGCGGTGGGCGCCTGGACTTCGGTTTTCAACCGCTGGGGTTCGCGATTTAATTGCAGACGCACTTCGCGCGGGCGTCCATCCGCGCGGGCGGGCAGGAAGAACTTGTCCTGCGCGTTGGTCATCAGCCGGCCCAGGGTTTCCACCTGCAGGCGGGCCATGAACAGGGCCGGGTCGCGGCGGTAGCTGGGCAGCATGTCCTGAAAATAGCGCGCCTCCGATTCCACCTCGGCCACCAGCCGGTTGCGGTCGGCTTCGGCCGCGTTGCGGCGCGCGCTGGCCTCGCCCTGGGCGCGGGCCCTGACGCCGTTGGCGTAGGCCTGAGCTTCATTGACCCTGGTGTAAAGCTCGCTCTCGGCGGCGGTGACTTCATCAAACGCCGCTTTCACCTGCCGCGGCGGGGCGGTGACCAGGTCCAGTTGCTCCACGCTGATGCCCAGCTCCTGTTCGCGCGCCAGTTGCTCGACGCGCGCGAGCATCCGCTCCTTGAGGGCGGGCAGGTTGAGGCGCAGGGCGTCGTCCACGCTGAATTGGGCCACGGCATGGAAGAGGGCGTTGTTGAGCGCGTTGGTCACCAGCGCCATCGCGTTGGTGAACCCGAAGTAAAAACGCACGGGGTCCACCACCCGATACCGCAGTTGCGCCTGGGCGTGCAGGATGTTGCCGTCGCCCGTCACCGCGTAACCATCCAGCACAGGATTCAACCGCGGCGGCGGCGCCGGGGCGGCGGGGCCGCGCTCCTGCCGGTGCCAGCCCACGGTCGAGCTGGCGCTGAGGATTTGCTGGGCGGGGATTTTGACCACCTCATCAATGGGATAGGGCCAGGCCAGATGAAAACCGGGCCCCAGCACGGCCTCCTCCCCACGGCCCACCGGCTGGCCAAAGCGGAGCACCACCGCCCGCTCGTTGGAGGAGACGGTGAAAAAGTTGGAGCCGCAGAAATACACCACCAGCAGAACCAGCGCGATTTTGACCAACACGAAGCTGCTCTTCAGCGCCTCGGCCAGCGCCTGCGTGCCGGCGTCACTCCAGCCGCCGGTGGCGGGGGTTTTGGACGGGGTGGAGTTCATGGCTGTCGTCCCGAGGCAGCCGGCGGGGCCGGCTCTTTCATCAAATCAAACGGCGGAGTGCGCTGGTCCAAGATTAACGTGCTGCGTTCCTGCAGCACCTGCTCCAGCGCCTTGAGCTTGAGCAACAGCACCGCCAGCTCCGGGCTTTGCTCAAACACCTGGAACGCCCGGGCCGCCTCCGCGTCGCCCTGCCCGCGAATCAGCGCCGCCTCGCGCTCGGCCTCGGCCAGGATTTTCTCGCGGTCGCGGTCGGCGGTGGTGCGGATGTCCATGGCGCGCGACTCGCCTTCGCCCTGGAATTTCTGCACCAGCCGCTGGCGCTCCTTCTGCATGCGGTCAAACACTTTTTCGGTGATGCTTTCCGGCAGGCCGATGCGTTTGATGCGCACAAACTGCACGGCAATGCCGTAGCCGTCGGCAGCCTCCTTCTTCACCTTGGCCAGGATTTCGTCCTCCACCTGGGTCAGTTTCATTTCCTGGGGGTTGGTGGAAATGAAGTGGCTGAAGGGATGCTGGCCCACGGTTTCATTTTTCTTGCTGCGGATCATCTCATCCAGCCGGCGGGTGGCCTCGGTGAGCGAGCCGCCGGCAAAGTTCACAAAAAACTTTTCCGGATCGGCGATCGTCCAGCCGGCATACACGGAAATGAGGAGATTCCGCCCGTCGCTGGTGAGGGTTTCATCCATCTTGCTCTCGAAATTCTGCACGCGGCGGTCCAGGTAATACACCTTCTGAATGGGCCACGGCAGGCGGAATTTGAGGCCCGGCTCGGTGATGGTGCGGGTGACCCGGCTGAAGGTGGTCACGATGGCCAGCTCGGTCTGGCGCACCTGAAACGCCATCAGCAAAAAGACAAACAACACCATCAGCAGGATGCCGACAGCCAGATTGATGCGATTGCGGTTCATAGTCACTTGCCGGTGGAGGGGGTCTTGGGCGGCGGCAGCACCACGTCATCAATGCCCGGCCGCAGTTTGTCCTCCAGATTAAATTGAATGACGTCGTCGGTGTTGGTGGCGGCGAGCACCAATTTGCGCGACTCCGCCCCGCCGCGCACCAGCGCCTGCAAATAACCGCGCGTGGCAAACACCTGCGGCGCGGTTTTCCACGCTTGCAACTGATTGGTGAATCGGATGGCCTGGGCCTGGGCGTCCGCGGCCCGCCGCAGCGCGTAAATCTCCGCCGCCACTTTGCGTTTTACCGCTTCCGCCCTGGCCTGGGGCAGGGTTTGGGCGGCATAGCCTTCGGCCTCCAGGATTTTGGCCTCTTTCTCCTGCAATGCGGCCACCACCGCCTGGTATGCCGGGGCGATGCGCACCGGCGGATGGATGTTTTGCAGGCCCACAAACAAAATCCGCACACCCATCTGCAATTCATTGGCGCGTTCCTGGATGCGCGCGCGCAGCTCCTCCGCCGTGCGCTGGCGGCCGGTGGTGAGAATCTCATTCAAATCCGCATGGACAAGGTATTGCACCACCTCGCGCGTGGCCACCCGCTCGAGCAATGCCGCGCCGTCGCTGTAACGGGTCGCCCACATCAGCAGATTGGTCACCTGGTATTGCACCGGCAAATCCACCGCCAGCAAATTCACCGGCACCGCCTGGCCCGCCTCCCGGTCGCCTTCGCCCTCCTCGCGGCTGGCCACCAGCAAGTTAAATTCATCCTTCGCGTGGGCCTCCGTCCACAGGATGGCCTCCGGCTCGGCGGAAGGGCGCTTGGCCTCGCGCCCGTGGTCGTGCCCGTGGCTGTCAGCGGCCTCCTCCTCCTCATGCGGGCTGTGCCCGATGCTGAAAGTCTGGATGCGGTCCGTGCGGTAGCGATACACCTTGTCCACCGGCCAGGGCCATTTCCAATGGCCGCCGGCGTCCAGCAAGCGCGGCAGGGGCCGGCCGAATCGCTCCAAAATGGCCTGCTCGCCCGGCTCAATGAACACGACACAGGTGGAGAGCAGCAGCAACCCAAGCTGCGCCAGCAGGAACAGGCCCAGGTATTTTTGCAGGAACTGGTAAAACCACGTTTCCGAGACTTTGAAGCCAAATTGATAATCCAGGGCATGGGCCACGGTGGTGAAGATGCCCTCGGGCTGGCTGGCCAGTCCCACCAGGCGGCTCTCATACAACAACCGCCGCTCCGCGCCTTTGAGGCGGGGCCGGTAGATTTCCAGGATGAGGGTCAGGGCATTTTCCACGCCCGCCACCGCCAGCGCCAGGACCAGCGCGCGCGCCATCCAACCGTCCACCCGTGGGTAACCGGCAATGTCCGCCCCAACGCCCGCCGCCACCAGCCCGCACCAATAAGCCCCCAGCAGCACATAACCGGCGGCGGGGCGCAGCAACCGCTGGCGCGTGATTTGCACCAAATTGGCGGCCACCTTGCCGAATAAGAACAAAATCAGCCCCACCCCGCCGTATATGGCCAGCGCCACCCCCGCATGTTCCAGCACCCCGCCGGTGGGTTCCTCCAGTTTGCGCGCGGGACTGCTGAGCCACTGCCACAGGCCCCATGCGCCGCCCCACTGCGCCGCCAGCAACACCACCGCCACCCCCGGCCCGAAGTATTTCTCAAACTGCTCCCGCGCCCGGCGGGCGGGGCGCAGCTCCGCCTCGGCGGTTTTGAACAGGGCGGAATCCGTGGCTTTGCGGGCCAGCTCCTCCAGTTCAAGCTGTTCGAGCCGCTCGCTTTCCTCCAGCCCCATCTGGAAGCGGCTTACCAGGGCGGCGACAAAGCCAATGGCCAGAAACACCGCCACCACCTGCCCGGCGGCCGAGCCGGAATAACGGCCCATGGCAAAAGTCACCACCGCGGCCAGCAGCAGGACCACGGTGTTCACCGTTGCGTTGGTGCGCAATTGGCGTTCCATGCACTTATCCCAGTTCGCGGTCTTCAAACAAGACCAGAGCCACCATCAAAGCCGCCCCAGTGTAACATACACTGTACCCCAGCGCCCGCCCCACATATCCCCAAAGGCCCGGGATGGGCTGGTCGGTTTCCATGGCATCAGCAATCCAGAAACTTTGCCAGTTGGGCAGCAGCGCGTAAAGGCTGGAACCGAGCCATGAACCTTGCGCCGCCAGCGTGCCAAAAAGATAGGGAGACATCAATCCCAGCAGAAACAGTCCCGAGCACACCGCCAGCGTGGCCACCATTTCCAGACGGGTCGAGCAGGCCAGCGCCAGCGCCGCCAGCATCCACACCGCCATGAGAATCAACAGTCCCGCCGGCAGCATCCGCCAGTCCACCCCCGTCCCAAAGGCTTGCACCTTGCCGGATTTATCCAGAAAATTAATCAGCACAAAACCCAGCGTGGCGGTGATGAGCAGGCTGAACACGGCATCGGAGACAAATGGCCGGCGCAAAAAATAATTGCTGAGTCCGGCGAGGGCATAAGCCAGGGCCAGGGAAAGCACCCACAACAGCAGCCCCAGGCGGTCCGCCTTGCCATAGGCATCAAACGCCATGCGGCTGGCCAGCAGGGCGCCCAGCAGGTTGAGATAGGTCATCAACGTCATCGCCACCGCCAGCCCGGCGTACTTGGCCAGGAGAAAGCGCGCCCGGCCCACCGGCTTGGAGAGCACGGCCAGGGCGGTGCCAAACTTGATTTCCCGCGCCAGCGACGCCGAGGCGCTCAACACCGCGCCCAGCAAGCCCGCCAGCAGCATCACCGCCAGCACGCTGTCCTTCACCATCTTGGGGTCATCCCCGAAACCAAAATATGGCACACACGCCAGAAAAACCTCGAAGAAGGCGGAGGCCGTCACCAAAAGCGGAAACACCGGCTGACGAATCAGCTCCATGAAGGTGTTGGCCGCAATGGTCCAAAATTGCCGCATGACCCGATTTTCCCAACCGCTCCTGCGCCACGCGCCGCCCTTGCGGCCCTTTATTGTGGCGCACTCCACAATCTACTCCGTTGGACAAAGACCGTACAAGCGCTGTTCAAGCCAAAAGCGTGCCATCCTGCTCGCAGCGGCGCAAGTTATTGTCGTAGAATTATTTGCGTTGCCACGTGCCTGCGTGAACTGCGGACATTCTGCTCGTTTTTCACGCCATTCCGCCACACACGGCACACTGCGGCGCCCGCCGCGTGCGCAGCGTCTTGAAAGCCATGGTGCGCAAATCACACTGCAACAGGCGATTCCGCAGTGGTTCGCCCACGCCGGTGATGAGTTTGCAAACTTCCATGGCCCCCAGACATCCCGCCAGCCCGGAGACGGCCCCCACCACCGGAAACTCGCGTTTCCAGTCCGGCGGTTTTTCCGGGCACAGACACGCCAGACAGGCCGTTTGGCCGGGGAGAATGGTGGTCACGTGGGCGGTCAAATCATACATGGCGCACTCGACCATCGGTTTGCGCTGGCGCACGGCCTCCCGATTCATCAGGAAGCGCTCCTCAAACAATGGCGCCGCGTCCACCACCACCTCCGCCTGCGCCACCAGGGCGGCAACGTTTTTCTCGCTGATGTTTTCCGGCACGGCGACGATGTCCACCGCTGGATTCAATTCGCGCAACCGGCGGGCGGCGCATTCCACCCGCGGTTTGCCCAGCCAGTCATGGGTCATCAGCAATTGCCGGTTCAAATCCGAAAGCCGCACCGGACCCGCATGAGCCAAAATCAGACGGCCCACGCCGGCGGCCGCCAGTTGATAAGCCACCTGGCCGCCAATGCCGCCCACGCGCGAAATAAGCACGGTGGCGGCCTTGAGTTTTTGCTGGCCGGCCTCGCCCCAACCGGGCACCCAGAGCTGCCACTCATAACGCTGGCGTTCTTCTTCAGTCAGGGGAGGCAGGGCGCGCATAGGCTCAACTCAAAGGGTAACTTCCGTCATCACCCCATTTTCCAGGCGAAACACACAATCCGCCAGTTGGCGGGCATCCTCGGGATGATGCGTGACGTGCAGGGTGGTGACCCGGGTTTGGGCGCGCACCCGCTTGAGGAGCGCATACATGTCCCCGCGGGTTTCCTCGTCCAGGGCGCTCAGGGGCTCATCCAGACACAAGATGCGCGGCTGGATGGCCAGCGCCCGGCCCAGGGCCACACGCTGGGATTCGCCCCCGCTCAACCCCTGCGGACGGCGCTGGAGCAAATGGGCAATCCCCAGCATTTCCGCCAGCGGCTGCACGCGGGCCTGGATTTCCCTGGGGGGCAGGCCGCGCACGGTCAGGCCGAAGGCCAGATTCTCCTGCACGGTCAGGGTTTGAAACAAGGCCCGGTCCTGGGGCACATAACCAATGCCGCGCCAGGCGGGGTCCCAGTGGGTCACTTCCGCGCCGTCCAGCCATACGTGGCCGCTCTCCACGCGCCGCAGGCCGCACAAGGCTTCCAGCAAGGTGGTCTTGCCGCAGCCGGTGCGCCCCATCAACACGGCATAGCTGCCTGCCGGCAACGCAAAGCTGACGTTGGCCAGGCGAAAGGCGCCCGCGCGCACACATAAATTTTCCACGCGAATCATGGGGCTTGTCCCTGGTGAAAACTGGCGCCCGAACCAAACCAGCGGACCACCAGCAACACCACCACCGCCGCGATAATCATCAGCAAGGACACCGCCACGGCCGCCTCGAGTGCCCCCACGCTTAATTCCAGAAACACCGAGGTGGAGAGCACCTCGGTTTTCATGCGCGTGGCGCCGGAAAACACCAGAATCGGTCCAAACTCGCCCAGGGCGCGCGCCCAGGAAAGCGTGCCGGCGGTCAGGATGCCGCGGCGCGCCTCCGGCAGGGTCACCCGCCAGAAGGCCTGATGCCGGGTGCAGCCCAGGGTGCGGGCCACCTGCTCTCCGCGCGGACTAATCTGGTCAAAGGTCACGCGCATGGTTTGCACCGCAAAGGCGCAGGCCACGGCAAATTGCGCCAGAATCACGCTGGGCACCGCGTAGGTCACCGGCACCCAGCGCTCAAGCCACCGCCCGGGCGCGGTTTGAAATAAAATCAGCAGGCTCAAGCCGATGACCAGCGGAGGCAGCACGATGGGAATATCCAGAATCGCCTCCAGCAATCCCTTCCCGCGAAACTGGCAGCGGGAGAGCAGGTACCCCAGCGGCACGCCCACCCACAGGCAAAGCAGCGCGGTGAGACTGCACGACAAGAGGCTCAGGCGGATGGCATACTGGATGTTCGGACTGCGCAGGGCTTCCACCAAATGACCGGGCGAGGTGTAGGCCAGGTCCGCCACCAGCATTGCCACAATCAGCACCACATACACCCCGCCCAGCAAGGACAAGCCAATCAGGAACGGCGCATCGGAGCGTATCCGTGGCCGCCGGGGGGCGTGCGCTTGAGCCGTGGAGGGCGTCATGCGGCCTTCAGTATAATGACTCGGCCCGCAAACCGCCACTGCCAAGCAGCAGGGGGGACCACCGGAGCCGCTTCGGGCACGCTAAGCTCCCTTAGACACCGCACTTGCCACCCGCCGCCGGCGGCTTCAGGATAGGCCCCATGAATGTACCCCGTCTCGCGGCGCTGGGGCTGGCGGCGGGCCTTGCGTCCGCCGCGGCTGCCGAAACCGCCGGCTCGCTCCGGCCCTGGACGAATTATCAGGTCATCATGTGGGTGGGCGACTCCATTCATCAACAAAAACACCAGTGGAGCCGCTTTCAGCAACGCCTGCGCGAGATGGGCGTCACCGCCGGCATGGTGTATGACGGAGGCGACCCCCGCCCCTGGGTGGCCAGCCAGTTTCCCTACTACGTGGAGAACATCATCAACCGCGGCCTGTGCCTCAAGTTTCATTCCAATGTCACCGACTGGGACAAGTTTGTGACCCGCTGGAAGGACACCCGCGATGAAGCCTCGCTCGTGCGCGATTATTGCCTGGATGACCCCCAATGGCGTGCCTGGGGCCGGGCCGAGATGCAAAAAGTGGCCCGCGGCAACCGCGATTATTCGCCCTTGTTGTACGACATCCGCGATGAATTGTCCGTCACCATCTCAGCCAACCCCTTTGACTACGACTTTAATCCCATGGCGCTGACCGCCTTCCGGGAATGGCTGGCCACCCAGTATCCCTCGCTGGCGGCCTTGAATGCGCAATGGGAAACCCAGTTCAAGGCGTGGGACGAAATCAAACCCTTCACCACGGACCAGATTAAAAACCGCATGGCCAGCGGCGAGGCGTTGCCGCGCGGGCGCCCCGACTGGCAGGCCCTGCAACGCCTGCGCTTCCATCCCCGGACCGCCCGCGAGCAGCCCACCCGCTGGAACTTCTCGCCGTGGGCCAATCACCGCACCTACATGGACGTCTCGCTGGCGCGCGCGCTGGAGGATTTCCGCCAGGCCGCCCGCGTGGTGGACCCCCATACGCCGGTGGGCATCGAAGGCACCCAGATGCCGCATGCCTTTGGCGGGTACGATTTATGGCGGCTCGCCGGCGTGCTCGACTGGGTGGAGCCTTATGACATCGGCAACGCCCGCGAAATTTTCGGCTCCTTCATGCCCGGCAAGATTTTTTTGACCACGGTGTTTGAAAAGGAAACCCGCGCCGCCGCCCGCCGCCTCTGGCATCTGCTGTTGCAGGGGGACCGCGGCTGCATCATCTGGTGGAGCGAAGATTGCCTGGACTGGAAAAACGCCGAGCTGCCGCTCACCGCCAAGGCCCGCGCGCTGGAACCGGTACTGCGCGAAATGACCTCGCCCCTGGCCCGCGTATTCATGCTCGCCACCAAGGACTATGACCCCATTGCCCTCCATTACTCCCAGCCGAGCATTCAAGTGGCCTGGCTGCTGGAGTCCACCGTGGACGGCTCCACCTGGCTGCGGCGGTTTTCCAGCTACGAAGCCAGCCACAACCACCAGGCCAAGGTCCGCAATAGCTGGCTCAAAATCTTTCAAGACCTGGGCTACACGCCCCGTTTCATCAGCCAGGCCCAGATGGAGCAGGGCGAGCTGGAAAAAAGCGGCATCCGCGTGCTCGTGCTGCCGTCCTCCTGGGCAATGTCCGACCGCGAGCGCGACGCCATCAGCGCTGCGCAGCGGCGCGCCCAGTCTCCGCTGGTGGTCTATGGCAACGATTTGCCGGGCATTTTTGACGCCCACGCCCGCCTGCGCACCAACTGGTCGGCCCGCTTCTACCAGGACAACCATCTGCCTCCCGCCGTGGCCCTGCCGGCGGCCTTTGCGCAGTTGGACGCCACCCAGGGGCCGCCGCAGTCGCGCAGCGGGGACGTTGGCGCTTATGCCCGCGACCGCCTCAAGCCCGTGCCGGATTTAAGCTGGGCGCAATGGGTGGCCACCCATCGCCTGCCCCTCACGCCGCCGGTCACCGTGCCCCTGGAGGCCCGCGTGCGCGTGCACCGCTTCCGCCTCGGCAACGCCCGCCTGCTGGCCCTCGAGCGGGGCATTGATTATCACATGAGCGAAGATTTGAAACAGGCCGGCGGCAACGAGACCCTGGAGCAACCCGTCGAAATTACAGCCGGCCTGGCCGAGGCCGCGCACGTGTATGATTTGCGCGCGGCACGCTACCTGGGCCGCCTGCGCGAAATCAAATGCCGCCTGGACCCCTGGCGCCCGTCGCTGTTTGCCCTGCTGCCCGAGCCGGTGCCGGAAAATCAGGTGCTGCAGTCCTTGCTGGCCCAGACGCCCGGCCCGCGCTGAGACCGTCTCCCCGGCGACGGTTCAACCAAGCGCCGCCTCCTTCACAAGGCCACCGGCTCGGCTTTCCTTCTGCTGAACCGCCGCCAGTGCGTGTAACCCACGGCGCGCGCCAGCTCCACCGCTTCCGCCCAGCCGGCGCCCACTTCCTCCGGGGTGTGGGCATCCGACCCAAAGACCAGGGCCACGCCGGCCTGGTGCGCGGCCTCCAGAATCGCCCGCGCCGGGTATTGCTCGCGGCAGTCTTTGCGCCAGCCGGCGGTGTTGATTTCCATGGCCACATTGGCCTCCGCCGCCACGCGGAAAATTTCGCGGTACCGCGGCAGGAAATCCTGCTGCGGCCGGTGCCCGAATTTTTTGGGCAGGTCACAATGACCGATAATGTCGAACAACCCGCTGCGGATGGAGGCCTCCAGCCGGTTCAAGTATTCCTCCCACACGGCTTCCACCGGCCGGCGCTTCCACTCGTCGAGCTTGTAGGGATTGTCCACGTCCCAGCCGTTGGCCACGTAATGGACGGAGCCGATGAAGTAATCCCAGGGATAACGCGCGGCCAGTTGCCGAATCCAATCCTCCTGGCCGGGAATATAATCCACCTCCAGCGCCAGACGGATGGTGAGCCGGGGAAAACGCCGGCGCGCTTCCAAGACCGCCTCCACATAGCCTGCGAGCTGCCGCTCGTACATTCGCCAGTTGTCATAATCATCCTGGGGCATGGGCGAATGGTCCGAGCAACCGATTTCCTCCAGTCCCATCGCCACCGCGCGCTCCGCATACTGCCACGGCGAGCCAATGGCGTGGCGGCAGAGCGCGTTGTGCGTGTGATAATCAGCGGGCCAGCGCATGGGAGTTTCTTAGCCCTTGCGCCGCGCCGTGGCAATGGCAAAGCACGGACGGCCCGTGCGCATCAGCGCGGGCGCGCGTCCCGCCCTGGGGGGGCGCATGCCGCCAGCGGCTCTGGCCCTGCATTGTTCGCTGGCCGGAGCGGGGGCGGCTGCGGTAGATTCAGCGCATGGCTGCCGCATCTTTACAGGCAATGGTGCAATATTGCGACCGCGAATTGCGGGTGCGCCACATCCAGGACTATGAGGGCGCGGTCAATGGCTTGCAGGTGGAAAATGAGGGACGGGTGCGCCGCATTGCCGCGGCGGTGGACGCCTCGCTGGCCACCGTGAAAATGGCCATTGCGGCGCAGGCGGATTTGCTGGTGGTGCATCATGGTTTGTTCTGGGGGCCGGTCATCCCGTGGACGGGCCGCAAACGTGAATTATTGCAGTTATTGCTGGGCCACAACCTGGCCGTGTATAGCGTCCATCTGCCGCTGGACATGCACCCCCGCCTGGGTAACAACGCCTGCCTGGCCCGGGCCTTGGGCTGGCAAAAATGCACCCCGTTTTTCAACTGGAAAAACCAGCTTCTTGGCCTGCAAACGCGCCTGCGCCTGCCTCGCGCGGAACTGGCCGCCCGCCTGGAGCGCGCTGTCGGCGGCCCGGTCAAGCTGATTCCCGGCGGGCCGGACATTTGCCGCCGCGTGGGGCTGGTGACGGGCGGCGCCGGCGGTGACCTGAAGACCGCCGCCGCTGAAGGCGTGGACACGTTCATCACCGGCGAAGGCCCGCACTGGACCTATGCGCTGGCGGAAGAATTGCAGATGAATGTGCTCTATGCGGGGCATTACGCCACGGAAACCTTTGGCGTGAAGGCGCTGGCGGAGCAGCTTTCCCGCAAATTCCGCGTCCCGTGGGTGTTTCTGGACCATCCCACCGGGCTGTGAGCCAGAGGACCCGCGGCAACACTCAGGGCAGGGGAGCAACTGCCAGGTTCAACCCTCCCATCCCCACACGCGACAGGAGTTGAGCCTACTTGCGGGCGGGTGAGAAAGGGGAGGGCGGCACTTTGGCGGCGGCGGCGCGGGCTTGTTTGGCGTTGGTCACCGCTACCTTGAGGGGAATCAAGGACCATTTAAGGGGCACGGTGATGGTTTTGCCGGGGGCCAGCGATTCATCGGGCGCCAGCACTTCGATTTCCGAAATCCACGGATTCCACCCCAGCTCGATGGTGTGGCCGCCGTGCGGGTATTTGGCGCGGAAATCGTACGGGAAATAGACAACAAACAAGCTGCGGTCATACACGTAGGCCACCCATTCGGCGCTCACATCCAGGCCGATGCGGGTTTCCGGGCCGGTGCCGCCGGTTTGGGCCACCAGCAGGCCGCCCATGATTTTGACGCGGTCATGGGCAGGATTCAGACTGTCATAAATGGCCTGGTCCTCGACAATGTGGCGCAGCGTCCAGCCCAGCCGGAAGCGGCTGTATTTATTAACGGGCGCCACAAAAAAACCACCGCCTCGGCATTGGGTGCGGGAGCGCAGACCGCAAACAATTTCACGGGCGCCTTTGTTGCTCAGACGCTGCACCAGGCCCAAATCCCCCTTTTCGGGGTCAAGCGTGATTTCCTTTTGCAGCACCAGTTCGCGAATTAAATCCGGCTCGCTGGTCAGGGTCACGGTGAAATCGCGCGGAGTGGCCGCCTGGTAGGGGCCATAAACCAGCCGCTCCATCTCACTCAGGGGGGCGCTGTCTGAACCCACATACACCTGGTAGCCGCCGGGCGGCAGCGCTTTGCGGCCCTGGCTGCCGGAGCGTTCAAAGGCGGAGGCGTTGTCCCAGAGAATGTTCTCGCCCATGACTTCGTACCGCATGACGCGCCCGCCAACTTCCGGCACGATGACGGCCAGGGCCTCGGCTTCGCTGGATTCCAGGCGCAGGGCGCCGTCCCAGACCAGGTAGCGCTCGCGGGAGATGCCTTTGGGCAGGTCCGCCGCCGCAGCCGCCAGCGCCAGCAAACCAACGGCCAGCCCCACCTGCCGCCAGCTTGCAGGAGGATGGTTGAACCAAGCAAACCTCATAGGCCGTTAGTTCATCATACGCGGCGGCGGCTTACAAGCTCTTAGCCATGCATAAACGTCAGTGAGAATGAAAGCTCATGGCCCAGACCAACCGCGCTGTACCCCCTTCCCAGCGGGCAGCGGTGAGGCGGAGGCCGCTCAAAAAAAATTCAGGCGGAGGCCCGGCCTTGATGCTGGCCCCCGCCAAAATCCCCGCCACCGAAAAGGTGGGCTGGTGTTAGTACCGGTAATGCTCCGGTTTATACGGGCCTTCCACCGGCACGCCGATGTAATCGGCCTGTTTCTGGGTCAGTTGGGTGAGTTTGACCCCGATTTTTTCGAGGTGCAGCCGGGCGACTTCTTCATCCAGTTTCTTGGGCAGGCGATAAACCCCCACCGTGTAGCGGTCGCGATTGGCCCAGAGGTCCATTTGTGCCAGGCACTGGTTGGTGAAGGAGTTGGACATCACAAAGCTGGGATGGCCGGTGGCGCAGCCGAGGTTGACGAGGCGGCCCTCGGCCAGCAGGTAGATGCAATGGCCGTCCGGGAAGATGTATTTGTCCACCTGCGGCTTGATGTTGATTTTCTTGACCCCTTTGGCGGCATTCAGCCGGTCCACCTGGATTTCGTTGTCGAAGTGGCCAATATTGCAGACAATGGCCTGGTCTTTCATCTTCTGCAGGTGCTCCAGCGTGATGACATCGCAGTTGCCGGTGGCGGTGACGTAAATGTCCGCCCGGCCCAGGGTTTCCTCGACTGTGGTCACTTCAAAGCCTTCCATGGCGGCCTGCAGGGCGTTGATGGGGTCAATTTCCGTCACAATGACCCGCGCGCCAAAACCGCGCAAGGAGTGCGCGCTGCCCTTGCCCACGTCACCATAGCCGCAGACCACCGCCACCTTGCCGGCCACCATCACATCGGTGGCGCGCTTGATGCCGTCGGCCAGCGATTCGCGGCAGCCGTACAGGTTGTCAAACTTGCTCTTGGTGACCGAGTCATTGACATTGATGGCAGGCACCAGCAGCTTGCCGGCCTGGAGCATCTGATAGAGCCGGTGCACGCCGGTGGTGGTTTCTTCGCTCACGCCCTTCCATTCCTTGACCACGTTGTGCCAGAAGCCGGGGCGCTCCTTGGCCACCCGTTTGAGCAGGTCTTTGATGACTTGCTCCTCCCGGCTGCTGCTGGGGGTTTTGACCCAGTCGCTGCCCTGCTCCAGCTCGTAGCCTTTATGGATGAGCAACGTGGCATCCCCGCCGTCGTCCACCACCAGTTGGGGTCCTTTGCCGCCCGGGTGCGTCAGCGCGTCGAGGGTGCATTGCCAGTAATCCTCCAGCGTCTCCCCTTTCCAGGCAAACACGCTGATGCCCGCGGCGGCGATGGCGGCGGCGGCGTGGTCCTGGGTGGAGAAAATGTTGCAACTGGCCCACCGCACGCTGGCGCCCAGCTCCACCAGCGTCTCAATGAGCACGGCGGTCTCGATGGTCATGTGCAGCGAGCCGGTGATGCGCACGCCCTTGAGCGGCTTTTGCGGGCCGTACTTGGCGCGAATGGCCATAAGGCCGGGCATCTCATGCTCGGCAATCTGGATGGTCTTGCGCCCCCATTCGGCCAGCGAGAGGTCTTTGACTTTGAAATCCAATTTCTGGATTTTCGGCAGCTTCTTTTTACGGTCAGTCATAAGGTTAAAAAGTTTTTAAGTTTCAAGTTTCAAGTTTCAAGCGGCGGTTTCCGACTGCTCAGACATTTAATCAGGCCCTGTAACATGCAGGAAATTTCTTTACATTCATTGATGATGTCGTCGGCGGTGTCATGCGGCAGCATGCCGACCTTTTTGGCAATGTAGCATTGGGTGCGCAATTCCGCGCTGGAGCCTTTTGCGATGCGCAGGAAACGAATGTAATCACGTTTGCTATCACGTTCTGAGCCTTCAGCTATGTTGGAGGGAATGGAAAGCGCAGCGCGCAGCATTTGCTCCCGCAGGAAATAGGTCCGCGAATCCGCCACGACTGCGGACAACTCCACCACCAGTCGGCAGGCCCGCTTCCATACGTCCAATGCCTCAAAGGATTGATAGGCCATACGCCGCCCTGCCTGACCAAAGTCTCAGCGTTTTCTTGAAACTTGACCCTTGAATCTTGTAACTCATCATCATTTCACCGCCCGTTTTAAGGCCGCCACCTTGTCCGTCCGTTCCCACGTCAATTCCGGGTCGTTCTTGCCAAAGTGGCCGTAGTTGGTGGTCTTGGTGTAAATGGGGCGCAACAGATTCAACTGCTTGATGATGTCCGCCGGTTTGAAGCTGAAAACTTCCTGCGCGGCGCGGGCAATTTCGTCGTCGCTGACCTTCCCTGTGCCAAAGGTGTCCACTGACACGGAGACCGGGTCCGGATACCCGATGGCGTAGGCAAACTGGATTTCGCAACGCTCGGCCAGCCCGGCGGCCACAATGTTCTTCGCCACATAACGGCCCATGTAGGCGGCGCTGCGGTCCACCTTGCTGGGGTCTTTGCCGCTGAACGCGCCGCCGCCGTGCCGGCCCATGCCGCCGTAGGAATCCACAATGATTTTGCGGCCGGTCAGCCCCGTGTCCCCCTGCGGCCCGCCGACGACAAAGCGGCCGGTGGGGTTGATAAGATACATCGTTTCGCGGGTCAGCATGTCCGCCGGCAACACCTTCTTGATGACTTCCTCAATGCAAAACTCCTCGATTTCATCGTGCTCCACGTCCGCCGTGTGTTGCGTGGAGATGACCACATTGGTGATGCGCGTGGGCCGCCCGTCCACGTATTCCACCGAAACCTGGCTCTTGGCATCCGGCCGCAGCCACGGCACCAGCGGGCGCCCATTTTTGACCGTCTTGCGGATTTCCGTCAGTTTCCGGCCCAGCCGGTGCGCAAACATGATGGGCGCGGGCATCAGCTCGGGCGTCTCGTTGCAGGCATACCCAAACATCAATCCCTGGTCCCCGGCGCCCTGCTCGGCCTTTTTCTTCCCCTTGGCCGCCCGGGCGTCCACGCCTTGGGCAATGTCGGGGCTTTGGCGGGTGATGGCATTGATGACAAAGACCTTGTCGGCATGGAACACGTCGTCCTCGTGCACGTAGCCAATGTCCCGAATGGCCTGGCGGGCAATGGCCACAAAATCCAGTTTGGCCTGGGTGGTAATCTCCCCGCCCACCACCACCAGGTTGCTCTTGGCGTAGCACTCGCAGGCCACCCGGCTGTACTTGTCCTGCTTCAGGCAGGCGTCCAGCACGTAATCAGAAATGGTGTCACAAACCTTGTCCGGGTGGCCTTCGCCGACGGATTCCGAGGAAAAAATAAAACGTTTGCTCATGCGTATGCTTGGTTGCCGACTGTCTAGTTACATATTGACGTATCAAGATATGAGGATATATCCTTTGTCGCAATCGTCAACTGTTTTATGCCGCCACTCCTGAAATGCCTGCGCGCCCTCGATGACCCCACCCGCCTGCGCATTCTGGCCCTGCTCGGGCGTGAGGAGTTGAGCGTGCAGGAGTTGCAGGAAATCACCCGCCTGGGGCAATCGCGCATTTCCACGCACCTGGGCCTGCTGCAGGAGGCCGGCTTTCTCAGCTCCCGCCGCGAGGGCAAGCGCACCTTTTACCGCGCCGCCACTCCGGCCGAACCCGCTTTGAAAGAATTGATGAACCTGGCGGCCCGTGGCGCGGCCGAATTGCCGGAGGCCGCCGCCGACGCGGCCAACCTGCGGCGGATTCTGGCCCAGCGGCGGCAGCAGACACGGCTGTATTTCAACCAGGTGGCGGGGCGTTTTGACCGCAGCTACGGTCCAGGGCGTTCGTGGCAGGCTTTTGGCCAGATGCTCCTGCGGCTTCTGCCTCCCCTGGTGGTGGCCGACCTGGGCAGCGGTGAAGGGCTGTTGAGCGAACTGCTGGCCCTGCGGTGCAAGCGGGTCATCGCTGTGGACAACTCCCCCAAAATGGTGGCCTATGGCGCCCGCAAGGCCCGCAAAAATGGTTTGGCAAACCTTGAATTCCGGCTGGGCGACCTGCAGGACCCGCCCATTGCCGCGCAAAGCGTGGATGTGGTGGTGTTGAGCCAGGCGTTGCATCATGCCGAGGATCCTTTGCGGGCCTTGCGCAGCGCCCATCGCATCCTGCGCGAGGGCGGACAGGTGATGATTCTGGACCTCGCGGCCCATCGCTTTGAACAGGCCCGCGAACTTTACGGGGACCTCTGGCTGGGCTTCCGGGAAAGCGATTTGCAGCAATGGCTCGAGACCGCCGGCTTTCACAAGATTGAAATCCAGGTGGTGGCCCGCGAGGAGCAGCCGCCGCATTTTGAAACCTTGCTGGCCGTGGCCGCCAGGCCCGGCTAATCGCCTGCCGGGCTGGCCGCCACGCCCTGAATCACAAAAAATCAGCCGGCGCTATTATTTGCCCTTGGTGGCGGCGGGGGTGTATTTAATCTCCACCGTGAGTGCCTCCTGCAAGGGTTGGGCGGGGCCAACCAGCACATTGCTGACCTGGTAGGGCAGCTTGAGGCGGTGGGTGCCCTTGACGACGTTGGTGGAGGCGCGCATTTCCAGCAACACCGTTTTCAGGGCGGGCAACACCAGTTTCTGGGGCAGCACCAGCTCGGGGATTTCGCCGGTGCGCTCCAGGACGTACGTCACCGAGCTGTCATTGGCAATCTGGGCCAGCGCGCGGCCGCGTCCGCGGATTTCATATTGCGGCTTGTTGAAGCGCAGCGAGCGCTCGAAGAGCGGGCGCACAAACTTTTCCTCGCCGATGAGCCGGTCCATGGCATACACGGCGGTCTGGCGGGCGAAGAGCGCCTTTTTAATGGCGGCAGGCGTGCGCTCGGTGGCGAAGACCAGGGTGACGGGGCGCAAGTCGCCGTCATGGACATGGTAATCCATGTTTAGGGGCGCGTGGATGTCGGAATTGCTAATCATGGTGAGTTTCTTTTCCACGGCCCACCGATGGGCTTCGGGATAGTAAGACCGGCCGTTGACCACCTCGATGCCGTGCAACATGCCGCGCTCCAGAAGCTGGGTGTGTTCGGGGTACCAGAGCACGAGGCCGTTGGTGATTTGGGCTTCCCAGCCGGGGTGATTCCAGAAGATGAAGGCGCCCTGGGCATGGGCGGCGGCCACGGCGTCGAGCCAGTTGCTCGTGGCCAGCGGGGTGGAGTTGGTGAGGAAAATGGCGTTCAAATGCCCGGGCGGCATCCGGCGGGTAATCTCCGAGCCGCGGATGACCATCAGCTCCAGGGCCTCCCCGGCGGGTTTGGCAAGGTCATAAGCGCGATTGTGATTGGTGCTCACGTCCGCTTTGTGCGGCTGGTATTCAATGTGGTCGGTGATGGCAATGGCATCCAGACCCTCCCGCCAGGCTTCCTCCGACCGCACGGTGGGCCAGACCAGGCCGTCTGAGAAGACGGTGTGAATGTGAAAATCGCATTTCAGCGTGAGCAAACCCGGCAGGTCGGGCAGGCGAATTTCCGTGCGGGCGCGCGTAACCGGCTCATGGGCATAACCCTGCCCGACGGCGCTTAACAGGGCCATCCCCAGCATAACTACCAGTGAGGATTTCATAGGTGCCGAAAAGATACATGGCAGGGTGGGATGTGCCAACTGGATTTGGCGAGACCAGGCTCGGGGCTTTGCGCCATGAGGGGCGTAACCGTTGTTTTGGTCAATCGTTCTCATGGCAACGAGGCCTTTTGGGCCTGCCATGCGGCGGGCATTCTACCTGTCCCTTGCCGGCCTCCTCTGGGAAATGTTGCCTTTTCAACTTGAGCCGGTCAGTTCGCCCGCCTACCTTGGGGGCAGATTATTGCTTATGAATAAACAACCTATTCGCGTGGCTGTGACCGGCGCCGCCGGCCAGATTGGCTATTCTCTGGTTTTCCGCATTGCTTCGGGGGCTTTGTTTGGGCCGGAGCAGCCGGTAATTCTGCATTTAATTGAAATTGAACCGGCGTTGCCCGCCCTCAATGGCGTGGTGATGGAGCTGGAAGACTGCGCCTTTCCGTTGCTGAAGGGCGTGGTGCCCACGGCCAGCCTGGAGGAGGGCTTCAAGGGCGTGAACTGGGCCTTGCTGGTGGGCAGTGTGCCGCGCAAGGCCGGCATGGAGCGCAAGGATTTGCTGGGCATCAACGGCAAAATTTTTGTGGGCCAGGGCCAGGCCTTGCAAAAGCACGCGGCCAGCGATGTGCGCATCCTGGTGGTGGGCAATCCCTGCAACACCAACTGCCTCATTGCCATGAACAATGCCCCGGAAATTCCCGCCGACCGCTGGTTTGCCATGACCAAGCTCGATGAAAACCGGGCCAAGGCCCAACTGGCGAAAAAGGCCAGCGTGGACGTGACGCAGGTGAGCCACATGGCCATTTGGGGTAATCACTCGTCCACGATGTACCCGGATTATTTCAATGCGCGCATCAGCGGGCGGCCGGTGCCGGAAGTGATTACGCACGTGGCGTGGTTCACGGAGACCTTCATTCCCACCGTGCAACAGCGGGGCGCGGCCATCATCAAGGCGCGCGGCCTCTCCAGCGCCGCCAGCGCCGCCAACGCGGCCATTGATACCGTGCGTTGTCTCACCACTCCCACGCCGGCGGGCGACTGTTTCAGCGTGGCGGTGTGTTCGGATGGGAGTTATGGCATGGAGAAAGGTTTGATTTTCTCCTATCCGATTCGCAGCAACGGGCAGCGCTGGGAAATCATTCAAGGCCTGCCGCTCAATGAGTTTTCCCGCCAGAAAATTGCGGCCACCGAGCAGGAATTGAAGGAAGAGCGCGCCATGGTGGCGGAGCTGCTGCCCAAGGGCTGATTTATTGATGGGGCGTCAGCGTGATGAGAGCGCCGTTGCGCTGAGCGGCTTGCTCGGCGTGGTCATAAGTCCCATAGAACGGCACGTTGGCATCCATCCATAAATAAAGCGCCCGCCGGTCGGCCTCACTGAGGCCGATGTCCCGGTGGTTCTTGTCATCCAAAATGCGGGTCAGTGGGCTGGCGTCGGCGCCAGCCTGGCCGGGGACGGAGGCAATTTGGGAGATGCTGGCTCCGCCCCATTCATACCAGCGCAGGTATTTTTTCAAGTTCTGGTACGAGCGGGTGAACGGTCCCTCCGGTTGGTCGGTGAGCGCCAGGGGGCTCTTGCCGGGGCCGGACGAGCCATCATGGCAGCGCACGCAATTGCGCTCCAGCACGGGCTGCACCAGGCGCGGATAACTAAAAGGCAGGGTGCCCTCCGGCCCGGGTTCCAGCCGGCTGGCGGGACGCCGCGCGGCCAGCAGGGGGCGCACGGGCGCCGCCGCGCCGCTGGGTTCATGGCAGCCCACACAGGCGCGGCGTTCACCCGGTTGCACATAGGCCGCGCTGCGCATGGTTTGCACGGCGCGGCCGGACTCGTCCACGGCCTGAAAATAGAGGGGTTTGCGGGCGGGCACGCGGAAATAGGCCGAGCCGTCGGGTTCCACCGGCACCGTGCCCAGCAGGGCGCGGGCATTTTCCGCGTTGGCATGGCCAATGCGTGGGTCATTCGCCGTGTGCGAGCCGAATTTGGGCAGCAGTTGAAATACCCTTAGGGCCACCACGCGGCGGCCTTCAGGGAAGGGCATCAGGCTTTGGCGCACATCGGAGAGGAGAAACTCCCCTTCGTTACCCAGGGCCGGGTCGAGGTTGGAGGCGAGGTGTGGGCGTGCGGGGGGCGGCGTGAGCAGGTGGGGATACATGCTGGAAATGGCGGGGTCATAATACAACAGCTCCAGCGTGCCGTTGCGGTCAAAGTAGTACAGGCCGGTGCGTGTATCGCGGCCTTCGCCGGAGCTCATGCCGGGCAGGGGGTCAAAGCTGAAAGAGACCAGCATCGAGTGTTCATTCAGGGGATGGGGGCTGTGAAAATAACTTTTGGGCCAGCCGTCCGCCTCCGCATAGCACAGTTCGGGGGTCAGATTTTGCACGCTCTCGAAACGGTCCTCCCCCGTCCGGGCATCGAGCCGGGCGCGGGCCGGGTCAAAAAGTACCAGGGCGCCCCCCACGTCAGCATGATGGGCGCCCGCGATGAACACCAACTTCTCAGAGCCGGGGATGGCCTTGGGCTGGTAGCAGGCGTTGATGCGCATGGTGTAATTGCCGAAGAGCGCTGTCACGCCGCTGCCGTCGGGCTGGCACGCCCACAAGCCGTGGAAATTGGCGGCGGAGCGGTCCACGTAGTCCCAGCGGATATAGACGATGCGCCCATCGTTCAGCACCGAGGGATGCCACTCGGCGGTTTCATGACAGGACAGCAGGCGGATGTTTTTGCCATCCGCATCCATGCGGTGGAGCGTGTACGAGGCGGTGGGTTCCCACCGGTTGTTGCAGCGGGCGAAACCGCCGCGGCGGGTGGACATGAAGGCCAGGCCGCCATCGGGCAGGGGGCAGGGGTCAAAGTCATCTTCGCTGCCGTGGGTGAGGCGAACCAGCTCCCCCCCGGCGAGGTCCAGCGCATAAAGATTAAATCCCCGCCGCTCCGGCCCGTGAAACGGAGTGCGCCCGGGGGCGCGCTCGGCGAAGGCGAAATAGGCGCGCTGGGCATCCAGACTGAGGGCCAGGGTGGTGTAATTGCCGGCGGGCAGGCGTCCCTGAATTAAATCCCGTATGGCAAAGGAACGACCGGGATGCTCCAAGACATAAACCCCGCCCCCGGGAGGCACGTTGCCATAATCATAAAAGTACGCCATATACTCATGCAGCATCTGGCAGATGAACCGGTTGCGTTTCATGAACAGCACCGGTTTTCCGCGGAGCGCCGGCTGCTCAAAAATCGCGTCGCGGGTGGCCCAGCGGATTTGGTGATACAAGGCCAGCCGCTGGCCTTCCGGGAGGGTTGGCGCGCGCTGGACTTCCTGAACCCAGGCCTCCACGCGGGCCGCCGGCAGATAATGCGCCGCGCGGGCCAGCGCAGCCTGCAGCGCGGCGGGGTCCTCCGGGCGGCGGTTCAAGCGTTTCTCCTGGCGCGCCCAATCGGTTTCAATGGCCTGCCGGTAGGCCAAATCTAGAGGAGCCTCAGCGGCATAAAGAGAACCGAGACCTGCTCCTCCCGTCCCCAAACACCCCAGCAGGAGCAAAACCAGACCGCGCCAAGGGGGCTTTTGCATGGGTTCCATGCTAGAAAACCAGGCGGTGTCCGCAAGTCAAAAGGGGCGGGAAAAAGGGACAGCGAGCCATCCCGGCGTGGCAAGGTCCAGCGAAACTATTTGGTTTTTCGGGGTTAACAGTATAAATAACTGGCGATGAGCTTACGGCAGGCCCACATCAAACGGGTTACCCAGGAGACGCGCATCGAGGCGCGCTTGCAGGTGGATGGCACAGGCCGGGCGGATATCCGCACGGGCATCCCTTTCTTTGACCACATGCTGACCCTCTTTGCCCGGCACGCGGTGGTGGATTTGAAACTGCGCTGCCGGGGCGATTTGGAGGTGGATGCCCACCACACGGTGGAAGATTGCGGCTTGGTTCTGGGCCAGGCCTTTTTGCAGGCGCTGGGCGACAAGAAGGGCATTCGCCGGTACGGCACGGGCTTTGACCCCCGCAATCCGCTGTGGGGGGAGGCTTACGTGCCCATGGACGAGTGTCTGGCGCGGTGTGTCATTGATTTCAGCGGGCGGCCCTACCTGGTTTTCCGTGGGGTCAAGGATTTGGATTACAAGAAAGTGACCCGTCCGGAACGGGAACAGGACATGGCCTGCGCCTTCCGGTTTGGATTGGCGCGGGAGTTTTTTCAGGCCTTTGCCAACGAGGGCCGGTGCAATCTGCATCTGGAGCTGCTGTACGGGCAGGAGCCGCACCACGTGGTGGAGGCCCTGTTCAAGGCGTTTGCCCGCGCCGTGGACGCTGCCTGCCAGCGGGACCCGCGGATTGCGGGGCAAATCCCCTCCACCAAGGGCCAATTATGAGGGAACCTGCGGCGTGGCAACGGGTTGCCGCAAAAAATCCTTGCAAACTCAGGCAGGGCGGCTGAATAGAGGGACCACGCTAAACGTCTAACTCATGGCACAGCGCACGGACTATAAGTCGCTCGACGACAACGCCTTGGTCAAACGCGCCAAGAAGGGCGACCGCGAGGCGTTTGAGGAGCTGGTGGTCCGGCACGGGGAAAAAGTTTATGCCCGGGCTTATAGCATGATGCGCAATGAAGACGAAGCGCTGGATCTTTCTCAGGAAGCCTGGGTGCGGGGCTGGCAGCGGCTGGGGCAATTCCAGGGGGAATCCAGTTTTGCCACCTGGATTACGCGGATTGTCATCAACCAATGCCTGGACCATCTGCGAAAACAAAAACGCCATCGCACCGAAAGCCTTGAAACATTGGATGAAGAAATCGGCGGCGCGGAGCGTCAAATGCCAATAGTGACGCCAAATCCGACGGAAGGGTTGGAGCGGGCGGAACTGCGGGCCAAGATTGACCGGGCATTGGACCAGCTTTCCCCCGCCCACCGGGCAGTGTTGGTTTTGCATGAGTTTGAAGAGCTGGAATATAAAGAAATTGCCAAGCGGGTCGGGTGCTCGATTGGCACGGTAATGTCCCGCCTGTTCTATGCCCGCCGCAAGCTGGCGGCGCTGTTGGCGGGGCAAAAACTGGATGAGTTGCGATGAAAGACTATCAGGCCCAATTAAAGGTGCAGGCCTACCTGGACGGCGAGCTTCCGGACACGGAAGCCCGCCAGGTGGAAGCCTGGCTGGCCCAGGATGCCGAGCTGCGCGGCCTGCTCAGCGAGCTGCGCGCCACGCGGGACGCCCTGCGGGACAACGAGCCGGAGGTCAAGTTGCCGGTGCCTCATGCCCTCTATTGGAGCGGCATTGAGCGCGCCATCGCCCAGGCCGAGGCCGCCCGGCCGCAACCGCAGCCCACCGCCGCCCAACGCTGGCTGGCCTGGTTGCAGCGCTATCTGGCGCCGGCCGCCGCCGTCGCCGCGGTGGCCCTGCTGGCCATTGGCGTGGGCCGGTTTCTGGCCGACAACCCGGCGCGACATTATGTCGAAATCATCAACTACTCAACCGACGTCCATGTGTCTTCTTTTCGCGTGCCTTCCGAAAAGATGTTTGTGGTGTGGTTGAGCCCGAATGACTCTCCGGCCTCGGCCCCGGCCCCGGCCGCCGAGGAAATGGATTGGGAGGAATTTTACCAATGAACGCGGCGCGGCAGGTTTTGGTACGGCGCGCATGGCGCCGTTGGTGCGTGGTTTTCATGTTGGTGGGCAGCCTCCTGGCCGTGCAGGCGGCCGAGTTGAAGCTGGAGATTGTGCTCATCTGGGGGGCCAACGAGGAAAAATCCCCCGACCCCAAGCACAAACCGCTGACGGGGGAGATGGCCAAGCGGCTGGCCAAGGTGTTCAAGTGGAAGCATTATTTCGAGGTCAGCAAAATCAACGAGACCATCCCCAACCGCGGCACGAAAAAAATCCGGGTCAGCCCCAAGTGCGACATCGAAATCACCGAGCTGGAGGGGTCTTCAGTCGAGGTCAAGCTTTACGGCGAGGGCAAGCTCATCAACAAATCCGTCAAACAGCTTGCCAAGGGCGAGTATTTTGTGCTGGCCGGCGAAGACAAGAACGAGACGGCGTGGTTCATCATGATTACGCTGCTCGACGAAAAACGCTGACGCGGGAAAGCCGGAGGTGGCGCGGGAGCCGGCCACGCCAGCGGGGGGGCGGTGGTTTGCCGCAAGTGCGCCGAGGGAAAAGGACGTCCTCATGGTGGGGGAGGGGGAAACTGCAAAAAACCGGACACCTGCCACACGTTCTTCGTGGCCGCCGTTATCATTTCACCTAACGTCTGGCGCCTGGGCTGCTTTGCGGTGACTTGATTTTGCCCGCCGGGCGGCGAGGGCAGGGGAAATGATTTGTTGCCCGCGCGAAATGGGCGCTTATGCTATGCTCGCCCCTGGAAAACACAGCATGAAAACCCTTCCTCTTGTCGTTGCCTTGGTGATAGGCGCAAGTGCCTTCTGCGCCGAGGCTGCTCCGGCCCCGGCTGCCCGGGTGGCTTTGATTGATGTGACGGACCTTTATCATCCGCCGCAGGATGCCGGGGATAACTTCGATTTGATTGCGGCGTACGCCCTGCCGGAGCTGGATTTGCGGGCGGTGATTCTCGACATCACGGCGGGCTTCCGCAAACCCGTGGCCGATGTGCCCGGCATGCACCCCGACCCTGATGGACCGCGCGACCCGGGTTTCATCCCGGTGACGCAGCTCAACTTCATCTTCAATCGCGCCGTGCCGTGTGCCGTGGGCCCATTCAGCCGCATGAAATCGCCGGAGGACAAAATGCTGGACGCCCCGGCGTTTCAGCAGCAGGGGGTGGAGTTAATCCTGCGCACGTTGCGGGAAAGCGTTGAACCGGTCGAGATTGTGTCTTTTGGTTCCGCCCGTCCGGTGGCGGTGGCCTACAATCGCGAGCCGGAGTTGATGCTCAAGAAGCTGCGCCGCTTGCACCTGTCCGCCGGCGCTTCCGAACCGGAGTTGACGGAATGGAATGTGCAATTGGACCCGCAGGCCATGGTGTGCCTGCTGCGTTCGCGGCTGCCCATTGCCCTGTACCCATGTTCCGGGGGAGCCGCGGGTTACTCCCCACACAATACCTACTGGAAGCTTCCGGATTTGCGGTTTGTGGAGCAAATGCATCCGGCGCTGCGGGCTTACCTGGCTTTTGCGTTTGGGCGCTCCCACCGGGCGGACTTTTTGCGTGCGGTCGAGACCGAGGCCCCGGCCACCTGGAAACCCGAGCAACTCAACCGGCCGCACCACGTATGGGAGACCGCCGTGTGGCTGAATGTTGCCCGGCGCAAGCTGGTCCGCCGGGCGGACGGCTCGCACCGGATGGTGCCGGCCGCCGAAGTGCGGCCCGACGACACCGTGCTGCCGAACGAACTGCGCCCCTGCCGCGTGGAGGTGAAAGAAAACGGTCACTACCGCTTCATGCCCACCACCGAACCGACCAACTTCCTCATCTACGATCGCGGCGACCCGCAGCGAAATGAAGCGGCCCTGCGCGAGGCGCTGCCGGCATGGTACTTGTCCATCAAACCCTGAATCACACGCCATCGGCGCCCCTAAGCGCCGGACTCAAAGCAATAACCGTGTACAAAATCGTCGTTTCCCTCGCCGTGCTAAGTGGAATGCTTGGCGCGCAGCTGCTGGCTCAACCGGCGGTGCGGCCCGTGTTGCGGCCAGCCTCCTCGCAGCCGCAAGCGCGGGGCGGCGTGGTCTGGCGCATTCCCGGCCTGGACCGGCCGTTTCTGCGCTACTCGGCCAGCCAATCCCGTGTGGCCAACTGCATCGGCCTGATGAAAGGGGATGGCTGGGAGGGGCTGGCCGATTTGCAGAAGAGCCTGGCGATGCTGCGCGTCAACGGCCGCAGTCAGTACCGCCTTTATCCGCGCGAATATTTTGAAGTGCTGGACCGCCTGCGCCGCCTCTGGGAGGAGCACGGCCACGCGCCGGACTTTTTTGAAAAGCATTACCAGCCCATGGCCCGCGAGGGGACCGCGCCCTTGCTGAAGTCGGGGGGGGGCGAATAATGGACGCAGCCTGCCCGCCACCTTCCGTCATTTACCGGAGCAGCCTGGCATTTTTGTTTTGTCACCCAGCGGGCGTTGGCGCATAAATGGAGTGTGCCTGGACCCGCCACGACCTTTAGCAACGTGGGCGTAACGACCCGCCTGCCATCGGGTTACCGCGCGGTGCCGGTGGACCAGGGCGGGGAGCAGGCCGTGGTGCGGTTGTGCGTGCTGGCGCTCCACCCGCCGCAACCGGGACAGGAGCCCTTCATCCTGCTGCGCTCCACGTTGGAAGCCTTTTATTATCTGGGTTGCCTGGTGGACCGGGCTGGCCGCTGGCTGGAGTGGGTGGAAATCGGCGTGCAACACCATGACGGCCTCCAAAACACCCCCACGGCCTTCCGGGAAATGCTCACCAATCGCATTTTGGACTCGCGCTGGACGCAACGCTGTAATTTGCTGCGGGAGCTGCAGCCGGATGAAGTGGTGGTGTGCGGCCATGAATTTGAACCGCCCCCGGCCCTGTTTTATGACGCCGTCAAGGGCTGTCTGGCGCCCTTGCAGGACAACAGCGGCCTTTGGCAGCTTTGCCGGGACGACCAGCTTTTGCTGCAAGCCGGGCTGCCGGCCTACAGCAGCTCGCTGGCGCGTTATCTCATGGCTCCCGGGGAGGCGGCTGCCGGCGGTTTTCTGCCCGCCACCAAGAGTTCGATTATTAATGAAAACACGGTCGAGCTGGCCTCCGCTTTTCCGCAGATGGCCGGCTTGACGCCGTTCAACCCCGCCTGCGGCTTGATGGAGGTGCGGCGGTTTCACCCCCTTGGATATGAGGACTACGTGGATGTGCTCTCCGGGCATCCCTGGCGTGGTCTGCGGCGGCAGGGCCAGTTGATTGAATTGAATGAATCGTGGCCGGCTGTGGGGGAGCTGGCCGGGGCGCAGCCGTCCTTGTTTCTCGCTGCCAACTCCTGGGAGAGCCGGCTGGCCGAGGTCTTTTACCTGAAACTGCACCTGTTTTCCCAGGTGCTGCGCTGGGTGCGCCAAATCACCCGGCGCACGCAGTTGCCGTTTCTCAATTTAAGCGGGGAAAGTTTCCGGGTGCGTTTCGAGTCGCCGCACGGGGCGCTGCCGCTGGGGTGGTGTGCGCGGTGCAACCTGCTGTTGCCGGGCCAGTCCATGGCCTTGCGGGCGCGCGATGCCGGCCAGCGTTTCTTCCTGCGTCTGGGCGGCGCGGCCCAAAGCATTTATCTCCCTGCCAAAGTCAGCCAGCACGTGTCCGGCCTGGGCGAAGTGCGCCTGCGCGGGGTGAGTGTCGAAAACGACAAAACCCTGGTGCGCGGCACGCTTGTGTTGCGGCAGCCGGTCAATGTGTCGGCCTCGGACATCCTCTGGCTGCGGCTGACGGTGGGGGGCGAGTCTCTGGACCTCTTTGGGCACGTGTTTCCGGAGGAGGCCTTGAGCCGGCTGGATTTGCCCTTCCGCTCCTGGCCACTGGCGCTGGAGGAGGAAAGCGAGGCGGCCCTGCAAACGGCCGCAGGCCAGTTCACGCTGCCGCCGGTGCCGTTTGAGATTATTCCCATGCTCAGCGCGCCCGTGGACCTGTACGCCCTGGCGGTGCTGGCCGTGCGCACCTTTTTGACGCCCCGCGAAGTCAATTTCCAGGACGCCGTGGACGATGTGCTCAGCCTGGCCCGGGCGCTGGCGGCTCAACATCAGGCCGGGCTGTCCTTGTCCGCCCGGGTGCAACAACTGGTGGCCGAAGGCGGACACTGGCTCAAGACCTTCGGCCCGCACAATCTGGTGGCGGATGGCTTGTCGCCGGAGCAGGCCCTGACCGCGGTGCCCCCCGCTTTGTGGTGGGAATTGCTGGCGCTCATCGTGGAAATGTTTCCGGCCATGGGGCCGGACAGTCTCTGCCAGGATTACGGTTACATGCCGCCCGAAGGTTTGGAAACTGTCTATGACGCGCCCCTGCGCCGCCTGGAACCGTTGCTGCTGGCGGCCCGCGCCCGGGTCCTTCCCCTGGCTTCTCCCGTTGCGCCCGAATCCGTATGAGTGTTTCACCCGCCCCTCGTTTTCCCGTGGCCCTGCCCCCGCCGGCGGGGCCGGTGACGGTTTTGAATCGTTCATTGCTGGCGGAGGCCATTCAGGCCTCGCGGCAGAGTCCGCGCCGGCGCATCATCCTGCCCTTGCACAAAGAAAACAGCGCCGCCCTGCAGCGCATGTTCAACGTGGTGCAGCCGCACAGTTATTTGCGGCCGCATCGCCATGCCACGCCCCCCAAGGCTGAAAATCTCCTGCTCTGGCAGGGGGCCATGGCGTTCTTTGAATTCAGCGAGCAGGGCGAGGTGCGCCGCTGGTGGGTCTTGCGTGCCGGCGGGCCGGATTTTGGCGTGGATATCGAGCCGGGCGTGTTTCACACCTTTGTCGCGCTGGAGCCGGACACCATTGTCTTTGAAACCAAATCCGGCCCCTACGAGCCAATCCAAGACAAGGATTTTGCAAGTTGGGCGCCGGCGGAGGGCACGCCGGAGGCGGCTGTTTATTTGGATTACCTTTACCGGCTGGCCGGTGCTTTTTGAAAACCGGGCCCCAGGTCGGCCGTTTCAAGTTTGCTGGCGGGGAGGAGGCGACTTAAGCAGGCAGCGAAGCGCCGCGGCGCGTGGTGATGGATGCTTATTCTTGTTCGAGAGGGACGAAAATGGCGGGCTTGGAAGGGGGTGAAATAACTAAAAATACATATTGAAAAATAAAAAATATAAGTAATCTTAATTCTTGGCCAATTCACAATCACCTTAACCCAATGCACCGCTGCCTCGAGTGCCCGCCCGATGCCGGCGGGCGGAGTCCTGCCGACTCCAGAGGGATAACGGCATTATTGCTTTTAGCGCTGTTGATGGGAGTGGCAGCCCCGCCGGGACGCCACAACGGGCCGTTGGATAGCGATGGGGATGGTTTGCCTGACGCCGATGAAATCAATCTTTATGGCACCAATCCTTATCTGGCCGACACGGATGGGGATGGCGCAAAGGACGGCGATGAGGTAAAGGCATCCACCAATCCCCTGGATTCGCGCAGCGTCTTCAAACTGGTGGCGCCGCCGCAACGCACGCCCGAGGGGCATTGGCGGCTGACGTGGAACACGGTCAGCAATCAGATTTACCATTTGCAACGGGCCTGGGATGACAACCCGGCGGCGACCAATTGGCTGACCATTGCTTCTTTGACGAGCACAGGGGCCACGGCCAGCTATGTAGATACCATCAATCTGCCGCGCCGCTTTTACCGGGTCATGCTCAACCCGGTGGCGCAGACCAATTTGATTGGCGCTGGTTCCTACCAATTTCTGCCGCTGGATGCCAACCAGCAACCGCTGGAAGGCAGCCAGATTATCATTCAGCCTGACGGCACGATCCCGCCGTTTGAGCTGCGCCTTTTGGGGCTGGTTTCAGGCGGCGCCAATCACAGTTTTTACCTCCGCTTTCCCCAGGGCGCGCGGCTGGTCAGCGGGTTAACCCAAACCCTGCAATTCAACACGGTGGTGGCCGCTTTTGGACCGGATTCGGCTTTCCGTTTGGCGTACCCCCTGGGCGTCACCAATGGGCCGCTGCGCAGCCTGCCCATCGGCGAAGTGGACGTTTCGTTTTTGGTGACGCTGTTTGGCCTGCCGGAGACCAACGGGCTGGAGGTGGTGTTGTTTGATCGCTTTCCGCTGAGGATTTTGCGCGGTGTGTTTCGGGATGACGGCCTGCACAATGCGGTGGTGGCGCTGGAGGGATTGCATTTGCCGTTGCCGGGGCTGAGCCTGGCGTATCCGGGATTCAAGTTGGACATGTCGCCCAAGACTGGTTTGCGCCTGGCCGTCGCCGGCAACTTCAAAGTGCCGGTCAATTCAGGGTACGTGCCGCAGGTGACAGTGCCCGCCAGCCGCCCGCTGTGGCTGCATTTCAAACCGGACGGCAACCTGAAGCTGGGAGGGCGCGGCGAGGTGGAATTTCCGCAAGGCCCGAAATTCATGGTGGATTTCACGCTGGATGACCCGCATTACCACCTGGCCATGAGCGCGGGCAATTTGCACGCCGGGCTGTTGGGTTCGCTGGCCGACGTGCTGCCCGCTGCGCCCGTGGGGCCAGCCACCACGGATGCGGCCACGCTCAATGACGCCCGCCGGCGGCTGGGATGTTTTCAACAGGCCATTGGCCAGTTCAGCGCAGCGACGGTGGGCGTGGCGCCGCCGGGGGTGGATACGCGGCCGGATGCGCCCGATGAAGCCTTTGCCACCGGCAGCAGTGTGTTGCGGGCCTGGGGCTTTATGGGCGGATGCGCCCAGAACCTGCCAGCCGCCGGCCTGGCTTCGGCGCTCACGCACGCGGCTCAACAAGCGGCGGCCCAGCGGGATTTGCGCAGTGTGGTGGAGCAGCATTGCGCGTTGATGCGCCTCAAGGCCGCCCAAATCATGGGGGGGTTGCAACTGGGGGTGTCGCAGCAACAGGAACTGGACGCGGCCTTGGCGCAGGCGGCGGCCGCGGTGGCGGCGCGGGCGCGCTCCGCGGAGGCGGTGGCGTCCCTGGATAACCTGCAGGCGGTCATGCAATGCCTGGTGGAACTGGAGCAGTCCCGCCAGACCGCCGGTTTGCCGGCGGACGTGCAATTGCAGGGGGCCATGCAGGAGTTGCTGCAGCGGTTTGCCCTGTTTCACACGGCGCGCCTGGGCGTTTCCAATGGCGTTTTTTCGCCGGTATCCGGGCCCATTCAGGCGCTGAATCGTTTTGCCGCGATGGAGGAGCTGCGCCTGTGGGTGAACACCCTGGCACTGGCGCAATCCTTGGGACTGGACGCGCAGCTCACCGCGCCGGTCAATGAGGCGATGGGCCAGTTGGGCCTCCGCGCTTGGGCGATTCTGGATGCCGCGCTGGCACAAGCGGAGGCGCGCGGAGATTATGCCGCATTCACCGATGCCCTGGAGGACGCGCTGGAATTTATTGCGCTCCACCAGATGGGCATTTTCCCGGACCACCCCGCGCTGGCGGGTCTGCCCACGGCCAACACGCTCAACAGTTTTCCGGCGCGCCTGGAAACCGTCTTCATCGCTGACTTGAGCCGCCCGCCATTGGAGCGGAGCCTGGCGAATTTGAAACGCGACATGGTGCGGTTGACCGGGATTTTGCGGCAATTGCCCCCCGGCTTTAATTATTCGCCGGCGCCCGTGCAACGGGCGCACGAGCGTTTGGAGGCAAAAATTACCCAGAGCTTTAATGTCCTGAGCTTGTTGTCGCTGGAAGATTTGCAGGTGCTGCTGGAAGCGGGCATCGCGCTGGAAGAATACCGCACACGGTTCAACCTGGCGGCCGCGACGCCATGGGAGAGTGTACGCCTGCCGGAATTGGTGACGCGCCTGGCCACCAAAGCCACCCAAAGCAATGCATGGCATGCCCTGGACAAGGCCATGGCCACCCTGCTGGCGGAGTCGGACCGTCTGGCTGCCGTCAGCCAGCCCATCAGCCGCCGGGTCTATTTGCAGCAGGCGGCGGCCGTGGCTGCCGCGGCGCGGACGGTGGCGGTGACCTTGTGGCAGCAGGAGAAAACGCGGCGGCAAACCAATCCGCTGATGTATGTGGCGGACTTGTTGCTGCCGGGAGATATTTATGTGGACCGCGTGGCCGGCTCGGTCCGCTACCACCGGCACGAGAAATATCTGGAGGGCGCGTTCAGTGGGCAGTTGCGCCTGCCCAAATACGATTTGTCACTGACAGTGCAGAACGCTTCCATTAACACCAGCGGCGCGTTTGATTTGAACCTGTATGGACAGGTGGGCATTGGCGTGGGCGCCAACGCTCTCGGCACGCTCTCCATTCTGCCGCGCCGCCCGCTGCGCCTGGCGCTGACGGAAGACCGGCACTTGACCCTGGCCGGCAGCGGGCGGGTGGCCCTCCGCAACGGCATGGCGTTTGAGGCGTTTCTGACGCTGGATGATCCCACTTATGAGTTTGGCTTTAGCGCCAGCGGCCTGCGGTTTGACCTGGCCACCAATGTCATGGGGTACATCCCCGTGATAGACCGGCCCCGGCTGGCACAACTGGGGCCCGATGTGCGGCTGGCGCTCAACCGTTTCCAGGCCAGCTTCAGCGCCACCGCCGAGGGGCTTTCCAGCCTCACCGACCCGCCGGAGTTTGCGCCCTTGGGCGAGCCGCCGGATTTCAGCGAAAGCGTGTTCACCGTGTCCACTGACCCATTGAATGCGGCGGCCAGCGGCGTATTGCTCGTGCTGGTGGCGCCCGCGGCGCTGGGTTACGTGGCGGCGGACGCCACGGCCGCGCAAATCCGCGACGCCACCACGCCGGTGGTGCAGGCGCTGGTGCGCGATTTGCAGAAGGCCCTGCGCAAAACTGCGCAGGACTGCGAGCAGGCCCGGGCCGAGCTGGCCACCGCCGCGGCCGGTCAGCGCGCCGAGGCCCGCCGCACCCTCATTCGCAAGGCCCGTGAAGCCGGGGAGACCCTGGTAAAGGTGGCCGAAGCCGGCCAGAAAGCGACCCAGAAACAACAGGCCGGCGCGCTGGGCACGGAAGGGACCAATCCCGCGCAAACGCCGGAGGCCCAGGCGGCGCGCACGGCGCAACGGCAGGCCATGGAGGCGGCCGCCGCGGAGCCGGTGACCACCGTGGACCCGGACACGGAAATCGCGCTGCTTTCCAGCATGGTGGACTACCTGGCCACCGAGCAGGCGGTGGGAGGCGATCCAGGGCAGGTGGATGCGGCCATTCGGAATTACATCGGCAACGTGCGGGCAAAAATGCTCGCCGAGCATGGCATGAATGAGCAGGGGGCGGTGACCAATGCCGCAGTGTTTCATCAGCTCACCGACGAACAACTCGAAAAACTGCTCGTGGGCACCGCCAAGTTTACGGAAGTTGGGTTAAGTGCCAATGACCCCGTGGCGGTGGAGGTGGTGCAGCAGGTGGCGCGTTCGGTTTTGGTGCGGCGCATCATGCTCAACAGTGACGCGCTGAAAAAGGCCCGGCAGGCCCGTTACACCACCCCGTTTTCGGGCGGGCAGGATGTGGACGGCCTGCGCCAGGAGGCCGAGTGGCCCATCCTGACCAAGACCGCCCAATTGTTCATGGATATGCAAAGGTTTGGCGTGGACAATGCCGCCATGCCGGCGGGCTATGACGGCGCCCCGGGCGCCACCACGGCCGCCGACGAGTTCCCCCGCCTGTTGCAGGGCTTGTCGGACAATTTGGGCAAACGCGCCACCTACCTGACCCCCGAGTCGCCGCAGGCCGACCGTCATTACCTGCTGGCCGTGCGCCAGCGCGATTTGCAGGAGCGCTTGCGCCAGTTGCGCGCCGCCGAGCAGGCCGCCCTGCTCAAGCGGGTCAAAACCAATGCCAGCGTGCCACCCGGTGTTTTGGCGGCCTGGCAAAACCATTTGAATACCACCGCGAATCGCATGTTTGACGAGGTGCGCGCCTGGGCCAATGCCTCGCCGGTGCTGCAATTTCCCTTGAAATCCGCCCTGCGCCTGGGCCGCGAGCTGGCCGGGCTGGGCCGGCTGTTGGAGGAGACCGGGCAACCCGCCGGACCGGGTTTGCGCGGACTGGCCCGACAGCAGCAGGGCGGGGCGCCGCCGCAGCTCAATGCCAATCAGGCCCAGTTGGAGGCGTTTCGCCTGGAAATATTCCCCAAGTACACCGCGCGCGTCACCGCGCTGGCCGACGCCCAAAAGGCCTGGTGGATTTTGATGCGGGTGAACGAGGTGCTGCTCGACGGCGTGGCGGGCAAGGCCGTGAACGACTTGAGCCTGCTGGAGCAGGCGGGATTTGCCGCCTCCGAGAGCACGCTGGCGCTGGGGGGCGAAGTGCTGGCGGCTTTGCGACAGAATGTGCGCCTGGTCAACCGGCCCGTGGATTTGTCCCTGCCCGGTGATGTGGTGGTGGAGCGAGTGTCCGGCTCGGTGTATTACCGGCGCGACACCGGCTACTTGCGCGGGACGTTTGGCGGGCGGCTGGAGTTTCCGGATTTGCAGAATGCGTTTTTCGACATCAGCCATGCGACGCTGGACAACCAGTTGAACTTTGCCATTACCGCCGCCACCGCGGGGCCGCTGCCGTTGGCGGGGGCGCGCGTGCGGGCCACGGTGCAGGCCAGCGGCGCGGTGGGACGCGCCTTGTCGTTCACGGGCACCGGCACCCTCACCCTGACGAATGGCCCGGATTTCAATGTCACGGTGGGCTTCGACACCACCACGCGCACCCTGTCCTTTGACACGCTGGCCACGGAGCTGCAGTGGTGGCGGCTCACTGACAAAGTGGTTTTGTTCGATGCTGGTTTTGGCTTCACCCTCCGGCCCAGCGCCCAGTATGGCCAGTTGCGGGTCATAGGTTCAGCGGGCTTCTTTGCCCGGACCGCGCTGGCCACCCACAAGCCGCCGCATCAGACGAATTTTTATCTGTTTGCGGACCACGTCACCGCCAGCGCCACGTTCCAGCCGGGCCAAATCGAGCTGACCTTCAGCAATGGCACCCTGCATTTACCAGAGTTTTTCAGCGCCGGTTTGTGTCCCAATGTGCCCGCCCACGCCGGGCCGTCGGTGGCGTTGAATCCGCAAAACCCCATCCGCGTCACCATCCTGCCCGCAGGGGCGGGCGACGAGCCGGAGCTGCGCTTCACCGGCGAGCTGGACTTTTACAACCTGGGCGTGCGCGTGCCGGAAATGCCCGGCCTGGCGGCGGAGTTGTGCAGCGCGCGGATGCTCTTCAGCAGCAGCGAGCTCCCCTGGTTCACCAATCTCAACGGCACGGTGCACATCCCGCTGCCAAGAGGACAGACCTCCCGGGTGGACATCCTCAACGGCGCGTGGCGCGTGGATGGTTTCCCCAGCGGCAAAATCCGGCTGGCCAATGATGTGACGCTGCTCAACCTGGGCGGCACCGTCGTCAAACTGCTGGGCGCGGGCAGCAACCTCTGTCCGGACGGCAATGCCTTCACAGTTTTCCCTGCCGCGCCGGGGACGCTGCCGCGCATCCGTCTGGACGGCGCGGTGGAGGTCACCCTGCCGGCCAATCTCCTGACCAGCACCACCGGGGATGTGGCGCGCGCCACCGCCTGCGGGGCGTTGGATTGGGACTTGCGGGAGCTGCCGCAGTTGACGCTCGAAACGGTGGCCTTTGCGGGCACCTTTCATTTGGGCGGCGCCGGCGGATTGGTGTTGACCAATGGCAGCCTGACCCTGCGCAACCTGCATCATTTGTTTGATGACCGCCCCAACGGGCCTGACCCCTTCTCCATCGAAGTGGGCGGCACGCTCCTGGTGCCCAACGGCCCGGGCTTCGGTTTGCGCGACACCAAGTTTGTTTTCAACCATGCCCATCCCCAATTCCCCGGCCTGCCGCAATTCATTCCCGGCACCCTGATTTACGACCAGCACCAGTGGGAGCTGGCCAATCTGATTCCGTTTCAAGTGCGCCATGCGGAGCTGACCTTCCGCCAGGGCGACCTGCCCCTCGACAGGCTGCTGCGTCCCACCAACCTTATTGTGACCATCAGCGCGCGCCTGGCCATCCCGCCGGAGGAGCCGGTCTTCAAGGGCGAGGTCAATGATCTCAAGGTGACGTTTGAGGAGGATGGCACCCCCGTCTTTGGCCTGCAATCGGTTTACCTTTCGCTTGACCCCGGTCTGGTACTTACCCCCATTTCTGATGTGAAAGGGGATATTTTCATCGGCGGGCTGGACCAAAATCCGCCCAATCCGTTTTTTGCCGGCCGGGTGGGGGGCACCTATCAGACGTACCAGTTGACCATGTTGCTGGCCTTCACCCTCACGGGGCCGGTGGGCTTTTGTATTGACGTCAACTTTGGGGCGACAGGCGTCCCGCTGGGGCAAACGGGGTTCCTATGGACCGGCGCCAATGGCGGCTATCATTTCCTCAACGAGTTTGGGGACCCCTGCGAGTTCACCGCCTACATCAACCCGGAGACCGGCCGGCCCAAATCCGCTCCCGCGCCCCATCTGCCGCCCGTGCCCGCCCCCAAGATGAACTGGTCAGCGTTTCGCAGTTTCCTGGAGCGCGCGCGGCAGCAGGCGGAAATGTTTGCGCAGAGCGTGCCGGGCGGGCGCAACCTTGCCCGCAACGCTTTGCCGCCCGCTGACTCCCCCCCGGCCGTGATTGGGCCGGTCAATGAGTTTAACATCCCTTGTCCCGATGATTGCCCTCCGCCCACCGTGAACATTCTCTGCATGCCGCATCCGAATCAGGAGAAATTCCCCGGCAAAGTTGTCCTCAAGTTCAGCAGCATTGATGAGCCGACACTGAACCACGTGTTTGGCATCACCCAGCAGCGCATTCAGGACCTCAAAAACCAAGGCGTGAACCTGAGCTCCAATCTGGCCAACGCCATCCGCGTCAAGGTGGCGGAGACATTGCCCAGTGCCAATCCTGCCATTGTGGGCGCGGAAGCCGCCCAGCGGCTCAACCAGTTCCGGGAGGAATCGCTGACTGTGCTGGAACAGAGCTTCCGCGAGGTGCTTGCCGCCGCCATCAATGAACAGCAGGGCGCGGAGCTGATTTACACCGTCATCCGCGACGTTGCGGAGGCCGGCCTGCCTTGCCCGGACGTTACCTTCAAAGTCGGCGGCACCTTCAGTTACACCGGCGTTTCCGCCTTCGCCAATGTCACCGGCGAGGGCATTCTTGGCACCACCGGCTCCGGCGGCGTGGGCGGCAAGCTCAATGTGCTGGGCGTGCCCATGGCGCGCGCCAAGCTGTTTGTCTCCGCCACCGACGCGCAGGGCCTGCCCAATCCCTCGGTGTGCGGCGACGTCAACGTGTCCCTTGGCCCGCTGGAGCTGGGCACGTTGCGCGCACAGTTGCGGTGTGACGGCTGCGTTTCGGAAATGCTGGCCGCCTTTGGCCGTTTTGTGCTCGGCCTCAGCCGCACGACGCTGGACCATCTCCTCAACAAGGTGGCTCCCCAATATGTGGGCTACGCCGCCTCGGCCCTGCCGGCCCTCTTAAATGACCAGCAAAAAATCGCGCTGCTCGGGGAAATGATTCAGTTGCCGCCCGACCTCGCCCCGCCCGGCCTCAAGCAGATGTTCATCAACGCCTTGGGGGAGGGCCTGGACCGCCTCAACCCCGAGCTGCGCCTGTGTGGTGAGGCGAAACCCAAAATCTTCGGCATCCCGCTCGGTTACAACCTGGGCGGGGTGGCGGCGTATGCCAACAAAACCAACATCATCGCCGTGGGCAGCGGCTCGCCGGCAGCCATGATGGCCGAGGTGTTGGGGCGTACCGTGGTGGGCTATTTCGCGGCTTACGCGCTGGCGTTTTTCTCCATGTTTTCCAACGAAGAGATGATGTTTGCCTACAGCGTGAGCTGGCCCAACGCGGGCGACATGCTGCTGGCGGGGCTGGAGGGACGATTCCGCAGCCCCGAGGCGCTGGCGGCCTATCTGGACGAAACCTTTGATTACGTCACGGAAAACGCAATCTATTCCTTCAGCTACACCCTCAGCCCCATGGGGCTGAAGTCTTTTGACGCTCAGGCTCGCGTGGTCATGCCCAACTTCACCGCGCATCCGGCCTATACCGGCACGTGGGTGCGTCCGGAAGACCGCCAGCCGCCGCTGCCCTCACGCCTGGAGCTGCTGCTCTCCGCCTTGACCAATCACCTGCCGGGCACGTCCTCGGGCTTGATTGCTGACCCGAACTGGAAAGGACGCGCCGAAGACCTCTTTTTGGCGTTTCCGGAAGGCTCGCCCCAGCGCGCCCAGGTCGCCGGGCGCAGTTTTGCGGAGGATTACTTCCCGCACGGCGGCCTTCTGGGCGGCGCCTACTTGGGGGTGCCGCGTGCGCTTTATGACGCGCCGCCGGAGGAACTGCGCACCGCATTGAACCCCAACGCCCCGCCGCTGGAACGCCTGCTCTCCGCCATTACCTATGTGCAGGAATATATCCTGACCATGCAGACGGCGGGCGCCCTGGGCTTTTATCTTCCCGCGCCCAATCCGCCCAGCCTGACCGATACCAACGGCCGGCCGCTCTCCAAACGCGCCCTGCTTGAATCCATCAACCGATTTGATTTTCGCGGCATCAACCCGGGGCCGCCGTATGCCGTGGAGCAAGCCTTTGTGACCGGTTATTTGGAGGGCAAACTGCTCGGCGTGCCGATTGGCCGCGCGCGCCTGGACATCATGCCGCCCGACTTCGACCAGGGACGTCCCGCCTATTTCCGCGCCCTGGCGCAATTGCCGCCCAATCAATGGCTGAGCGACTTCACCGACGGCGCCATTCTGGAGTTCCAGATGACTCAATGTCCCACCATCAACATCGAACGCAATTTTACGTTGTATTTGGAACGATTACAGCGGCAGCTTTCCGAAGCTTCAAGCGAGGCCCAAATGAATGCTGCCGCCCAGCAGTTTCTGGAGGAAATCGCCGCCAACCTGCCCAAGATTAAATTGGAGGCCACGCTGACCAACTTCCATTTCCCGGCGGCCTGGTCCGCGCTGGTAGAGGCCGACGGCGCTTTCTCCCTGGGCGCGTACTCGCCGCGCTATGAGCCCAACTACCAGCCGGACAACCACTCGCCGGTGGCCCGGGCGCGGCGCGAGGGCGGCCTGGCGTTTCAAGGCCGGGCGCGCTTTAAGGCCGGGCCGGTCACGCTGCTGGACATTGCCAATGCCGAGTTTTCCGTGCTGCCCAAGGCCAGCGGCCTGCCGGCGGTGAGCGCGCAATTGAACGCGCCGGTGATGCCCTACGAGCTGCTGACCTTCCGCAACGTGCAGATTGACTTTGCCACGGACCCGTCGCCACGGTTCAGCGCCGCGGGAGAATTGGAAATCTTCAACCTCGGCAGCTTCCGCCTGCTGCCCACCAGCGGCCCGCTGCTGGGCGGGCGGATGTCGGTTGCCTTGGCCAACGGCCAGCCCGCGATGAGTGTGTATATCAATCCTGCCCGGTTGGCGCTGCCCTCGCTGACCGGCGACACGCTGCTGTTGCATGGCGAAACCCGCAACGAACCCTTCACCTTCAGCACCACCGGCCCGTGGAATGCCACAGTCGAGCTGACCAATGATTTGAACTTGTTGAACATCGTGCGCCTGGGCGCGGGCGGCTTGTTTAGTCCCATGACGCTGTCCGGCCAGGGAGTATCCAGCGCCTCCTTCTCCGTTTCCTTCGGCCCTTCGGCCTCCGTCACTTTGTTCCCGGGGCGGGGCGGCCTGGAGCGGCAGGTCGTCCTGCAGCCCGGCGTCACTGGCTCGTTGCAGGTCCGGAGCGACGGCACTTTCCTGTTGACGGCTACGCTGGGCGGGAGCGGCCTGAGTTTCAGCGGGATTTCCGTGCCCGCCGGCGCCTCCTTGCAAGCCAGCCAAAGCGGGGTGCTGTTCACGTGGAGCGCGGGCGGCGTCAATGGCTCGCTCGGGTTGTCGGCCGATGGCACGCCCACTTTCAACGGCGAGGCGGAGCTGCCGCCGTTGAATCTGGGCATCTTCCGCCTGACCGGCGCGGACGGCGGCAACTTGCGGGGCGCATTCAATGAGAACGGTTTTGCCGTCAACTCGGGCGCCAAACTCACCCTGCTGGCGGACTGGCTGCAAAACCAGTCGCTGACCCTGCAAAGTTTCACCGCCAGCAACAATGGCGCGCTGGACATTCACATCACCTCTCCGGGACAGTTGTTGCTGTTATCGGACTATCCCTTTGAACTGACCAAGTTCCACTTCCACCGCAACCCCACCAATGGCGGCGACGGTGTGGCCACGCTGGCTCTGGAGGGCATCCTGCGCGCGGGAGTCACATTTCCCGGATTGCCCACACTGAATTTCACCGGCACCGTCTCCAGCGCCGGCGAGGTCCACATGGGCACCTGGGCGCCCTCGGCCCTCTGGTTTAACTTTCCCACCCGCAATTTCAGCAGCTCACTCGACATTTCCGCCGCCCAGCGCCTCGGACGCCTCCGCGCCTCCTTCAGCCTGGGCGATGGCGCGGGCTTATGGGCCTTGCTGTCCACCAACTGGTTCACCGGCGAATTAAATGCGGACGGGAGCTTTGCCTTTGTGGCGACGGACGCGGAGGTGAGTCTGAAAGGCTTTGGATTCAAAAACATTCAGTTTCGTTTTACGCGGCAAGGGCCACGGCACGCTCCTCAGGTGCATTTGGAGGGCGACGTGACTTTGCCGGGATTCGATGGTTTCCGACTGGGGGGCGATTTCCGGAGTGACGGCGGGTGGATGCTTGTATTTTATCCCCCTCCTTTTCCCATGCAGCTCATCCCTTATCCTGCTTTCAGGGGTGGTGTTTCGCTGGTCTTCAATCAGAATGGCATGTTTGCCGACGGCATCCTGGAAGTGCCGCCGCTGCCTCCCGTCAATGTTACCGGCAATATCACCAACAATGGCGGTTTCCGCCTGACCGGCTCCTTGGGCAGTTACTCGCTGCTGGGCTTCACCATGAACGGCGGCACGATCGAGCTGGACCGCCCTGCGGGGGGCCAGCCCACCCTGACGCTCAACGGCGGCCAGTTGACGGTGCCAAACCTTGCAGGGACCCATACCGTCAATGGCGGCTTCACCAATAACGGTACCTTCCGCCTGACCGGCACGGTCAATAGTCCCAGCTTCAACGGCTTGCCCGTGCCGGGTTTGAGTGGCGCAGCAACTCTGGAGTTCACTCACGAACATTTGTCGCTCACCGGTAATCTGCGGACAGACTCCGGCGTGCTCGCCACCGTGCTGCCGCAAGGCGCCGCGGCGGGGAGCATCCGCGTGACGCGGGACGGCGCCTTGCAACTCTCGGCCAACCTTGCCATTCAGCCATTCACCAATAACAATTTCCAAATTATTCCTTATGTCGGGCCGGTGTTTGATGCGGTGCTCGACAATACCGGCTTGCGACTGGCCGGGGGCGCGCAATTCAAGTTCGGCGACAACTTCGCCACGCCGCTGCCGCTGCCCGCCATCACGCTGGATGCCAATGGCAACTTCTCGGTCAGCGTGGGCGCCGCGCCGCCGCTCAACTTCACCTGGCGCGGTTTTGGCATTTCCGATGCCCGCTTCACCCTGGAACGCGTGGGCCAAACCTTGCGGGTGCCCACTTTCAGCGGCATGATTCAGGTGCCTCACCTCGGCCGGCTGGCCCAGGTCAGCGGCAGTCTCAATAATGATGGGACGTTTTTGCTATCCGGAAGTTTCGGGGGCAGTGTGAGTCTGTCGGGGGTCTCGCCGCCGCTGCCCGTTTCGGCGCTCGCCAATGGCTCGCTGAGTTTCAGCCACAACGGGTTGGTGGTGTCCGGCAACTTGAGCGGCGGCGTGCTGGACCGCTTCCCGCTCAGCGGCTCCGCCAGCGGGACCCTGACCATCACCCCGGGCAGCGTGACCTTGGGCGGCTCGGTTACCCTGCAGCCGATACAAATCGGCGCCTTCCGCATCGAAAGCGGAGCGGGCGGCGGGCTGATTACCGCCTCCTGGAGCGCGAATGAACTGCGCTGCCCGTCCAACCTGCGGCTGTTGTTCGACGGGACCACGTTGTTTAACGGGAATCTAGACGGCTTCACGCTGCAGCCCAATGGCACATTCAACATCAGCGGCGCCTTGCCCACGACGAGTTTGAAGGGCTTCAACCTCAGCGGCGGCACTTATCAGGTGCAGCGCACCGCCACCACCCTGCGCCTGCTGCTGGACAAGGCCACCCTGAGCATTCCGGGCTTCACCACCGCCTTCAATGTGACCATGGACGGCGCTCTAGAGAGCACCGGCGCCTTCAGCCTGGTCAATTCCAGTTCCCTCAGCGGCTCCTTCACCCCCGCCAGCACGCTGCCCATCAATTTCAGCGGCGCCAGCGCCGTGCAGTTCGACCAACACTCCTTGCGCGTGACCGGCACCTTCAGCGGCGGCGCGCTGGGCACCATCAACTCCGGCATCAGCATTACCGGCGAGCTTTGGGTGCAGAACAACGGCGTCATCATCCCCTCCGCCACCTTCACCCTGCCTGAACTGATGCTCCCCGACAAAACCAGCGGTTTCCACCTGGCGCCTCCGGACGGCGGCAATTTTCAACTGGTGGTGGATGCCACCGGCGTGCGCTGGCCGGCCGGGGCGCGGTTGTACTATCGCAATACCCTTCTGGGCCAGTTTGCCTTGCCGGAATTCACCTTGCCACGCAGCGGCAATTTCTCCATCACCACTCCTGCGGTGGAGGTATCCCTGGATTCCTTTACGCTGACCGGCTCGATAACCCTTGTCCGTACCAACGGCGTAACCACCCTCTCCATCAATAACGATTCTTTGCTGCGGCTGCCTGGATTGGGAACTTCGGTCAATGTTTTCGGCACGGTGACCAATAACGGCACCTATCGCATTACTTCCTTGAAAACCGGCTCGCTGTCGCTGCCGGCGTCGTTTCCTGTGGCACAGTTCAACATCGGCTCCGCAGTCACCCTGCAACGCACCGGCGGAGTGACTCGTTTGTGGGTGGAGGGCGATGTCTCCGGCGGTTGCCTGGGCGGCTCCGGCAACGACGACCTGCGCCCCGTCAACGCCACGGCCACGCTGGATATATCCTCCAGCGGAACGCTAACCCTCAGCGGCGCGTTAACCATCCAGCCCGTGAGCGTGGGGGTCTTTCAAATCGAAGGCGCCTCGGCGGGCGCCAACGTTGCCCTGCTGTTCACCAACAACACCTTGCGTGCCACCGGCGCCCGCCTGCGCATGACCGCCGCCAATATCCTGGACCGCACGCTCAACCTGCCGGACTTTACCATTCCGGCAGATGGGCAATTCGCCATCCCCCTGTCGCCCGGCAATCTGGGCGTGCGCAACTTCCCCTTCACCAACGTCACCTGCCAGTTGGTGCGGCATGCGCCGGATGGAACCGGGCTGAACGATTTGAGCCTGGGCAACTTTTCCGGCCATCTCGGCCTGGTCAACTTCGGCCAGCGCTTCACCGGCGGCACGCTCTTCTCCTCCGGCGCGCCAGCCTTTGACTGGGAAGGCAGCCTGACGCTGGCCGGCTTCAACGCGGCGCGTGGCTACCTGCGCCTGCGCAGCTCTGGCTTGAGCGCAGGCGGCGCGTTCAATCTCACGGCGGCCGGGCGCACCTTCCACGCCGGCCTGTCTTTTGGCGGCAACATATTCACGGACGGGACTTTCAGTCTGACGGGGCGGGGCGTACTGTCCATCAACAATCTCGAGGTGCTGGAGGCCGATTACACGCTGAACAACAAGGGCATCAGCGGAACGCCGACCCTGCGGTTTGGCGACGCGAATAAATTAAGCTGGACCCCGCCCAACTTCACCTTGATTTCTTCCTCCGGCGTGGCTTTTTCCCACAGCCTGAACTGGAGCGAAAACCTGAGCATCCTTGGCAACGCGAATATAGCCAGTTTAAGCATTTCGGCCTCGCTGTATAACACCAGCGGCAGCGGTGACTTTGAAGTGCGGCTGACGGGCAACATTACTGTGGCGGGCAATCAGGAGAGTTTTAATCAAATCCTGAATCCCACCCTGGAATTTCGCCGTAATTTTCCGCCGCCTCTCGGCCCTTGCGTGGACTTTGACCTGGCGCCGCTGCGCGCCAAGGACTGCAACTTGAGTTGGCCGTAATTTGTCAGCCAAACTGCGCAACCCAAACTCCCATGAAAAACGCCCCATCCTTCCTGGCCGCCGGCTGGTTGTGTCTCACCCTGGCCTGGCCGGCTCTGGCGCAAACCACCGCCTTCTCCTACCAGGGAAGGCTCATCGAAAACGGCTTCCCCGCCAACGGCCTGTATGACCTCCGTTTTACGCTGTTTGACGGGCCGACCAATGCCATCCCCCTGACGCCGCCCAGTCAGGCCGCGCCCGTGGCCGTCAGCGGCGGACTGTTTCAAGTCGTGCTTGATTTTGGGCCGGGGCTGTTCACCGGCCCGGAGCGCTGGCTGGAAGTGGCGGTGCGCCCGTATGGCTCAACGGGCCCTCATGTCACGCTGGCACCGCGACAATGGATCACCGCCGCACCCTACGCCATGCACGCGCACACCGCTTCCAATTTGTTGGGGCGCGTGAGTGACACCCTCCTGTCCAGCAACATTGCCCGGCTCAATGCGCCCGCCACCTTTACGGGAACGCTGACATTTAATCCTTCCGCCGGCCCGCCCTTTGCCGTGGGCAACACCAGCCGGATTGCCAATCTCAATGCGGACATGCTGGACGGCCTGGACAGCGCGGCCTTCGCGCGCCAAAGCCATCAACATTCTGCGGCGGACCTCACCAGCGGCGTGCTCGTGGACCAGCGGCTTTCCGGCAATGTGGCCTTGTTGAACCGCGCCCAAACCTTTACCGCCAGCAACAGTTTTCAAGGCGTGCTCACCGCCACGAATCTGACCAACCAGATTGCCGGCGCCTTCACCGGCAGCGGCGCGGGCTTGAGCAACCTGCCTGCCGCCCGGCTGACCGGCGTGCTGCCCGAGGCTGCCGTGCCCGCCAGTGTGGCGCGCCTGGCCTCCAACCAGACCTTCACCGGCGCGCTGACCTTTGACCCGCCCACGGGTCCGCCCTTTGCGGTGACCCGTGCAGACGTGGTGGCCAATCTCAACGCGGATTTGCTGGATGGATTAAATGCCACGGACTTCTGGCGCGTGGGCGGCAATACCAACGCCGGCAACCCGGCGCTGTTGGGCACGCTGGATAACGCGGCCCTTGAGCTGCGCGTGAACAACACGGCAGGCCTGCGGCTGTCCCCCAATCCCACCGGCGCTTCGCTGGCGCTCAATCCCGACAGCAACGTGATTCCGTCCGGGGTGCCCGGCGCCACCATTGCCGGGGGCAGTTTCAACACGGCAACCAATAATTATGCGTTTATTGGGGCTGGTTCCATGAACAAGGCGGGGGGAATAGTGGCCGCCATTGCGGGAGGATTTAATAACCAGGCCTCCGGTTATGCCGCTGCCATTCCAGGTGGGGCTGACAATATGGCCGCCGGCACGACCAGCCTGGCGGCTGGTTCTGGCGCCCGCGCCTTGCATGACGGCGCCCTGGTCTGGTCTGACCGCAGCAGCGGACTCGCCTTTACTTCCACCGCGCCGCATCAGGTGCTTTTCCGCGCCGCGGGCGGTATGGGCATTGGCACCAATGCGCCGCAATCCGCATTGCACGTGGCCGGCACCGTTCAAGCCACTGGCTTGAAACTGCCGGCGGGCGCCGCCGCCGGCGCCGTGCTGGTTTCTGATGCGGACGGCGTGGCGGGCTGGCAGCCCCCGGCAGTGCGCGCTCAGACCAACGCCACCAGCCCCAATCTGATTGGCGGCCATGCGGCCAACTTCGTGGCCAACGGCGTGGTGGGCGCCACCATTGGCGGCGGTGGCAACGCGGTCAATTCCAATCAAGTCACGGTCTCTTATGGCACCATCGCCGGCGGGCGCGGCAACTCCGTGAGCGGTGCGGACGGCGCCGTTTCTGGCGGTTTGAGCAACGTGGTATCCGGGGGGGCGGCGGCGGCGGGAGGGGGCTACTTGAATACCGCTTCCGGCCCGTTTTCCACCGTGAGCGGCGGCGAAACCAATCGCGCCACCGCCAGCCATGCCACCGTGGGCGGCGGCCGCGCCAACCGCGCCTCCGAAGTGGGCGCTACCGTGGGCGGCGGCCATGCCAATCAAGCCAGCGGACCATCCGCCACCATCGCCGGCGGAACCAATAACGTCGTCTCTCTCACCGGCGGCGCGGTGGGCGGCGGCGCAAGCAACTCCGTGGCGGGCGTTTATGGCACCGTGGCCGGCGGCCTGGCCAACTGGGCCAATGGCAGCTTTGCCGCGGTGGGCGGTGGGTGGAGCAATCGGGCCATAAACACGTATGCCACCATCCCCGGCGGCTTCAATAATTCGGCTGAAGGACTGGCCAGTTTTGCCGCCGGCGCCGGCGCGCGCGCCCTCCATACCACGGCTTTTGTGTGGGCCGACAATTCCACCACCACCACCTTCGCCAGCACGGCTGACCATCAATTTCTCATCCGCGCCAGTGGCGGCGTGGGCATCGGGGCGGCGCCGGTGGATGCCATGCTCGACGTGGAGGGCAACCTGCGCATCAATGATGGTGATTTGTTTCTGCGGGGCGGCAGCGATCGCAATCACGGTTTTGGCTGGTATGGCTCGGGCAAACCTTTCGCCACAATTACCCCCGATGGGCCGGTGGCTTATGGCTGGTCGGGCGGCGCGTTAGGCACCAAGAGCGGGGGCGAACGCATCGCGCTGGCATGGAACAGCTCCCAGCAAGTGGGCATCGGCACGACTGCCCCCGGCAACCCCCTGGCCGTGGAAGGCACAGGCACGGCCCTGGGTGGCGTGGCCGGCTTCAATGAAGTGGTGGCCCGCTTCAAACGCACCGGCAGCGGCCACACGGCGGTGGCGGTGGATGCCCTGGCCGGGCAGGATGCCGTCCTTTATTTCTCCGAAGACGGCGTGGCCAAATGGAATCTGCGGCATGACCGGGACCCGGACGGTGCCTTCCAGTTGCGTACGCCGGACGGGACCATTCACTGGCACGTGCTCCCGGATGGCCGCATGGGCATGGGCACCACCACCCCCGGCGCCCGGCTGGAGCTGTATGGGCCGGATGTCACCCTGCGCCTGCGCAACGCCAATGACGCCGGCGGCGCCTTCGCCATCAACACTTTCTCCAGTCTGCAACTGGGCATCTACGCGCCGCCCGGCGCCGCCTTTGGCATCGTGCCCGCCGGCGAGCGGAGGACGTTTTTCGCCATTGCCAACTCCGGCGTGGTCGGCTCCATGCGCGCCGCCCCCGGCAGCCCGGTCTTTCGCAACATTCTGGATGACGCCAACGGCAGCCTGGTGGTGGACGCCCAGGGATTGAACACCGGCTCGCTGGTGAATGGCTTGCGCTTGGGGGGCACGGCCAGCGGGGAAGGCATTGTTTCCAAGCGCACCAGCGGCGGCAACCAGTTTGGGCTGGACTTCCTCACCTCCTCGCAACCGCGCCTGAGCATTGCCGCCAATGGCAACGTCGGCATCGGCACCACCTCGCCCGGCGAGCGCTTCTGGGTGGAATCTCCCAATCAAACGGTGGCCGTAGTCCGCGGCACCAGCACCGGCGGCACCTGGCTGGGCCTGGAAAACGGCTCCGCCGGCGGCCAGCGCTGGTCCATCATCAGCACCGGCAGCGGCAACGGCGAAGGCCCGGGCCGCCTCCTCTTCTTCACCAGTCAATCCAGCTCCACCAAATTGCGCCTCGAACCCAACGGCGACCTGGTGGCCGCTGGCACGGTGACGGGCAGCTCGGACCGCGACCGCAAGGAAAATCTCGAAGCGGTGGAGCCGCTGGAGGTGCTGCGCAAAGTGGCGGGCCTTCGGCTGGCCACCTGGAATTACAAGGATGACGAGGCGAAAACACGGCATTTGGGGCCAATGGCCCAGGACTTCTACGCGGCTTTCCAACTCGGCGCCGATGACAAACACATCGCCATGGTGGACGCTGATGGCGTGGCGCTGGCGGCCATCCAGGGCCTGAATCAACTGGTGGCGGAGAAGGAGCAAAAAATCAACAATTTGCAGCAGGAAGTCGCCGCCTTGCGCGCCGCGCTGGCTGCGCAGGAAAAATCCGCCCGCCAGTGGGAAGAACGGTTGCAGGCCCTGGAGCAGCGGCTGAATGCCACGCCTTGAGCCTTAATCCAGCTTGCGAATCCGCACGTTTTTAATGGCGCCGGTGGTGGACCAGGCGGCAAAGCCGAACGGGCGCGACTCCTCGATTTCCCCCGGGCGCACATCAATCTTTTTCCCCTTGGTGTTCACATTGGCCACCTTTTTGTTGTCCACCCACGCCTCAATCTTGTCCGGCGTCACCCGCACGCGGAAGCGATACCACCGGCCATTTTCAAACGCGATGAACTGGGTGGTTTCATTCTCCGAGGCGTCCATGCTGTCAATGCTCGAGATGCCCACCACCCCGCCGCCCCATCCGCCGGTGATTAACGTGCAATGCGTCTCCCCCACCGGAAAAGTCAAACTGGCAAAGAAATCCGTGCCCGCAACCCGGCACCCTTCCCAGGTCACCTCATAATTCATGCGGGGGATGGGATTGGTGTAGTTCACCCCGGTCATGATGCCCTCATGCAGGATGATTTTGCCGTCTTTGACCTCCACTTCTCCGTGTCCGGCAAACGGCGTGATTTTCCAGCCCTTGAGGCTTTGTCCGTCAAAAATCAATTCGCCTTCCTCCACTTCCTCTTCGGCCGGGGCCGGGGCGTTGGTGGCGCCCGCCACCGCCGGGGTGGGGCACGTCCCGCAACCGGCGGCCGCCGCCTGGCCGCTCTTGCAGGGACAAGCGGCGCTCTTGCCGCTCTTGCAGCCGCCGCTGGTGCAAATTAAAACCAGGCTGAGGCCAAGACCCAGGGTGGGGAGAAAAAAGCGCGCCTTGCCTGCCCGAAATGGAAAACACCATGACATGCGTTTCATGGTGCCCATCTTACCTTCCTCCCCGGCCAAGACCAAGCGCAAATGCAGTCGGGGCGCTGGCAGTTTTGGCGCCAGCCCGTCCCCTTTTCCCGGCGGCCCCAAAGCCCCCCGCTTTCTCCCCGCAGGCCGCGTGAGGGAGGGCCGCCCTTGAAGCGGCTGCCCGGGACACTTGGCAAACCGTAACATTTACGTAACAAATTAGACAAATTATCGTAACATTAGTTTCTTAAATCTACAGCCATGATTTCGATACAAAAACTTTTGGGCAAAGATGATGTTTTCTACAATTTGCTCGAAGCCAGCGCACAGGAAGGCCTGCACAGCGCCCAGGTGTTGACCCGCCTTCTGCGGCAGCCGCAACAGCCCACCCACTTGCAGGAATTCTCGGAATTTCGCCGCAACGATAAAAAAATCACCAAGGAAATCGAGGAGAGGCTGGTCAAGACATTTGTCACAGCTTTGGAACGGGAAGATATCGAATCGTTGTCAAGCGCGCTGTATAAAATCCCCAAGACCATCGAAAAATTTGCGGAACGTTATCTGCAAATCCAGGCGCTGGTGAAAGACCATGACTTCACCCCCATGGCCCGGCTGGTGGAGCGGGCGGCCACTCTGGTGGGGGAAATGGTCAAGGCCTTGCGCCGCCATGCGCCGCTGGAGGAAATGAAGGATTTGAATGGCCGGTTGCAGGAGGTGGAGGGGGAGGCGGACAAATACCTGCTGGAGGTGTTCAAGGACTTGTACGGGGGCAAGTATGAGCCGTTGCAGGTGCTGGCCTTGAAAGAGCTGCATGAGCTGCTGGAAAAAACGGTGGACCGCTGCCGCGATGCGGGCAACACCGTCACCTACATTGTGTTGAAACATTCTTGAACCGCCTCCGGGCGATGGCGGGCCGGCCGGAGAGAACCCGGCGGCCCGCGGGAAACAAATTGGGGTAACGCATGGAACTGGTCATTGTGGTCATTCTGGTGGCGTTGATTTTCGAGTACATCAACGGATTTCACGACACCGCCAACTCCATTGCCACGGTGGTTTCCACCAAGGTGCTCACGCCGCGCCAGGCGGTGATTATGGCCGCCCTGGCCAACCTGGGCGGGGCGATGCTCGGCACGGCCGTGGCCAAGACCATTTCCTCCGGCTTGATTGACAGCAAGGTGGTGACCGTCACCTCCGAGATGCTGGTTTGCGCCCTCCTGGGCGGGATTACCTGGAATCTGATTACCTGGTGGTTTGGCATGCCCTCCAGCTCCAGTCATGCGCTGATTGGCGGGTTGTGCGGCGCCGCCCTGGCCGGCGCCAAAGGCAACTGGCAGGCCATTATCTGGTCGCAGCCCAACCCCAGTGACTGGCTCAAGAGCGGCGGACTTTTGTACAAGGTGGTCATTCCCATGTTCAGCTCCCCCCTGGGCGGTTTTGTGCTGGGCTTCCTCATTATGGGCCTCCTTTATCTCCTGGTCACGCTGTTGCGGCTGACGCCGCGCATTGTCAATCTCACCTTCGGCAAGGCCCAAATCCTGAGCGCCGCCGCCATGGGGGTTATGCACGGCACCAATGACGCCCAGAAAACCATGGGCATCATTGCCCTGGCGCTCATGGCCGCCACCACCGCCGGCACTTTTGACCAACTGCCCCGCTATTTGAACTGGCTGTATTATCCCACCACCACCCCCGTGGTGTACGAGGCCTTCAATCAACTGGGTGAAATGGCCCGCGACGGCCAGGGCCTGCCGCAAAACCTGCCTCACGCCGCCAGCGACTTCAAACATGCCGCCGAGAAAAACAACGCCAACGCCCAATATAATCTGGCGTTGCTTTACCTGGAGGGCCGCGGGGTCGAGGTCAACTACCGCCTGGCGGCCGAATGGCTCGAGCGCGCCGCCAAAAACCAGCATCGCCAGGCCCGGGAAAAACTGGCCGAGCTTTATCAAAAAGGCATGGGAGTCCCCAAAGACGAAGCCCGGGCGGCGGCGTTGCTGGAAAATCTACCTCCCCCCTCCCCACCGTTCACCATTCCCCGGCGCAAACTGGACGGCCAGCCCGCCGTGGAGGCCGAGGCCCTGGCCTGGCTCCAGGCACGGGTGGCCCGCAACAATGCCGAGGCCCAGTCCGTGCTGGCCGCGTGGTACTGGCATGGGGTTGGGGGACTGCCCCAGGACCGCGCCCAGGCGGTGCGCTTGTGGCAGCAGAGTGCGCAACGCAATCATCCCGAAGCCCTCTACTGCCTGGGCGTGCTCCATCGGCACGGCGTGGAGTTGCCGCAGGATTTGCCGCAGGCAGTCCGCTATTTTCATCGGGCGGCGAAAATGGAGGGCATCAAGCTCTGGATTAAAGTCGTTTGCGCCATCACCATGGCGGCCGGCACCGCCGCCGGCGGCTGGCGCATCATCAAAACGCTCGGCCATAAAATGGTGAAGCTGCAGCCCATCAACGGCTTTGCCGCGGAAACCAGCTCGGCCACCATGATTTTTCTGGCCACCACTTTGGGCATTCCCGTCTCCACCACCCACAACATCTCCGCGGCCATCATGGGCGTGGGTTGCGCCCGGCGCTTCAACGCCTTGCGCTGGACCGTGGTGGAGCGCATGGTCTGGGCATGGGTCCTGACCATTCCCATTTCCGGCGGCCTGGGATATTTGCTGTGCCGCCTGGGCCAGTGGGCCGGATGGATTCAGTAACACCGCGGCAGCCCAAACTCCCTGCTGCCAGGCAGCCCCCAAGAAAAATCTGAGCTGCCAGGGACCAACAAGCATTCCCTGCCCCCGTCTCTCTCTGCCCGTCGCCGGTTGGACGGGATTTTTTTTGACCGCTTTTTGCCCTTCCCATTTGCTCCGCGGGCGGGCGCGGATTATCTTCCTGCGTGCGAAATGAGTATTCCATTTCGGCCTACTTTCCGGGGCGATATGAAGAGCTGCGGCTTGCCGCGTGGGCGCAGGAGCTGCGGCAGCAGTTGAGCCGTCCGCCCACGCTGGGGCTGGTTTTTTTGAGTCCCGATTGGGCCGAGCATGCCGGTGAAGCGCTGGAACTGATTCAAGTGCATGCGCGGGTGCCCTTGCTGGCCGGCTGCAGCGGCATGGGGTTGATTGCCGGCTCCCGGGAATACGAGGACACCCCCGGCGCGGTGCTGGGCTTGTATCATTTGCCGGGCGCGACGGTGCGCGGCTTTCACCTGACCCAATCCCAGGTGCTGGAGGCCGACAACCGGCAATACTGGTATGCTGAGACCGGCATTGGCCGCGAACAAACCAACGGCTGGCTGGCTTTTGCGGACCCCTACACGTTGGATTCTGAAACCTGGCTCAAGCAATGGAATGAGGCCTATCCCGGCCTGCCGGTGGTGGGCGGCCTGGCCAGCGGAGTGCCCTCCCTGCGCAGCACGCAGGTGTACTTGAATAACCAGGCTTTCGATGACGGCGCGGTGGTGGTGTCCCTGGGTGGTGAAGTCAAGCTGGGCGCCGTAATCTCGCAGGGGTGCACCCCCATCGGCGAGCCTTGGACCATCACCCAAAGTGAACGCAATTTCATCCGCCAAATTGGCAACCGCCCGGCTTACAAAGTGTTGTTGGACACGTTTCACGCCCTGGATTTGGAGGAGCAAAAGAAGGCCCGCGGCAATTTGTTCATCGGCCTGGCCATGAGCGAGTATGTCGAGCAATTTCATCGGGGCGACTTCCTGATTCGCAATCTGCTCGGAGGCGATCCCAATTCCGGCGCGCTGGCGGTGGGGGCCTGGCCCCGCACCGGGCAGACCATCCAGTTTCAGCGCCGCGACGCCGAGGCGGCCACCGAGGACATGATTGCCCTCCTCACCCGCGCCCGGGAGATGTGGCAGGGGCACACCCTATATGGCGGGTGTTTGTTTGCCTGCAATGGCCGGGGAGTGGGCTTGTTTGGCGCGCCCGACCATGACGCCAATCTTGTGCAGCAACACCTCGGGCCGCTGGGAGTGTCCGGCTTTTTCTGCAACGGTGAGATTGGCCCGGTGGGGCCGCGCAATTACCTCCACGGTTACACCGCCGCGGTGGGGGTTTTCATGAATCTCATTTAATCGCCCGGCGCGCCTTTTTCGCGCATGAATTAAATAAACTTCTCAGCTTTCACGTCGAATTAGACTACATCATGGCAGGCAGGGCTTCCGTACGGGCACGGGAGCGCCATGAGTCGGACGTGCAAGCAACCCAGGCATGGCATTACCTTGTGGGCGCGGGGCGGCTGTGGTTGGCCGCCGCCGCCGCTTTTTGTGGCCTGCTCCACGGCCAGGCGGCCGAGGAAACCTTGAACCCTCCCCTGACCCCTCCTCCGGCCCTCTGGCCCGTGACGTTCACCGAAACGGCGCCAGTTCTGGACGGGCGCCTGGACGATGCCTGTTGGGCCAAGGCTCCCGCGTTCACCAATTTTACCCAGGTCCTGCCGGTGGAAGGCGCGGCGCCGTCGGAGGCCACGGAGGTGCGCCTGCTTTTCACGCGGGATTATTTATACCTCGGAGTGCGCTGCTTTGACCGGCAACCGCACGCGATTCTGGCCAGACAAATGCAGCACGATGCCAACCTCCGCAGCGATGATTATTTCATGGTGGCCCTCGATACCTTCAACCGCCAGCGTGAGGGCTATTATTTCATGGTCAACCCCGCCGGCGTGCGGGTCGAAGGTTTGATTGAAAACTTCAGCGTGGCCAACAAATCCTGGGACACCCTCTGGCACGCCCATGCGCGCCGCGATGCGCAGGGATGGACGGCGGAAATGGCTATTCCCTTTCGCAGCCTGGGGTTTGACCCCCAGACCAACGCCTGGGGCTGCAACTTTGAACGCTGCATTCGCCGCAACCAGGAGCTGCTCCGCTGGACGGCCGTAAGCCCCGCCAAAGCCATGACCACCCTGGCGGATTTTGGCCAGATTCATGGCCTGCATCAGTTGCGCCAGGGGCGCGGGCTGGAGCTGCGGCCCTTTGCCGGCGGCAAATTCCGCGATGACCGCCTCAATCAGCGGCAACAATGGGAGTTCCGGCCAGGGCTGGATGTGACCTATCAAATCACCCCCATGCTCAAGTTACAGGGCACCTTGAACACCGACTTTGCCGAGGCCGAAGTGGACGAGCGGGTGGTGAATCTGACCCGGTTTCCCCTCTTCTTCCCCGAAAAGCGGGACTTTTTTCTGCAGGACGCCTCCGTGTGGCGCTTTGGCGGACTGACCTATTCGCCGCTGCCCTATTATTCCCGCCGCATCGGGCTGGCCGAAGACGGCACGCCGGTGGACATTATGGGGGGCGCCCGGCTCACCGGGCGGTTGAATGGCGCCACGCTGGGGCTGCTCAATGTCCAGCAGGAGGCCTACCGCGACGTCCCTTCCAAAAACCTCACCGTCGCCCGTTTTTCGCATCAGGTCTTCGAGGAGTCCAATGTGGGGGTGATGCTCACCCATGGCGATCCCCGCCGGCGCGGAGACAACACCGTGGTGGGAGCCGACTTCAATTACCTGAACAGCCGGCTCGCCGACAACCGGCAGCTCCTGGGGCACGCTTTCTGGTTGATGAGTGATTCGGAAGCCAGAGGCGGGCGCGGCCTGGCCTGGGGCTTCAAGCTGGACTTTCCCAATGAGCCGCTGGAGGCCGAGGCCATTTTCCGGCAGGTGGACGCGCGTTTTGATCCGGCGCTGGGGTTTGTTTCCCGGCGGGACATCCGCCAGTACATCCTGGGCGCGCGCTACCTCTGGCGCCTGAACACCCGCCTGCTGCGCTCGGTGTCCTTGGGGCTGCGCCCCACCTGGGCCACCGATACCAGCAGGCGGCTCATCGAGGAGGATTATGATTTGCCTTACCTCTCCTTGACCACGCCGGCGGGCGACTCCTGGTACGTGGAATACTCCTTAAACCGCGATGTCGTGGATGCCCCCTTTGAAATGTGGCCGGGCGTCTGGATTCCGGCCGATGATTATGGCTGGGGCGGATTTCGCACGTTCATCCGCACCAGCGAAGCGCGGCCGCTGAGCGTCTTTTTGAACTTTCGGCACGGCGATTATTACCACGGCACCCGGCAGGATTACCTGAGTGAACTCACCTGGCGCCCCTCCAGCCACTGGTTGTGGGGACTCAATTACCAACTGCGCCGTGTCCGTTTGCCCAGCGGGGATTTTGACGCCCGCCTGGTTGGCCTGCGGCTGAATCTCACCTTCACGCCCAACCTCTCCTGGAACAACCTGGTGCAATACGAGAACCAAACCCGCTCCGCGGGCTGGAACAGCCGGTTGCGCTGGACCTTCCGCCCCGGCAGCGATGCGTACCTGGTTTTCAACCAGGGCATGGCCCTGGACGAGTGGCGGCTCAGCCGCCAGTGGAGCGAGCTTTCCTGCAAAGTGGTGGTGACCCTCCGTTTCTAGACTTAATTGCTCTCCCGCCGCCCCCCTTGATGCGGCTGCACTCGAAGGTTGTCACGCTTCCCGTGGCGGTTACAATCGCCTCATGCCAGTGCCCGTCATTTCCATTGCCCAGATGCGGGAGTGGGAAAATCAGAGCTGGGCGGCCGGACGCTCCGAGGCCGAGGTCATTCATCAGGCCGGCGCCGCTCTGGCCCGCGAACTCCAGTGTTGGTGGAAGCCGCATGAGCCCTTGCTCATCCTTGCCGGGCGCGGCCACAACGGGGACGACGCCCGGGCGGCGGCGGAATGTTTCCCTCCCGAAAAAGTCACCCTGCTGAATGTCCACGACCCCGCCGAGGCATTATCCGGGTTCAAGGCGGCTCGGCAACGGCACGCAAAAACCCCGGGCTGGATTGTGGATGGATTGTTTGGCATTGGCCTCAATCGTCCCCTGGGCGATGCCTGGCGCACGCTGGTGGAGGAAATCAATGCCTCCGGCTGGCCCGTGGCAGCGGTGGATGTGCCCAGCGGCCTGGATGCAGACACCGGCCAACCCCTCGGCGCCGCGGTGCGGGCCACCTTGACAGTGACTTTTGGCGCGCCCAAATGGGGGCTGTTGCAGCCCACGGCGGCGGAATACACAGGCCGCCTGCAGGTGGCGCCGGAAATTGGCCTGGTGCCATGCCCCTTTGCCGGCAAGGTGCAATGGACGTTGGCCGAGGATTTCGCCGGCTTTCCCCCGCTCCGACCCATCCATGGGCACAAGGGAAGTTTCGGCCATTTGGGCATTGTTGCGGGTAGCCCGGGTTACCACGGGGCCGCGGTCCTGGCGGCCTTGGGTGCGCAAAAGGCCCAACCCGGACTCATCACCGTGGCCACCATGGAAGGCACATATCTGCCCATTGCTGCACAATTACGCTCGCCCATGGTCACGGTGTGGACACCGCATACCTTTGAACAAAAACCGTGCAACGCCTGGCTGATGGGGCCGGGGCTGGCCGGTGCGCTGGAGCATCGCGACCTCAAGGAGGCGTTGCAGGCCCTCTGGCGCGACTTTCCCGGCCCCGTGGTGGCCGATGCCAGCGCCCTCGACATGCTGGCTCCCGGTCCTTCGGCCGGTTTGCGTGTCCTCACGCCGCACCCGGGGGAGGCGGCGCGATTGTTGAAATGCCCGGTGGCCGAAGTTTTGCGGGACCGCTGCGCGGCGGCACAAGCCTTGGAAGAACTCTTTCCCGGTGCCTGCATCGTGCTCAAGGGATGGCTCACGCTGGTGCATGAACGTAAAAGCGGGACGTTCCTCAATCCCACCGGCAATCCGCATCTGGCGCAGGGCGGGTCAGGGGACTTGTTGGCGGGCTACCTGGCCGGCTGGCTGGCGCAACCGTTGGCCGCCTCCCAGGCGTTGACCGCCATTCGTTATGCGGTGTGGGAACACGGCGCCGCGGCCGACCGCCTGCAACGCCGGGGGGCCGCATGGACCATGGACAACCTGGCGGCGGAGTTGGGGGCCGGAAAGTCCGTCACTCCTTAGTGGCCGGGCAGCCGCCTATTGGTTGATGCGGTAGGTGATGCGCGCCTTGCCCAAATCGTAGGGGGACATCTGCACCCGCACCTTGTCGCCCACGCTGATGCGGATGAAATTTTTGCGCATCTTGCCCGAAATATGCGCCAGCACCTCATGCCCGGTGGGCAGCGCCACACGAAACATCGTTCCCGGGAGCACTTGCGTCACCCGGCCATCAAATTCAATCGGTTCTTCTTTGGACACGTTGTTGGCTCTAATCCGCTTTTTGGCGGCGCCGGCCTTTGTCGGCACCGCACCCTTATCAGGGTGCCTAATCTGTCTGCCTGCCCAATAATTGCAAGCACTTTTTGGGCCATGCCAGGGACCGGAATAGCCATTGCCAACGGACGGCCCAAGTGTCATTCTTTCATCGAGGCAAGATGCTCATGAGAAACTCCTGGTTCAGGCGGTGGGGTCTGGGCGGGCTGGCGGGCGCCGTGCTCCTGGCAGCGACAGGGGATTTGGCCGCGGCCAGCGCCCCCAAGGCCGAGCCGAAAGCCAAAAACCGTGCGCCGGAAGGCGACCGCACCGTGGTGGTGGACGGCGTCAAATACGCCGTGCCCGCCCATCCGCAGGAAGGCAGCGCCAACGCGCTGTTGCTTAAAAAATTTGATTTGAATGGCGACGGCAAGATTGACGAGGCCGAGATTGCCGCGGCGCAGGCCGCCGCCACCAACCGGCTGCAGACCCTGCCCAAAGCCGGGGATGACCGGCGCTTGACCGCCAAAGATTTGTACGAAGGCGGCGACCCCGCGCGGCGCCGCGCCACCAGCAAAATTGGCTCCGATGATTTGCTGCGCCAATATGACAAGAATGGTGACGGCCAGTTGGACGCCGCCGAGTTTCAGAAGCTTAAGGACGATTTGAGCAAGGGCGGCAGCCATCGCGAGCTGCGCCCCGATGCCCCGCCGCCGCCTCCGGCCAAACCACAGCCGGTGGTCAAACCCGCTATTCGTTAACCCGCGCCTGATTCTTCGCCACTACCGTGACCAACACTGTGACTCGACTGGCCGACCAATTACTGGCCTCCTATCAGCAACAAGGCGGCATCAACCACGTGGACGGCAAGAATCTGCCCTCCCAAAACGCCGTGGTGGCCATTACGGCGGATTTGATGCGCCTGTTATTCCCCGGTTTTTTTGATGAAAAACCCCTGCATTCCTCGGAATTGCAGTGGGAAACCACCGTGCTGGTGCACAAGGTGCTGGTGCGGCTGGAGGAGGAAATTTACAAGAGCCTCGAATACAAGCCCCCCGAAGGCGCGCGCAAGAAGGAGCTGCGCCCCTTGGCGCGGCAATACGCGGAGGAGCTGCTGGCGGGCATCCCGTGCCTGCGGGAAATTTTGCAGACGGATGTCGAGGCGGCCTATAACGGCGACCCTGCCGCCCTGAGCCGGGAAGAGGTGATTGTGGCGTATCCGTTTGTGGAGGCCATTGCCGTGCATCGCCTGGCCCATGAGCTGTACCGCCGGCACATTGCCTTGATTCCGCGCATCATGTCGGAATGGGCCCACAGCCGCACGGGCATGGACATTCATCCGGGAGCCACCATCGGCTCGCATTTCTTCGTGGACCACTGCACCGGCACGGTGATTGGCGAGACCAGCGTCCTCGGCAATCACGTCAAGTTATACCAGGGCGTCGCCTTGATTGCGCGCTCGCTCTCCGGCGGCCAGCAGTTGCGCGGCGTGAAGCGCCATCCCACGCTCGAGGACCGCGTCACCGTCTATGCCGGTGCCACCATCATGGGCGGGGATACCGTGGTGGGGGAGGGCAGCACCATCGGGGCCAATGTCTTCCTCAGCCACAGCGTGCCGCCGCGCTCGTTGGTGGTGATGGAAGACGTGAAGATTAAGGTCCTCAACAAGGAAGCCCGCAAGGCGGTGGACTTTCAAATCTGACCCGGCGCTTCTCCCCCCCCCTCACTGGACACGCCCCCCGCCACCCGCTACTTTACCCGCATGAGTTTGGAAGACCATGTGGGTGATGTCATCCGCAAAGCGCGGGAAATGGCCAACGTCAGCGCTGCCACTGCGGCCCAGGCGCTGGGAATCAGCCTGGACGAGCTGCAAACCTTGGAAGCTCAGGGCAATTGTGGCAGGCCGCTGGACTTTGCCATGCTGGGCAAATTGCTGACCCTGGACGCGGGCCGGTTGGCGCGGCTGGCGGCCGGCTGGCATCCGGCCCAGCCGGATTTGAGCCAGTGGCGGCAGCTCCGGCAAATCACCTCCGGCCGCGGTTTTTCCGTGCATTGCTACCTGGTGTGGGATGAGGCCACCCGGGATGCCGCTTTGTTTGACACCGGTTATGATGCCGGGGCGGTGTTTCAAATCGTAGAGTCCGAGGGGCTGGAATTGCGCCACCTCTTCATTACTCATTCCCACGCCGACCACGTGGCGGTGCTGGATGACATTCGGCGGCGATTCCCGCGCGCGCAACTACACACCAGCGCGCCCGATGCCCTGCCGCAACATCGCAACCGCCCCCAGGATTGCATTCACGTGGGCAACCTGCGCGTCACCCACCGTCCCACTCCCGGCCACGCCCCCGACGGCGTGACCTACATTGTGGGCAACTGGCCCGAGGACGCCCCCTTTGTGGCCATGGTGGGCGACGCCATTTTCGCCGGCAGCATGGGCCGCGCCGGCGCCCACGGCGACCTCGCCAAGAGCAAGGTGCGCGAGCAAATCCTCTCCCTGCCCCCCGACACCTTGTTGTGCCCCGGCCACGGGCCGCTGACCACCGTGGCGGAGGAAAAGGCCAACAATCCCTTCTTTGCCTGAGGGCCGCGGGCTTGATTTTCGCCGCCATTGTGGGTTAATCGCCGCCAGCGCCAACGGCGTTTGCATGATTTATAATTCAATTATCTCTTTCTGGCTGATGGCGGTGGCCCTGGGCGTGTTCTCCCTCCCCGCTGTCCCCGCCACCCCCAACGAGGCCGCCTCGGTGGTGGTGGTGTACAATCGGGATTTGCCTGATTCTCGGCGCGTGGCCGAGTATTACGCCACCCGCCGCGGCGTGCCACCGGATTATCTCCTTGGATTGTCCCTCCCCAAAACCGAAACCATGAGCCGCGCTGAGTATGACCAGCAATTGCGCGCGCCCCTCCTGCGCTGGCTGACGGAAAACCGCCATTGGAAATATGCCGACCCCCAAGCTCCCGCCGGCCTGCCCGTGCAGGCCAGCATCCGTTTTGCCGTGCTCTGTTATGGCGTGCCGTTGAAAATCCGGCCGGAACCCGCCCTGAAAGAGCCGGCGGCGGCGGCATTGCCCCCGGCGCTTCAACGCAACGAGGCGGCGGTGGATTCCGAGCTGGCCTGCCTGCCGGGCAGCGTGACCAATTACTTGATTGCCGGCGCGCTGCCCAATCCCTTTCATGGCGCCACCAACGTGGCCCGGTTGCACCCCACCAACGGCCTGTTGCTGGTGACGCGCCTGGATGGCCCCTCGGCGGAAATCGCGCGCGGGCTGGTGGACCAAGCCCTGGCCGCGGAGACCAACGGCCTGTGGGGCCGCGCCTACCTGGACTTGCGACAAACCACCGACACCAATTACGCGCTGGGCGACCGCTGGCTGGCCACCACCGCGCAAATGCTCTGGCGCATGGGCTATTGGACGGAAGTGGACACCAACGCCGCCACCTTCAGCGCAGGTTATCCCATGAGTCACATCGCCTTCTACGCCGGCTGGTATGACGAGCATGTTTCCGGGCCGTTCACCTTGCCGGAAGTGGAGTTCATGCCGGGAGCCTTTGTGTACCATCTGCATTCCTTCAGCGCCGCTTCCGTGCGCAACCCCCTGCAGCACTGGGCGGGGCCGCTCCTGGCCAAGGGCGCGGCGGCCACCATTGGCTTTACGGATGAGCCTTATTTGGCCGGGACGCTCGATGTGCCCACCTTCACCGCCAACTGGCTGGGCGTGGGCGCCACTTTCGCCGAGGCCGCCTACGCCGCGCAGGGCAATCTCTCCTGGCAAACCACCGTCATTGGCGACCCACTTTATCGCCCGGCCGCGCGCCGGCCGGAGGAGCGGCATGCCGACCTTGCCGCCCGGAACAGCTCCCTCATCGAGTGGTCCCATGCCAAGGTGGTGGTGCTCAATCTGGCCACCGGCCTGAGCCCCCTGGAAATCATGCGGTACCTGGAAAACCTGACCAACACCGCCAGCAGCGCAGTGCTCACCGAGATGCTGGCGGATTTGTACTGGCAGAACCGCAAATTACTGGACGGTCTTTACACCACCGAAAGCGCCCTGCAACGGGGGCCTTCCCCGCAGCAAAAGGTGCGCCTCTATTTGAAGACCGCCGAGCGGCTCCAATTCCTGCAGCGGTATCCCCAGCGCCTGGCCTGTCTGGAAGCCCTGGTCAAGGAGTTTCCCGACCACCCGCGCACAGCGGAAGTGAAGAAAGAAATGGCGGAGTTGAAAGCCAAACTCGCCAAACCCTCTCCCTAAAGGCTCGGCCTGGGCAGTGGGTGGCGATTTGGCGTCACCTTGCTTGCAAGGGCTTAAAGCTGTCGGTGCTGTCGGCGTAACCGCTCCCGACCTTAAATCAGGCCTTTCTTTTTCAGCATCGCCTCCATCGCCTTGTCCATCATCAAGTCGGCCAGGGGGCGGGTGGCTTCGTCCAAAGCAGCGTTGGCGGCCTTGAGTTTGGCGGGGTCGCCGGTTTTGGTGCGGGGGTCTTCCTGCGCCAGCACGGCTTCCACGTCGGCCATCGCCTGCTCAATTTTCTGGCGGTACTCGGCGCTCAATTCCTGGCCGCACTCGGCCAGGCCCTTGCGGGTGGCGGTCAGGGTTTCGCCGGCGCGCAGCTTGGCTTCAATCCATTGCCGGGCGCGCAAATCATCAAAGGCGTGCTCGATGGATTCCTCCACCATCTTCTGCACCTCGGCATCGTTGACGTCCACCACCGATTTAATATCCACCACTTTTTGCCGGCCGGTTTTAATGTCACGGGCCAGCACGTGCAGGATGCCGTTGGCGTCAATTTCAAACTGCACGCCCACCCGCGGCACGCCTTTGGGCGCCGGCTCAAACTCAATTTCAAACCGGCCCAGACTCCAGTTGTCCTTCGCGCGCTCGCGCTCGCCCTGCAACACGTGAATGAGCATCGAACGCTGGTTGTCCACCGCGGTGGTGAACATTTCCCCGGCCTTGATGGGGATGGTGCTGTTGCGCGGGATGATGACATTCATCAGGCCGCCAAACGTTTCAATGCCCAGCGAAAGCGGCGTGACATCCAGCAACAGCACGTTTTGGAAGCCCCCGCTCAAAATCTCCGCCTGAATCGCCGCGCCCAGCGCCACGGCTTCATCCGGGTTTTGCGAGGTGTTGAGCTGCGGGCCTTTTTTGGGGGCCGGCTCCTCGCTCAGCGGCAGGTTGCCGCGGGCTTCGGCAAATTCCGTGTCCACGCATCCAAACCACTCGGCCACCAGCCGCCGCACCAGCGGCATGCGCGTCTGTCCGCCCACCAGTATTACCTGGTCCAAATCCGCCGGCTCCACCCGTGCATCCGCCAGCGAGCGCAGACAATGCGCGCGGGTCCGCTCGATGATGTCGCGGGTCAACCGCTCCAGCTCCTCCCGCGTGAGGCGGTAGCTGTAACTGAAATGCGGCGTCAAAAACGGCAGGGCAATTTCCACCTCCGTTTCCGTGCTGAGCTGGATTTTCGCTTTTTCCGCGGCCTCCCGCAGGCGCGACATCATGGAGAGGTCCGCCGTGGCCTCCGGCCCGCCGGCGGCGCGGATGCGCTCCACCAGAAAATCCACCAGCCGCCGGTCCAGGTCATCGCCGCCCAGCCGGGTGTTGCCATTGGTGGCCAGCACCTGGAAAACCCCCTGGTTCAGCTCGAGTATGGACAAATCGAAAGTGCCCCCGCCCAGGTCATAAACCGCAATGCGCGATTTTTCCTTCAGGCGGTTCAATCCGTACGCCAGCGCCGCCGCCGTGGGTTCATTGACAATGCGCTCCACCGTCAAGCCCGCCAGCTCGCCCGCCCGCTTGGTGGCGTTGCGCTGGGCGTCATTAAAATACGCCGGCACGGTGATGACGGCGCGCGTCACCGGCTCGCCCAGGGCGCGTTCCGCGTCGCGCTTCAATTTCTTGAGGATTTCGGCCGAAATCTCCTCCGGCGTGTAGGTGCGCCCGTGAATGTCAATCTGCACCGGCCCGCCGCCCTCGCCGCGCACGGGATACGTCACCAGCATTTCTTCCCGCGGAATTTCCGCGCCGCGGCGGCCCATGAACCGTTTGATGGAATACACCGTTTCCCGCGGTTTGAGCACGCGCACGCGATGCGCGGGATGCCCCACCAGCGGCTCCGCCTCCGGCCCCGGAAAATGCACCACCGAAGGCGTCAACCGGTTGCCTTCCGCATCGGCAATCACATACGGGATGCCCGCCTCCACCACCGCCACCAGGGAGTTGGTTGTGCCCAAATCAATCCCAACAATTTTGCTCATAAAGCGAAACGACCACCGTCAAGCTGAGCATAGCACTGCTTGTCCGAACAGCAAGCGAAGCCCGGCCCGGCCTTGCCCCACTTCCGGCGCCGGCCCCGGCCTGCCACGGGCCGGAGCACCGGCTGAAAGCTTACTTCCACCCCTGCATCACCGCCCGGGCAGCCGACACCGTGCGCTCGATGTCCTGCTCGGTGTGCGCGGTGGAAATAAAACCGGCCTCAAAAGGCGACGGCGCCAGATAAATGCCCGCCTCCAACATCCCGTGGAAAAAGCGCTTGAACCGCTCACGGTCGCTGCGCAGGGCATCGCCCAGGTGATGCACCGGCTCGCCGGTGAAATAAAGGCAGAACATGGAGCCGCAGCGGTTGAATTGCGCCGGCACCCCCGCCCGGGCAACCGCCTCCTTGAGACCATCCTCCAGTTGCTGGCCCAGCGCTTCAAGCCGCGCATAAGCGGAGCCATCTTCCAATAATTCCAGCGCCGCCAGGCCCGCCGCCATGGCCAGCGGGTTGCCGCTCAACGTCCCCGCCTGATACACCGGCCCCAACGGCGCCAGGCAATCCATGATTTCCGCCCGCCCCCCAAACGCCCCCACCGGCAGGCCGCCGCCGATGATTTTGCCAAAGCAGGTCAGGTCCGGCTGGATGCCAAACCGCTCCTGCGCCCCCCCAAACGCCAGGCGAAAGCCGGTCATCACTTCATCGAAAATCAACAGCGCCCCGTTTTCCCGCGTGATTTTCCGCAAAAACTCCAGATAACCCGGCCGCGGCAGGTACAGGCCGGCGTTGCCGGGCACCGGCTCCAGAATGATGCCCGCGATTTGTCCGGCATTGGCCGCAAAGGCGGCGCGCACGGCCTCCTCATCATTGAAGGGCAGCACGATGGTGTGCTGGGTGAAAGCCGCCGGCACGCCGGCGCTGTCGGGATGCCCAAACGTCAGCGCGCCGGAGCCGGCCTTGACCAGCAGCGAGTCGGCGTGGCCGTGATAACAGCCATCAAACTTGATGATTTTATCGCGTCTCGTGAAACCGCGCGCCAGCCGGATGGCCGACATGCACGCCTCGGTGCCGCTGTTGCAGAAGCGGATTTTCTCAACGCTGGGAATGCGCTCAATGATGCACCGCGCCAGCGCCACCTCGCGCGGGTTGGGGATGCCGAAACTGGTGCCGTCATCCGCCGCGCTTTTGATGGCGGCCACAATGGCCGGATGCGCATGGCCGTGAATGGCCGGCCCCCACGTGCACACATAATCAAGGTACTCGTTGCCGTCCACATCCCACACCCGCGCCCCCGCTGCGCGTTGCACAAAAAAAGGCTTGCCTCCCACCGCGCGAAAGGCCCGCACCGGTGAATTCACGCCGCCCGGCAGATAACGCAACGCTTCGTCGAACAGGGCATCTGATTTGATTCGCGACATCATACGGCAAAAGTAAAGTGCGGGCGCAGGTCAGGCAATGAGGATTGTGGGGCTTGGCCAGGGGACCGGGTCCCGGCATTCAGGCTTCTGGGTGAGGAAACCAATGGCAATGCCCTGCCCGGCAGGCAGGCGGCCGCGGTCGCAATAACGCAAACCCGCAGCGTTGCTTCCCGGGATTGGGGCGGAATAGTTTATGTTTTACAACGCTGCAACCGGTCGCATAATCCCTCGCCATGAAATCTGTTTCCCCAAGATTTTCGCGGCGCAATTTTTTGCAGCGCCAACTGGCTTGGGCCGGCGCGTGTCTGGCCGCTCCCCTGTGGGTGCCCGCGCCGGTGCTCGGCCGCGGCGGCGCCCTGCCGCCCAGCGAGCGGGTGGCGATGGGCTTCATTGGTGTGGGCGGCCAGGGGGCCGGTCATTTGCTGGGCGGCGCCTGGACCTATCTGGCCGGGGGCTACACCGCCCGCAAGGATGTCCAGGTGCTCGCCGTCTGCGATGTATGGCGCGACCGCCGCGAGCGCGCGCGCGACCGCGTCAATCAACATTATCAGCAGGTGTATGGCCAGGCCGGCTACCGGCCGTGCGAGGCGTACACGGATTTTCGCCACGTGCTGGACCGCGCCGATATTGACGCCGTGCTCATCGCCTCGCCGGCGCACTGGCATGCGGTGATGTCCGTCATGGCGGCGCAGGCGGGCAAGGATATTTACTGTGAAAAACCCACCGCCTGCACCATCCGCGAAAGCCAGGCCGTGCTGCGCGCCGTCCGCCGGTACGGGCGCGTGTACCAGGCGGGCACGCAACAGCGCAGTGAATACAACGGCTATTTCCGCCGGGCCTGTGAGTACGTCCGCAGCGGGCGGCTGGGACAGCTCAAGGAAATCTACGCCTACCGCGATGGCGGCGCGATTGCCTGGGGCGCGAAATTTGGCCCCGCCAAACCCGTGCCCGAAACCTTGGACTGGGACTTGTACCTCGGGCCGGCACCGTGGGTGCCTTACGACGGCAACACCGGCGCCCACCGCTACGACATTGGCGAGCTGAACTGGGGCCAGCATCATTATGACATCGTCCAATGGGCCGCCGGCATGGATGACTCCGGGCCGGTTGCCTTGTTCATGGAGGAAGGGCGCACCTCCTATCGCTACGCCAACGGGGTGGTCGTTCACGGGCGGCCTTATCCCGGGGAGCCCGTAGGGCATGACGGCGGTTGTTGTTTTGTGGGCGCCCACGGGCGATTGGCGGTGGACCGCGGCAATCTGGTCAGTTACCCGGAGGACATCATCCGCGAGCCGCTGCGCCCCAACGAGGTGCATCTCTACTTCAGCGACAGCCACTCCGGCAATTTTTTGGAGTGCGTCAAATCCCGCAAAAAAACCATCTGCGATGCCGACATCGCCCACCGCGCCGCCAGCGCGCTGCTGCTGGGGGGCATTGAAAAAATATTGCAACGCCCCCTGCAATGGGACCCCGTGGCCGAGCAATTTGTGGGCGATGAGGAAGCCAACCGCCTCCTGTCCATTGCCCAACGCCCGCCATGGCAAGTCTGAATGTTTTCCTTTCCCGACCAAAGATTCCACCCCTTGCTTGCATGAACACCACCTGCTGCTCCCTGGTCATCCTCCTGGCCGCGCTGGCCTGGCCGTTGGCGTCCGCGCCAGCCGCCTCTACGCCCTCCGAATCGGAACTCATCGCCGTGTTGCAAAGCCCGGCGCCGCCCGAGCAAAAAGACGCCGCCTGCGCCCGGTTAAAACGCATCGGCACCGCCGCCGCCGTCCCCGCCCTGGCGCGTCTGCTGACCGACCCGGAACTCTCGCACTCGGCGCGCTATGCGCTGGAATCTCTCCCTTGCCCGGAGGCCACGGCAGCCCTCCTCGCGGCCTTGGCGGACGCCCAGCGCGCGCAAAAGGCCGGCATTCTCCAATCCCTGGGCGAGCGTCCGGACATGCCGGTCGCCCCGGTGGCCCGCCACCTTAACGACAGCCACCCGGACATCATCATTGCCGCCGCCATTGCCCTGGGCAAACGCGGTGGCGCAGAGGCCATCACGCATTTGCAACCCTGGCTCGACAAAACCTCCGGCCCCATCCGCACCGCCATCGTGGATGCCTTGTTGCGCGCGGCCGAAAACTTGCAGGGCGGACCCCACGCCGCCGCGGGCCTCAAAGTCTATGAGCGTTTGACCGCCCCCCAGGAATCCCCCGCCGTGCGCCAGGCTGCCTGGTGCGGCCTCCTCCGGGCGGACAAAAAACGCCGCTTGTCCCTGATGCGTGAAGGTCTGTTGGGCACGGATGCCATCCAGCAACGCGCGGTCCTGCAGGTGGCCGCCGAATGGAACACTCCCGCAGTGGCGCAGGAATTGGGCCGGCTCTTGCCCAAACTCCCGCCGCCCGTGCAGGCGTCGGTCATCGAAATTTTGCGCGCCACCGAAGCGCGCAGTGCCGTGCGTGCCGTGGTGGAGGCCCTGCGAAGCCCCGAGAGCTACGTCCGCATCGCCGCCGTGAACGCCCTGGCCGAATTGGGCCAGGCCGCCCACGCGCCGTCTTTGTTGCAAGCGGCGCTGTCCCAGGACGCCCAGGAGCAGAAGGCCGCCCGGCGCGCGCTGGCCCGCCTGCGCGACCCCCTGGCCCCGACGCTCTTGAAGTTGCTGCCCACCGCCGCGCCGGCGATGCAAGCGGAAATCATCCAGACCCTGGCCGTGCGTCAGGAGACAGAGGCAGTGCCCCAGCTCTTGCAACTCGCCCGCACCGGCCCGGACAACGTGCGCACCCCGGCCCTGCGGGCGGTGGGCCAACTGGCCAAACCAGCCCAGCTTGCTGCGCTGGTTCAGGCGTTGCAACAGGCCCCCGATGACGCTCAGCGCCGCGCCGCCCAGGAAGCCCTGCTCGAAGCCTGCCGCCGCTTGCAGGCGCGCCCGGATTTTTCGCCCGAGCCGCTGGTGGCCGGCCTGCAGGGCGAGGCGGCGGCCCGCGCGGCCTTGTATCCCGTTCTGGCGCAGCTCCGGCATGAGCGCGTGCGGGCGGCCCTGTTGGCCGGACGGCAGGACGCCGATGCCCAGGCCCGCCAGGCGGCCCTGCGCGCCTTGTGCGACTCGGTGGACCCCGGTGTCCTGCCCGCCCTCCTCGAGCTGGCGCGTTCCTCCCCGGAAAACACCCTCCGCGTCCTGGCCGTGCGCGGCGCAGCGCGTCTGGTTCACGAGGAAGCCGGCAACCTGGGCACAACGGAACGCGCCGCCCTCCTGCGTGACCTGCTCGGGCTGGCTTCGCGCGTGGAGGAAAAACGGATGATTCTGGGCCGGCTCGCCGCAGCGCCCACTGTGGAATCCTTGGCCCTCGCCGCCAGTATGACCGCCGATCCCGCCTTGCAAAATGAAGCGGCTCAGGCCGTGTCAGCGCTGGCGGAGAGCCTCGCCGGGGCGCATCCGGCCGAGTGCACCCGCGCGCTGCAAACAGCCCTGAAGCAGGTGAGTGAGCCAGCCCGCCAGAAAGATTTGCAGGCACGCCTCCAGCACATCGAGGCCCTGGCGGATTACCTCACCGTCTGGCAGATGGCCGGCCCCTACCAGCAAGCCGGCAAATCCTATCAGGAATTGTTTGACCTCGTTTTCCCGCCGGAAACGGCCACGGCCGAAGTGAAATGGAAACCGTTGCCCGCCGGAACAGACCCCAAACGCCCCTTTGTCCTCGATGTGCTCAAGGCCTTGGGCGGCGAACAACGCGTGGCCTATTTGCGCACCCGTGTTTATTCCGAAACCGAACAACCCGCGCGCCTTGAATTTGGCAGCGACGACGGCGTCAAAATCTGGTTGAACGGCCGCCAGGTGGCGGCCCTGAACGTGGCGCGCCCGCTCACCCCGGGGTCGGATAAGACCGACGTGGTTTTGCAGCCAGGCTGGAATACGTTGTTGGTCAAATTGACCCAAAATAATTTAGGCTGGGAATTTTGCGCCCGCTTCCTCAAACCCGACGGCACCCGCCTTGCCGGCCTGAAATATCAGTTGCCCGAATAATTGCCCATCGCCCGGCGCTCTGGCGGCGCGGCCGGACGGCGGCAGTTGGCTGAGATATGGACAAGACCCTCCGCATTTGTCCAGTTTGTGGCGCGCCTTTGCCTGACGACGCCCCGCCGGGGCTGTGCCCCCATTGCCGCCAGCCTCCTGCCAGCGACCCCTCTGCGGGAGCGGCGCGACCACGGGCCGGTGAAGTCTTCGGTGGCTACCGCATCCGCCGCCTGCTGGGCCGAGGGGGGATGGGAGAAGTCTTTGAGGCCGAGCAACTGGACACCGGCCGGCTGGTGGCGCTGAAGGTCATGGGCCATACCTTCGGCTCGGAAGAGGACCGCAAGCGCTTCCTGCGCGAGGCCCGCCTGGCGGCCTCCATCAACCATCCGCATGTCGTTTATGTGCATGGCGGAGCCGAAGTTCAACAAACTCCCGTCATTGCCATGGAGCTGGCCCGCGGGGGCACGCTCAGCGACCGCCTCCGCCAGTCGGGGCCGCTGCCGGTGACGGAGGCGGTGGAGGCGATGTTGCAAGTGATTGCCGGTCTGGAAGCCGCCCATGCCGCCGGCGTGTTGCATCGGGATATCAAACCGTCCAATTGCTTTGTCAGCGCCGATGGCGCAATCAAAATCGGCGATTTTGGCCTGGCCGTGAACACCCTGGCCCGCGGCGATTCCCTGCTTACGGCCACCGGCACCTGGCTGGGCACCCCGGCTTACGCCTCTCCGGAACAATTGCGCGGCGAAGAGCTGACTGTGGCCTCGGATATTTATTCCGTGGGGGCCACCCTCTATCACTTGCTTACGGCGCGGCTGCCCTTTGCAAGCTCGGACATGGTCAGGCTCATCACCGAGGTCCTGGACAAACCGCCGCCGCCACCCAACAGCCTGCGGCCGGATTTGCCCGAAGCCTTGTCCCGCATCATCCTCCGCTGTCTGGCCAAGGAACCCAAAGCCCGGTTTGCCTCCTACGGCGAGCTCCGCGATGCTTTGCTTCCCTTCACCCGCGCCGAAACGGAACCCGCGCGGCCCGCTCCTCGGGCTGTGGCGGGCTTGGTGGATTCCCTCATCGCCTCGCTGCCGGCGATGCTGTCCCATTTATATTGGGGGCAATCCCCGCAAGACACCCTCCTGATGGAGCGCACCTGGACCGCCGCGCTGATGTGGCTGCCGCTCTTTTTATGGGGCTTTGGGTATTGGGTAATTTGCGAAGGCCACTGGGGCGCGGGTCTGGGCAAGGCGTTGCTGGGCCTGCGGGTGGTCAATCAGCGCGGGGACGTCCCCGGCCTGCCGCGGGCCGCCGCCCGGACCTTGTTGTTTTTATCGCCGGAACTGCTGCCCGCCCTGGTGGCCCTGCTGTTTTTGGGCGCGGACGAATACCGCATCATGCGCCAGCATGACTGGCTGGGATGGAGTGACACCCTCGGCGCCGGCTTGTTTCTCCTGTTGTATGCCACCCTCTGGAAACGCTTCGGCTACGTGGCCCTTTTGGACCGCTTCAGCGGCACGCGCGTCATCGTGCGTCCCAAAACCCAGCGCCGCCCCGCCTTGCGGCCGGCTGAGTGCCTGAACCCCGCGCCGCCGCCCTCCAGCCCCGCGCCTTTGCCCGCGTTTGGCTATTTTCGGACGCTCGCCTGCTTGTGGCAGAACGAGGCCGCAGGCGAGGCATTATACCTCGCCGAGGACACCGTCCTGCGCCGGCAGGTCTGGGTGCATGTGCGTCCCGACACCGCCCCCGCCGTCTCCCTGGCCCGCCGCGAGCTGGCGCGGCCCGGCCGTTTGCGCTGGTTGTGCGGCGGCACTCTTCCCTGCGGTCTATGGGATGCCTACGACGCGGTGGCCGGGGCGGCCTTGACGGATTTGGGCCGCCGCCCGCGCGCCTGGGCGGAAGTGCGTTTTTGGCTGCTGGACATGGCCGTCGAATTGGATGCGTGCCTCAAAGAACTGGAATTGCCGCCCCCGCTCGCGTTGAACCGCCTTTGGATTTCCCGCGCTGGCACCGCCGTATGGCTGGAATTTCCTGCCCCCGCGGCAGCGCCGGTGGAACCAGCCGATGCGGTGGTGTGGCCCCTGGACAGTCCCCACGCCGCCCAAAAATTTCTCGATGCCATGGTGCGGCGCGTGCTGGAACCGCGTCATCTGCCCATGCCTCCGCCATCAGGCAAAGGGGTGCGGGCGCCTGCGCCCTTGCATGCGCGGGGTTTCCTGGACAGCCTGGCGCGTGCGGCGTTTGACCGCATGGAATTTGTGCTGGGCAACCTCCGCTCCCTGACCGGCCGGGATGCAGTGGTCAGCCGCGTGCGGCGCGGGCTTTCCATCTTTTTGGTGCCGGCGGCAATCGTGCTCTTGAGCGGCATCATCCTGGTGGCCAGCAGCCTGGAATACTTCCGCTGGCAGCAAGCCTGGCGGGCCGAATATGGCAACCTGCCTTCCCTCCGCGGAGCCGTGACCATGTACCGCGTGGCCCAGCAGGCGGGGGATTTCCCCCTGCCCAATCCTCCGGACGAAGCGCTGGCGCGGGCATTTATTGTGGGGCATTATGCCTCCCTGATTAACAATGCCGCTTTTTGGGAAAACCGCCCGCTCGCCAGCGCGTTCACCGAGCAAGACCGCCAACTGTTAAAAGAAGTCGTCAACCGCCAGCCCCCTCCCGAGGCCGCCCTGGTGGAGCGCGCCAAAAAAGAACTGTCCGGCACGGTGGCCATGTTTGACCGCGCCACCCTCCTGACCAGCGGGCTGGCCGCGGCCGGCTTCCTGATACTTGCCCCGCTGCTCTGGGGCGTGCTGGAGCTGGTTTCTGCTCTCCTGGCCGGCAAGGCCCGGATTGTGGACCTCGCCGGCATGGCCGTGGTGAACAACCAGGGCGACCGCGCCAGCCGCTGGCGGCTGTTATGGCGCTGGGTGGTGGTGTGGTTTCCCCTGATTTTGATGTCGAGTCTGTGCCTCGTGTTTTTCTTCACCGTCCAGGAGGCGTTGCGCCAACCGCAAACCCTCGGACTGGTCCAATCCCTGCCCCTCCTCGTCCAACTGCTGTTGCTGGGGCTGGCCGGCGCAGCGCTGCTGGCTTTGGCCGCCGCCATTTATGGCGTCTGGCGTCCCGAGCGCGGCTTGCAGGACCGCCTGGCCGGCACCTGGATTGTCCTCAAGTGAGCGCATCGGTCGGTTTTACTCCTTCACTGGTGGCGGTTGGCTGGGTCATTGCCCCGGTCCTCGTTTCAGCGGCCACCTGGTCCCCCAGGTGAAGAGGTCCTTGGATTTCGGCCTTGACCAGCTCCGGCTGCTCCAGTTTGCTGCCGTTCATGAAAGTCATGACCCATTATTTCTTGAGCGCCCTGTTATTCGCCAGCGTCCTGGCAGGTTCCGCAAGCGCAGCCGCCCCTGCCGCGCCAACGCCATTCATCGCTCTGGCGGACGGCCAGGGAGGCATCAGCATCAGTCGCCAAGGGCAGGATTTCATGCGCTTGGGATTGGCGGCCTGGGGGCCAAACTGGGCTTGGACGGGCCTCAAGGGAGGCACAAAGGCGGAAAACCGCGTCGCTTCCGGCATGTTTTCCTGTGCCATCGGCCCTGCCACGCTGTCGCTTAAACTGGCAGCGCAGCAAACCGGGCCGGATACCTTGCAGGTGAATTATTCCCTCAGTGCGGACAAGGATGCTGATTTGACCCTCTTCATTGCCGAGGTGGCGCCCGCCGCCGGCATCTTCAAGGGCGGGCAACTGGTGGCGGAAATGTCCGGCAAAAGCCGCACTCTATCCCTGCCGCTGCCCTTGGGGCCGGTGGGCGAAGCTGTCAGCGTCCTCCGCTTTCGCTCGCCAGCCGGCATGGAAGCCGTCCTGCGCCTGGAGCCGCCCATAGATGTGGATGCGGATGGCGCCGCCCGCATCGTGCTGGCCAGAAAGCGGCTGGCAGCCGGGGGCGGCCGGGACTTGAAGCTCACGCTCACCCTGCCTGCCGCCATTACCTGGTATGCCAGTCCGGCGGAAATCCCCGACCTGGACAACATGGCCGCCTGGTATCCGTGGCGCGGCACGGGTGCGGGCGCGGATTCCGTGCTCGACATGAGCGGGTGGCTGGACAAACCGGCGGGGAAGCACGGCCGCATAGTGCGGCAGGGCCATCAACTCCTCTATCAAAATCAGCCCATCAAACTCTGGGGCCTCAACTTGTGTTATGCCACTTGCGCTCCGGAAAAGCCGCTGGCCGAAAAACGCGCCGCGCTCTATGCCCGTTACGGCATCAACAGCGTGCGCCTGCACAAATTCGCCGATGGCCCCGGCTGGGCTGGCATTCAGGCCGAGGACAGCGCGGCGGAGTATGACCCGGCCGGCCTGGACCGCATGGATTATCAAATCGCCAAATTCAAGGAGGCCGGCATATTTGTCAAACTTAGCGCCCACTTTGGCACGGTCAGCATGGGAGCCGCGGACCGCCGGGATGTGCCCTACCTGGACGAATTCGGGCAGCCGCAAGGCCGTGGCGGGCGGGTCCGGGCGCCCCACAGCGCGTTTTTTTACTCACCCGAGCTGCAGCGCCTGCAGATTCGCCAGATGGTCAATCTGCTTAAACACACCAACACCTACACCGGACTCACCTACGCCAAAGACCCGGCGATGTGGGCCGTCGAAATCATCAATGAGCAAAGCATCTTCTTTTACACCTCCATGCAGCCGCTCCAAAAAAGCGCCACCCTGCGCCGGCAGGTGGGGGAAAGGTTTTCTGACTGGCTCCGCAAAAAATACGGCACCCACGCCGGCCTTCTCAAGGCCTGGGGCGAGAAAGCCCTCGATGGTTTCCAAAATGAAGGCTTCCCCGCCGGTGAACACCTGGACCAGCGCAACATCCTCCCGCTGGGCAATCCGTGGTATTGGGACCCGGCGCAGTTGAACGGCAGCCAGGCGTTTCGTCGCCAGCGGCTGCTGGACACCCTCCAATTTTTATACGAATTACAATGCGAGGCGTATGACCGGTATGTGGCCGCCGTGCGCGCTGCGGGTTACGACGGTGAAATCCTCGGCAGCAACTGGCAGGCCGGCCGCGCCTTCAGCCATTACGCCAATTTGCATGCGGATTACCGCGTGGGCCTCATTGACCGGCACAACTACTTCGGCGGCGGGCAGGGCCGCTCCTTTCGCTCCGGCTCCATGCTCGCGCGCGCCGGTTCCGGCATGTTGAGCAGCGGTCTGCAGCAGGTGGCCGACCGCCCCTTCATGCTCTCCGAGTGGATTCATGTTTTCCCGAATGAATGGGGTGTGGAAGGCCCGGCCATTATCGGCGCCTACGGCATGGGCCTGCAGGGCTGGGATACTTCCTACATGTTTCAAAACGGCGACCAGGGCACCTTCAGCCGCCAGTTGGGCGGTAGTGAATGGGACGTGGTGGCGCCGCAAATCCTGGGCGTATTCCCGGCCGTGGCAAGGCAGGTGTTGCGCGGGGATGTGCAGGAGGCTCCCCCGCAGGCCGTCCGCCACGTCCACATGCCCTCCCTATTCCAAGGCAAGCTCGGTTTTGAAGATTCCGTGGCTCAGGGGTATGACGACAAGGAGCTGGACAGCGCCCAGGTGCCCGCTCGCGCGCTGGCCGTCACACGCTGTGTGGTGGACTTCACCTCCGCCTGGCGCGAGACCCCCCCCTTTGATTTGAAACCTTACATCCAGGGCGATGTCCTGGTGTCGGCCACACGGCAATTGCGCTGGAAAGAAGGCCAGACTCCCACCAGCGGATATTTCACACTGGATACCCCCGCCACCAAGGCCGTGGTGGGTTTCGCCGAAGGCCAGCCGGCGCGGCTCGGGGAATTGACCCTGACGCCCCGCTCCAGGTTTGCCGCGCTCTACGTCACCGCCGTGGAGCGCCAGGCCACACTGGCCAACGCCCGGCGGGTGTTGGTGGTGGCGCTGGCCCGCGCGCGCAACACCGGCATGAAAATCGGCCCGGCCGGCAACGAACTCTTAAACAAGGGCACGGCCCCCATTCTCATGGAACCGGTGCGGGCGGAGATTCAATGGACGGGGCGGCCGATTCAACGCGTGCACGTGCTCAATCACGACGGCCAGCGCACGGGCAAAATGCTGCCGGTGCAGGCTGGGCGTTTCGTGCTTAACGGTGAAACCGAGCAAACGCCCTACTACGAAATCGAATTCTAAGGGCGCGGAAGCTTACTCCTGCCCGGGGTGTGCAGGGGTCAGGGGAACGCCATTCCGGCTCCAGCGGCATGAGCCAGCATCAGAGCGAGGCTCCTGCCACCAGGCCATCAGGCATGGCCTGCTGCTTGCTGCTGGGCGGAGGGGGCGGTCCACCGCGAGGATTAATCCGTGTCCTCCACCGTGCCATGCGGAATCAGCCGCTCGTAATCCTCCACCGTGCCGTTGTCCAGCACGCATTGAATGATTTGCCGGCCCAGCGGATGCAGGTCGGGCTCCAGGAATTCGCGGCATTGCTTTTGGAAAAAGTCCCGCAGAATGGCGGCGCCTTTGTCGTAGGCTTCGGGGCCCACCTCAATTTGTTTTTCGACGCGCAGGAAAATGGCGGCGATGCTTTGACCTTCCAACACCAGCGAGGTAAGGGCATAGCCCGCCAGCGGACAGCGGGCGGGACGAATCTGGTCCTTGCTGAACCGGAAATGGCCGCGGCGGGCCAGGTATTCCCGGGCAATCCATTGGGGCATGAAGCCCACCTGCCAGACGCCAATGTGTTGATTGGGCACCAGAATATAGCGGACCTTGGGAGTGGAGAGAATCTGCCCCAGCAACAAGTTGGCCTGGTCCACCCGGCGGCCGGTGGCAAACGGCCAGTAGGAGCCCACCCCTTCGCTGCTCATGCCTTCTTGCGCCACAATGCTGGGATTGGCATGACCACGCGGGGCCACCAGCCGCCACACCCACGCCAGCGCGGGCGGGAGGATGTGAAACAGACCGAAGATGCCGTAGGTGGGATTCTCCTGCGTGCAGGGTGGAGTGCGCACCCCAAAACTGCGAACGTCCACCGTCACCGGCCCGTTCACGATGCCGGGCACGATGGAACGCGGCAGGATGACGCGCGGATTGGGGCAGGGCACGCCCGGCGCGTCCTGAATGTGCTCCCAAATCAGGGCGGTGGAACGGGGCACGGCGTCCACATTCAAAAAGAGCAGGGGAAGCGGCGGATGAATGGTCAGTTCTTCCAGGTGCGGGTCCACCCCGTAATGGGTGATGTGATTAATCCGCACAAACCACGCCTGCTCGGCATCCATCAACGCCAGTTTGTCCTTGTTGCGCTCGTGGCGGAGGCTCGGATGGCACAAGGCCATGTCATCGGTGACCGGCCGCAATTCGCAGGCGCGCGGCAGCACCAACCGGCGGTCTTCGCCCGTGATAATGTTCCGGCCCAGCAACAAAGTGCCATCACGCTGGCGGTGAACGTGCTCCAGCATTTCGCTCTTGCCGCCGCCGCTGGCGCCCTCGTGCATGATGGTGATTTTGTTGTCGTAGGGAGTGATGACCTGCACCGTCGAGCAATGCGCGGCCACCCAGCCCTCCTGCTCGCCCAGCGCCAGCAACATGCCATAGACGCCCTTTTTGGCGCTGGGGCCCGGATACAGGTTGTAGCTGAACATCTCATGCAGATGCTCCAGCCGGTTGTGCACCACCACCTGCCGGCCTTCAAAGTGCGTGTGCCGGAAGGGCGGGGCCACGTAAATCACCGCTCGCGGCGCAAAGGGTCGGCCCAGCTTCGACACATCCAGAATGCCCTGCAGCAATGCCAGGCCCAGCGCAAAAAAACCGGCGTTGGCCGGCGCCACCGCCACGGCATCCACGCCTTTGCCCTCGGTTCCGGCCACAAAGGCGAACACCGCCAGTTTTTGTTTTTTCAACCACTCAAAGGTTTCCTGGCGCAGGCCGGCGAAGTCGCATCCGAAGCGCTCGCGAAAAGTGGGTTTGTTGGTGGGTTTGTTGTCTCCAATGACCATGCAATCAGGGTCCCGGCGGCGCATGTAAGGTTCCGGGTAATTGGCGCTGATGCCATTGCGCACGCGGCAAACCGTGGCTTCCACCACGCGCCCCTTGCCGGGCACATCGTACGCCACTTCATGCCAGTCCTGGCCCTGCGGCGGCGCCGCCAACTCCACCAGCTCCTCCACGGAACTGGCGACCACATATCCCGGACACTGCGACAAAATCTCCGCCAGCTCCGGTGGCATGGCGAACGGTAGGGAGGTTGGCTGGGCAGTGCTCATGTCAGTCTATTTCATGGATCATGGATCTCGCGGGGCGTGGGGCGCGCCGCCTGGCGCGCAGTTTTGCCCACGGGTTCCCCGTTGGTTATCGAGAGGGGCCGGCGCGTTCCCTGAGGCCGCCGGCTGCAACAACTCGTAATCCACCAGCGCATACACCGGGCGGCCCCTGCGATCCCGCAACACCTGCCCGTTGTGGCGCCCGCGCAATATGCAGTGCGCCGGCTTAATGTCAAGCATCCGGAAGCCGCACTGTCGCAATTCTTCGGTGGCCAGCTCCATGATTTCGCGGAAGAATTGCAGCCGCTGCTGGTCCGGCCAGTTCAGGGCTTCGGTCATCTGTTCCGCATCCTGCCCCCGAATCCAACTATACAACAATAAATACTGGCGGCCGGTATCCAGGGGGGCCTCCGGATGCCGTTGCAGCACGGCGGCGATTTTATCCTCCGTCCGCCCAAGCTGCCACGGCTCGAATCGTTGCGGCGGCGAATAGATGCCCAGGGGCCGCTTGGTGATGACCCGGCGGCCGTCCCCGGCCGGACGCGCCGCCCGCAACGCCAGCACATGCGCCACCTCCTCGAAGGGGCTGTTGAAGTCAGCATTGGGATAGGCGCACAGGACATCAGTGTCCAGTGGCACGCGCGTGCCAAACCGGTTATAGCGGACCACAATGAAATGGGATTTGCCCGCCACCGGCCGGGTGGCCACGCGGCAAATGGTGCTGGTGCCCAGCAACCGCTGCCGATGACTCAGAAACCAATCAGGGGCAAACCAGTTTGCCGGCTCCAAGTGCACGGCCAGCGGGCGGCCCAGCTCGGTCAAAAATAGCTCCCCGCCGTCTGGCAGGGTGCGCCACTCATAGCGCACTCCCAGCACTTCAAGGCTTCGGTTGGAGGCTAAGTTCATCAAAGGTGCAGCCGCGCCTGTCGCCTACATGGTTTCGGGGGAAAGCCCCACAGCCAATATGCTGCAGGCCTGAATTACATTGAGTCTCAACCGGGCGGCTTCAGCCAGGACTTCCTCCGACTCCGTGCCCGGATTCAACCATAATTCGTCGCAACCCTTGGCGGCAATCTCGGGCAGTAATTTAAGCAAAACCAGGGGGGGCACGTAAACCGAAACAATGTCCGGCCGCACAGGCACTTCGCGGATGCTCGGATAAGCGCGCAACCCCTCGATGGTGGACTCGTGCGGATTCACGGGATAAACCGTGTAGCCCTGCTGCTGGTAGGCGCGCACGGCTTTATTACCGTACTTGCTGCGGTTGTTCGACGCCCCAATGACTGCAACGCTTTTCATCCTCCCAATAAAGCCTCAATCCTCTCCCCGCGCAAACCGGCCGCCCGCCCAAGCATGCTCCGCCGGCTCCGAGAGGAGGACGGAGCGGGACGGATGAGCCGTCGGTGCCCTATCGTTCATCTTCCACCTGCCGCCGGGCTTGCAACACCCGGCTGGTGGGCACGTAATTGGCCACAAACTCACGCCGAAATTCCCCGAAGGTTCCCGCCTGCAAGTGCTGGCGAATCTCCTGCATCAGCCGCAAATACATGTGGCTGTTGTGCACGCTCACCAGCCGCAGTCCCAGGATTTCATTCACATTCAACAGATGCCGGATGTAGGCCCGCGTAAAGCGGCGGCAGGCAAAGCAATCGCACCCCTCTTCAATGGGCCGGAAGTCGGCCTTGTAGGCTCCGCCTTTAATGCTAAAGGTGCCCCGGCGGGTGAAGGCCGTCCCGTTGCGAGCCACCCGGGTGGGCAGCACACAATCAAACATGTCCACCCCGCGGGCCACCAATTCCACCATCTGCGCGGGCGTCCCCAGTCCCATCGTATAGCGGGCCTTGTGCGCTGGCAGAAAGGGCTCGGTCATCTCCACCGCCTTCATCATCTCCGGCTCCGGCTCGCCCACGCTCACCCCTCCGATGGCGTAACCATCAAACTCCATCGCCACCAGTTTTTTGGCGCATTCCTCGCGCAGATGCGCCACCGAGCCACCCTGGACAATGGCAAAGACCTGCTGGCCCGGGGCGCGGGGCTGTTCACGGCATTCCAAAGCCCAGCGCAGGGTGCGGTCCACGGCGGCGCGCAGCTCGCGCGGCGGGGCATCGTGCGGCGGGCATTCATCAAACGTCATGGCAATGTCGGACCCCAGCACCCGCTGGATGTGCATGGCCTCTTTGGGGCCCAGGAACAGGGGCGAGCCGTCCAGATGCGAGCGAAATTCCACTCCATGCGCCTTGATTTTGCGGATGCTGGCCAGACTGAACACTTGAAAGCCGCCGCTGTCCGTCAATATCGGCTTGTCCCAGCTCATGAACCGGTGCAACCCGCCGGCCTGCTCCAGAATCTCCAACCCCGGCCGAATGAACAAATGATATGTGTTGCCCAAAATGATTTGCGCGCCCATCTCCTCCAGCTCGCGCGGGTCAATGGCCTTCACACTGGCTTGCGTGCCCACGGGCATGAACACGGGCGTGTCCACCACCCCATGCGGGGTGTGCAGCCGGCCCAGCCGCGCCTTGCTCGTGGCATCGGTTTTTAGCAGCTCAAACATGCCCTTCAACATGCCATTGCCCGGCCCTGCAACTGAAGCCTAAAGGCAAAGGAAATGCGCGGCCACCAGGGGCCTTCCATTTTTCCGGCCCGGGGTGGCTGCCCCGTAAAGCCAGACCGGCCAACCGTTGCATCGGCAAAGGCTTAGTCCACCACCCGCAGCCGGAAAAATTGGGCCCGCACGGCAGGGGAGGAAGGCCAGGGCAGCTCGAAATGGGCATGGGTGAGGACGGGCGATGATTCCACCGTGGTCCATGCGCCTGTGGGCGTGGGAGCAGTTTCCAGGAGGCAAAATTGGTTGGTGGCCATCCAACGCAGCCGCCAGTGGTCGAGTTCACGATGAATTTCCAGGCGCGGCGCGTGCCCGGGGGGTGGCGCGAAGGCAAGATTCACCCACTCAGGATGGTCCACGAAGGGATTGCGGTTGTGCTGGTAAAGCTGGTCAATGAGATTGTTGCGGCGGCGCTCGGCGTCATCGGGCGGGTCGGCATGGTGCCATGCCAACAAAGTCCGCAGCCGGCCCATGTATGAGGCGCCGGTGACGATGTGATTGGTTTCGTCCGTCAGACGCAACGCCGGCTCGCCCAGGGTGTCGCCGGTGTAGCGTATGGCCATGTAGAACAAGGAACGCGCAATATCCCCGCGCACGGCGGGCGGCGCGGCCCAGGAGTTGGTATCGCTGGAGCATTGGGGCGCTTCAAAATGGGCGGGCTGGCGGTAATCCGGCTCATTGGGGTCGCTTTCATCATAGTACTTGTTGCTGCGCAGGCCGTTCACGGTCGCGTCATCGGGGTGGAGATGGTGAAGGTCACTGTAGGCCGGCTCGGCGCTGAACAGCCCCAGGCTGTTGGGCCAGCGATGCTCCCGATTCCAGCCGGTGGCCGTGCCGAAGGTGGCAATGGGTTGATAACGCTGGGCGTAGGTGAGCCAGAGCAGATTCGTATCCTGCGGATGCTGCCACAACACGGCCAGGGCGGCGCGGGTATCAGTGCGGGTGCTGCTGGTATAGGGGAGGGCGGTATGGCCGCGCACGATTTGATGCAAGGCTTCACGCAGCGGGCGCCCGGCTTTGCCCAGGGCCGGGGCGTAATAATCCGGGGCGGGCTGGGCGCTGACGTGCCATGCCAGCCAGAAAAGGCAGGGAGCCACGCTCCACCAGGGGCGCATGGCGCCCCAGCATAAACGGCGGACGGCGGAAAGCAAAGGTTTGGTTTGTCTTGGCCGGGATTTTCGGGCACAACTGGGCCATGCGATTCATCCGCCGCGAATGGGCCTGGCTGTTGGGATTGATGGTGGCCGTCTTTTTGGTGTGGGGTCTGCATTACGACCGGCTAACCCCGGAAAATTGGAAGGTCTCTCCCTCATACGGCACCGATTCCCTCTCCATGATGGCGTTAATCAAAGCGGCCAGCGAGGGGGATTTCGTGCCGTTTTTGCCCAAAACCATGAGCCGGTTGGGCGCACCGGACCAGGCCGCCTGGGACGATTATCCGCTCATGGAGGAGCTGTTCGTTTTTGTGCTGGGCATCTTTGCGCGGTGGTTTGGCCTGACGGCAGCGGCCAATTTCGGAGTTCTGCTGGGCCACCTCACCTCGGCCCTGGCCTTTTTCATCGTCTGCCGTTACCTGCGATATCACCGGGTTTTATCCATGGCGGCGGCCATTTTGTTTTCCTTTATTTACTATCACCTGTGGCGGAGTTTGCCGCACCTGGTGGTGGCGCTTTCTTACACCATTCCGCTCACACTTCTGAGCACCTGGTTGCTGGCGGGCAGCCGACGCCTGCGGTGGGGCGGAAAACCTTTCTGGTTTTGTGTGATTTCTGCTCTGCTCATCGGCCAGAGCAATCCCTATAACCTGAATCTATATTTTCAACTAACCCTGCTGGGGCTGGCCGCGCATTGGATAACCCGCCGCCGCAAGCTCAATTTGAAAATCGGTGGCTTCTGCCTGGCACTGGCGGCCGCCATGTTTTTTGCCTGCAACCTCGACACCTTTCTTTACCAGTGGCAGCACGGCAAAAACACCGAGGGCTTCTTCCGCGCCTATTTCCAGTGCGAGCTGTACGGCCTGAAGCCCATGGAACTGCTGGTCCCGCCGCCGGAGCACAACGTGGGCGCCCTGGCGGCCATCGGTAAAAAATACGCCGCCTCCGCCTGGCTCAAAGGCGAAATGTTTTCCCCCTACCTCGGCCTGGTGGCCATTGGCGGGCTGGGCTGGATGATGCTCGAGGGCGCGCGCGCGGCCTTGCGCCGCACCCGGCGGCGCATCCCCACCCACCTGCTGCAAGCCCTCTGGGTATTGCTCTATTCCATGGTGGGCGGCGTCAATTGTCTGATGGCCCTGGGCGGCGTGGTGTTGTTCCGCAGCTCGAATCGTTACAGCATGTTCATCGCCGCCCTGGCCTTGCTTTTCCTTGTCAGCCGCGCCAGCCGCCTGGCCCGCCGCAAGACCGCAGCCTGGTCCTGGGGAGTGGCTGCCGCGGTGGTCCTGGTGGGCTTGCTGGACCAGTTGGCCCTGCCTTCCCACATCGGCCGCGCCACTCCGCAGACCGAATTGGGTAAACAAGTCCTGGCCGACCGCCAATTCGGCGCGGCCATGGAAGCCGCTCTGCCGCCCGGCACCCTGGTGTTTCAATTGCCCGTCATGGAATTTCCCGAGGCCGGCTGGGTCCACCAGGCCAGCGACTATGAGATGCTGCGCCCGTATATGTTCACCAAGACCCTCCGGTTTTCCTACGGCCACATCCGCGGCCGCCAGCGCGAGGCCTGGCAGCACGAGGTGGCTCGCCTGCCCGCCGCCCAAATGGTGGCTGAACTGGAAAAATACGGCTTTGGCGCCATTTACCTCTGCCGCAAGGGCTACCAGGACAACGGCGAATCCCTCCTGAAACAAATCATCGAAGCCGGCCGCACCAATCTCATCGAGGATGAAATCAAGGAGCAGGTCTGCATCCGCCTGCAACCCGCCGCCCAGCCGCAAAAGCCGGTGACCGATGCGCTGGCTTTGCTGATTCCCCGCGCAGGATGGACCGCCACCGAGCGCACTACCGGCGGCGTGCGGCGGTGGTCCGCGGGCAATGCGCGCCTGGACTTCTTCAACCCTGCCCGGGCGGGCACGCCGTATTCCCTCAAATGCCAGATTGGCAGCCCCACCGCGCGGCTGGTGGTCATCCGGCATGGCGGCCGCGAAATCTGGCGCGGCCAGTTGGCGGCCGGCCAGATGGCCGTGGTGGACGCAGTGGTGGAAGCCGCCAAGGGCAACAACGTGCTGGAATTCCTGACGGACACCCCCCCGATTCCCGCCGGCCCCAACACCCAGCAGGTCATTGCCTTTGCGGTCATTGACCTGAAAATCAGCCGGATGGGGGCGCCGTAGCTGGGGCGGGGGGACGTCTCCGCCGTTTCCATTGACGGCGCCACCAGAACTTCAACAAATCGCGCAACGTGTCGCGCAGCACCTTCCAATTGCCGGAGCGGGCCACGCCCCGTTCCCGTGGCCAGTAGGGCAGGGTGATTTCGGCAATACGGCAGCCGCGGTCGCGGGCTTGGAAAAGGAGGCTGGGGGTTAAAAAGCCGGTGCTGGTGGCGGAAAAATCCAGGCTTTGCAGCACCTCGCGGCGGTACACTTGCACGAAATTATAATCCTTGAGCCGGAGGCCAAAGAAATTACGCAGGAGGAAAAGGTTTACGCCGGTAAGAAAGCGGCGATAAAGGTTGGAATCCGGGCGTTGGTCGCGGGCAATGGCCACCACCTCATGGCTTTGGAGCAGGGGAAACACGCGCTCCAGGTCCTCCAGATGAAACGGATAATCCATGGCATTGTGGGTGACCCAGTCCATACGCGCGGCCTGAAATCCGCGAATCAAACTGGCGCCCTGGCGCAGGTTGCGGGGGTTATGCAAGACCCGCACGCCGGGCAGTTGGCGCGCCAGAGTTTCGGCCAGCTCGCCGGTGCCGTCAGTGCTGCAATCGTTGACAATCAGGATTTCAAACTCCCGGCACAAGCGGCTCAGGGCCGCATGGCATTGCCGGAGGGTGGTTTCTATATTCTCCCGCTCATTGTAGGCGGGAATCACCACGGAGAGACGGATGTCCCAGGGCGCAGCCACAGCTTCACACCAGCACTTCCTTGAGCACCTCCACCACGTAATCCTGCTCCTCCTCTGTCATGAGGGGAAAGAGGGGCAGGCACAGTGACCGCTGCGCGATGGCCTCGGTCACCGGCAGCCGGACCGGCCCGCAGACTGCCTGATAATAGGGCTGGTCATGGCAGGTGAGATTGTGGCGGCAGGCCACCCCGCGGGCCGCGGTGGCGGCGAGCAATTCGTCCCGGCTGTGGCGGCAACGGCCGGTCAACTTGACGATGTACCCCTGGTAATTGCTGCGGCAATGCGGCGGCACATACGGGATTTCCACTTCCGGCATGTCCGCCAGCAACTGGTCATACCGCCGAGCCAGCTCCTGCCGGCGGCGCACCACTTCGGGCAGCCGGCGCATTTGCACCAAACCCACCGCCGCCTGCAAATCGGTCATGCGGAAATTGTAACCCAGCACCTCGTATTGTTGGAGGAGCGCTCCTTTTGCCTGATGCCGTTTGAAATCGGAAACCGATGCGCCATGGGACCGCACCACCGCCGCGCGGGCGGCGAAGGCGTCGTCGTTGGTGGTAATCATCCCCCCTTCGCCCATCGTGATCACCTTGCGCCCGTGGAAACTGAAACAGGCAGGATTGTTGGAATTGCCAATTTTGCGGTCTTTGTATTCCGCGCCCAGCGCCACGCCGGCGTCCTCCACCACCGGCAGCCCGAAACGTCGGGCCTCGGCTTCAATGGCGTCCAGTTCCGCTGGCAGGCCGTATTGGTGAATGGCAAGGATGGCCCGGGTTTTTTCGTTCACCGCCGGGGCAATGGCGGCCGGGTCCAGGTTGAAGGTGCGCGGGTCAATGTCCACAAACCGCGGCAACGCGCCCGTGTGCCGCACAGCATTGGCACAGGCCGGGCACGTAAAGGAAGGCATGATGACCTCATGGCCCGGCCCCACTCCCAGCAGGTGAAAAGACAAAAACATCGCCGTCGAACAGGAGGTGGTGGCAATGGCATGCCGGGCGCCCACATACTCGGCCACCGCCCGCTCAAAGGCCGCCACTTTGGGGCCTTGGGTCACCCAGCCGGAGCGGATGACCTCCGCCACGGCGGCAATTTCCTCCTCGCCCATCCACGGGCGGGTGACCGGCACTTCCATGCGTTTGCTCATACAGCAGAAAATCCTGACACCAGACGTTTGAAATCAAAATGCTCGTCCACCTGGCCCACCACGCGCGCCGGCACCCCCAGCACAATGGCCCGTGGCGGAACCGGTTTGACCACCACGGCGCCCGCGCCTACCACCGCTTCCGCCCCCACACGCACGCCCGCCACCAGCACCGCCCCCGTGCTGACGTAGGCCAGCCGGCCAATGTGCACCGCTCCAGCGGTGGTCACCCCGGGGGCCACCCACGCCCCATCTTCCAGCACGCAATCATGGTCAATCGTGGCGCCGGTGTTGACGATGACCTGTCGGCCCAGCCGGGCTCCCGGTCCCACCACGGTGCCCGCGCATAAACAGGCGCCTTCACCCACCTGCGCCGTGGGCGAAACGATTGCCGAAGGATGAACCGCGGGTGCCAGCGCCACCCCGGCGGCCAGCACGCACTCCCCCACTGCCAGACGCGCCGTGCTCAATCCAATGGCCACATGCACACTCCCCTGGCCCTGCATCTGGTGCAAATATGCGCGCGTGCCCAGCACCGGCAGACCTTCGGGACTGGTGCCTGCCAGTTCCGGCCGGTCATCCAGCCAGCCGGCAACCGGGCGGCCGCTGGCGCGGAAAATATCCAGCACCACCCGGCCATGCGCCCCGGCGCCAAAGATGTAAATGGGTAAGGAATGGGCCACAGGCATTATTTCAAAGCCTCCGCCAGCGCCGCCACCACGCGCTGCTGCTGGGCTTCGGTCATTTCCGCAAACATGGGCAGCGAAAGACATCGCCGGGCCAGCGCTTCGGAGTGCGGGAAGTCGCCCGCTTGGTAGCCCAGATGGGCATAAGCCTGTTGCAGATGCACCGGCACCGGATAGTGCAGGCCGGTTTCGATGCCGGCGGCCGCCAGCTTTTCCCGCACCTCATCGCGGCGATCGCATTCGATCACGTACAAATGCCATACGCTTTCGGTATCGGCAAAGAAAGCCGGGCGGGTCACCGGCAGGCCGGCAAGCCAGGTGTCATACCGCCGCGCATGCGCCTGGCGCGCCGCATTCCAGGCGTCCAGCCGCTTCAGCTTGGCGCTCAGCACGGCCGCCTGCAGGCTGTCCATGCGATAATTGTAGCCCAGCTCCTCATGATAATACCGCCGGCTTTGGCCGTGCTCTCGCAACCTTCGGGCGCGTGACGCCAAAGCTTCATCATCGGTGGTCAACGCGCCGCCCTCACCATACGCGCCCAGATTTTTGCCGGGATAAAAACTGAAGCAGGCCACGCGGCTCCATTGGCCGGCACGGCGGCCTCGATACCGCGCGCCGTGGGCCTGGGCGGCGTCTTCAATCACCGACAGGTTGTGACGGGCGGCAATTTCCCCGATGGGCGCCATGTCGGCCGGCATGCCATAGAGATGCACCGGCATTATGGCCTTGGTGCGGGGGGTGATGGCCGCCTCCAGCCGTGCGGGGTCCAGCGTCCGGCGGGCCGGGTCAATGTCCACAAACACCGGTCGCGCGCCCACATAGCTGATGGCCCACACCGTGGCAATGAAGGTCATGGGCACGGTGATGACTTCATCCCCCGGCCCGATGTCCAACACCCGCAAGGCCAGATGCAGGGCGCTGGTGCCGGAATTGCACGTAACGCAATGTTGGGTGCCGCAATACGCGGCAAACTCCCGCTCGAACACCTGCGTGGGCGGCCCCTGGGCGAAGCGGCAGGAATGGCAAATGTCCTCCCACGCGGCAAACACCTCGTCGCGGATTTGGCGGTGTTGGGCCTGGAGGTCCAGAAACGGAACGGGGGGCTGGCTCATAAATCAGGAGGAGGCACGGGTCAATACTTCACGCAAAGCGCCAATCACCTGGTCTTGTTCCGCTTCGGTCATCTGGGGGTACAACGGCAGCAGCAGCGAATGGTCGCTGGCGGCCTCGGTGACGGGCAGGGACAGGTTGCCGTGGGTCAGACGATAGGGTCGCTCCCGGTGTGCCGTCATCACGCCGCGCCGGGTGGCAATGCCGCGGTCCAACAAGGCTTGCATCAATGCCAACCGGCTCATCGGCAGCGTGGGCTGCAGCAGGATGGCAAAACTCTGGTAGTTGGTCTCCGCATAGGCGGGCACGGCCGGCACCTCAATGTGCGGCACGCCGGCCAGTTTCTCGCGATAACGCGCGGCCAGGGCGCGGCGGCGGGCCACCAGGCCGTCCAGGCGTTTCATCTGCTCAATGCCCACGGCGGCTTGAAGGTCGGTCATGCGGTAGTTGTAGCCAAATTCGTTGTGTTCCTCGAAAATCACCTTGTTGGCCTGATGGCGCACGGTATCGGGCACGCTCATGCCGTGCTGGCGGAGCACCTTCATCAAATGGGCATATGATTCATTGTTGGTGGTCACCATGCCGCCGTCACCCGTGCAAATCACCTTGCGTGGATGAAAGGAAAAACAGGCCATTTCGGTGTGGGCCCCGATGGGCCGGCCCTTGTAACGCGAGCCTAAAGCACAGGCCGCGTCTTCAAATATCTTCACGCCGTAACGCCGGCCCAATTCCAGAAACCGGTCAATGTCACACGGCAGCCCCAACTGGTGCACCACCATGATGGCTTTGGTGCGGGGCGTGATGCGGCGCTCCACATCGGCGGGGTCCAGATTAAAGGTGTGCGGTTCGACCTCGGCAAACACCGCCTGCGCGCCGGCATAGCGCACGGCGTTGGCGGTGGCAATGTAACTCATCGAAGGCACGATCACCTCATCCCCCGGCCCCACCCCCAGCGCCACCAGCGCCAGATGCAACGCCGTGGTGCAACTGCTGCAGGCCACCGCGTAACGCGCGCCGGTGTACTCCGCCACCATGCGCTCAAACTCTGCCACACGCGGGCCTTGTGTCAGCCAGCCGCTGGCAATCACCTCCTGCGCCGCGCGCGCTTCTTCATCGCCCATGACGGGCTTGGTGATGGGTATCATGTGGCGTAAGCTTGCCATTGTTGGGCGGCCATGGCTTCCGCCCGCCAGGCCACCAGCCGCCGCAAGCCCTCTTCCAAACTGACCTGCGCCTCAAACCCCAGCAGCCGCCGCGCCTTCGACACATCCGCCAGCCGCCGCGGCACCGGATTCACCTTGCGCAACGGTTGAAACTCCGGCTTCACGTCCTCGTGGCCGGTCACTTTCAACAGGGTCTGCAAAAGCTGCAGCAACGTGGTTTCCTGGCCGGAGCCAATGTTGAACACTTCATCCACCAGCTCGCTTTTCGCGGCCAGGATATTGGCGCGGGCAATGTCCTCGCTGTAAATCATGTCCATGGAAGTGCTCCCATCCCCATGAATCTTGGGCGCCTCCCCCCGGTCCAGGCAGTCCAGCCAGCGGATGAGCACCTCGGTATATTTGCCGAACACATCCATGCGCGGGCCGTACACATTGAAGTACCGCAGCGCCACATAAGGCAGCTTGTACATGTCATAAAACGAACGATACATCCCCTCATTGGCCATCTTGGCCGCGCCGTACCACGTGCGGTTATTATAGGGAGGATGGCTTTCCGGCGTGGGGAACACATCCGCCGGCCCGTAAATGGAAGCGCTGCTGGCGGCCACCAGTTTTTTTACACCCGCCTCGACACAGGCCGTGGCCACGTTGAAGCTGCCTTCAATCAGCACCTCCAGACACTCGCGCGGCTGCTCCGCGCAGGCCGTGATGCGAATGGCCGCCTGGTGAAACACCACGTCCACGCCCTCGAAATGGGGCCGAATGTCCGCAAAATCCCGGATGTCCTTTTGCACCAGCTCCACGGAACCATGTTTTCGCGCCCACTCCAAATTATGCAGCGTGCCGCGCGTCAGGTTATCCAAGATGATCAGGCGGCCTACTTGTTCCTGGCGAACGAGCAGATCCGCTATCGTGGAGCCAATCAGCCCGGCCCCGCCGGTAATCAGTACTGTTTTGCCTTTTAATTCCATGAGCATCCCTTACTCCACCGTCTTCCTGGGCATCAACCGTGCCGGCACACCGGCCACCACGGCGCCGGGCGGCACATCCTTCGTCACCACCGCCCCCGCCCCCACCAGGGCGCCTTCCCCAATCGTCACCCCGCACAGGATGACCGCCCCGCTGCCGATGGACGCCCGGCGCTTGACCCGCGTGGGAATGCACTGCCAGTCGGCGGTGGATTGCAACTGGCCCTCCGCGTTCACCGCCGCCGGATAGCGGTCATTGATGAACAGCACGCCATGCCCGATGAAGCACTCATCTTCAATCGTGACGCCTTCGCAAATGAATGTGTGGCTGGAAATCTTGCAACGCTCGCCAATCACCGCCCCGCGCTGGATTTCCACAAAAGTGCCAATGCGCGTGCCGCGGCCAATGCGGCAGCCATACAGGTTGACAAAGCCATAGATTTGCACGCCTTCGCCCAGTTCCACGTCCGGCGCAATACGGCTGAATTCGGGACTCTTGCTCATAAAACCACGCGGCCCCCCTGGGCTTTGATGCTGCGCTGGGCGGCGTCCAGAATCCGCACCAGCCGCAACCCGGCCTGCCCATCGGTCAGGGGAGTGCGCCCCTCGCGAATGCATTGGATGAAATGGGCGGCCATGCGCGCCAGCGGCTCATCATTGGGAATATGCGGCGCCCACAGGTCGCCCGAACGGTAGCTGATGAGCACCTGACGGCGTTTTTCCGGATCCTGCCCCACCTGGATGCCGCGGTTGTAAACCTTCACCTTCTCACTGCTCTCCAGATCGTTGTAAATCAGGCTCTGCTCGCTGCCGCCGATGATCATCTGGCGCACTTTCACCGGCGAGAGCCAGTTGACGTGAAAATTGGCAATCAGCCCATCCCCATAGTCCAGGTTCAGGTAGGCCACATCCTCAATGTGCTGATTGGCATGCACCGCCCCAAACGCCGACAGGCTCCGCGGCATCCGCCCCAGCAACAAATCCACAATCGAGAGGTCATGCGGGGCCAAATCCCACACCACATTCACATCGCTTTGCAGCAAACCCAGATTGATGCGTACGCTGTCAATGAAGTAAATCTTCCCCAGCCGGCCGGAGTCCACAATCTCCTTCATCTTGATCACCGGCGGGCTGTACACAAACACGTGATCCACCTGCAATACCAGCCCCTTTTTTTGCGCCAGCTCGCACAATTCCTCCGCATGGTCCACCCGCATGGTCAGGGGTTTCTCCACCAGCACATGTTTGCCGGCCTCCAGCGCCTGGCGGGCCAGTTCATAATGCGTGTGCACCGGCGTGGCAATGGCCACCGCATCCAATTCCTTGTCCGCCAACAGTTCCTCCCACCGGCCCGTGACCCGCAGCCACGGATGCCGCCGCTGCGCCCGCTGCTGCCGGGCGGGGTCCAAATCACAGCAATACACCACCTGGCAATGCTCGGCTTCCCCAAAGTTGCGCACCAGGTTGGGCCCCCAATAACCATACCCCACAATGGCCATTCTGACCGGCGATTTGGCTGCCATGTTGCTTGCCCCCTCTTATGCAAAATCGTACACCACCACCCGCGTGCAGTTGGGTTTGAAGACTTTTTCCACAAACTCCACGTGCAGCGGATGCGTTTGGTAGGCGTCCTGCGTGGCTTTGTCCGCAAAGACAAGATTCAACCCCACCGCGTAACTCTGGTCCACCACCGCCCGATGGCTGGGCACCATTTTGCCCACGTGAAAGTGCAGGATGCCCGGAATGGGCCGCAGGTACTTTTCTGCGCCTGCCAGGAGCGCGTCAGCCGCTTCTGGTCGAGCCGGGTCGGTCCAAAAAATGACCACGTGTGAAAACATGCGCCAGAACTTAACAAAGCCCCCCCTGTCCGGCAATGCCCGATTTGCCGCCTCACCCGGCGGAAAAGCATTGGCCCGGTTCAGTCCTTGATTTATGCTGCAACGTCATGAAAGCCCGCAAGCTTTGGTCATGGAGCCTTGCTCTTTGGGTGCTGGCCTGCGCTTCCGTAGGGGCCGCTCCTGCTGCCGCTGAACCTTTTCCCGTGCGCGGTCTCTGCATCGCCGCCCCCGCTCCCCGGCAGGTGGAACGCTTTGCCGCCTGGATGACCAATGAGCTGGCTGCCCGCGGGGTGAACACCCTGATTGTGCGCGTGGATTTCAATTATGCCTACGAAAGCCATCCCGAGCTGCGTGGTGGCGCCCCGCTTTCCAGGGCGGAAGTCCAGCGGCTCGTCCAGGCCGGCCGGGCCGCCGGCATTCACCTCATCCCGCAAATCAACCTCCTCGGCCATCAGTCCTGGCAAAGCACCCCCGGCAAGCTGTTGCAGGTCTATCCCGAATTCGATGAAACGCCCTGGGTCACGCTGCCCGCCAAATACCAGTGGCCCAATCCCGACCGCCTTTACTGCAAAAGTTACTGCCCCCTGCATCCGGGCGTGCACAAGGTGGTTTTTGCGCTGGTGGACGAGTTGTGCGACGCCTTCGAGGCCCGCGCTTTCCACGCCGGCATGGACGAGGTGTTTTACCTGGGCGAAGACCGCTGTCCCCGCTGCGGGGGGAAGGACAAAGCGGAGCTTTTTGCTGGCGAGGTCACCCGCATCCAGCAACACTTGAAAAGCCGCCAGCGCGAGCTGTGGATTTGGGGAGACCGGCTCCTGGACGGCCGCACCACCGGCATTGGCGAATGGGAGGCCAGTTTCAACGACACCCACCGCGCCATTGATTTGATACCCAAGGACGTGGTGATTTGCGACTGGCATTATGAGCGCGCCCATCCCACCCCCATTTATTTTGCCCTCAAAGGCTTCCGCGTGGTGGCCTGCCTGTGGAATCGCGCCGAAGTGGGCGCGCAGCAAGTCCGCGACCTCATGCTTATGCGCGAACGCGCCGCCCCCGCCGTGCGCCAGCGCCTGCTGGGCGTGGTGCAGACCGTCTGGAGCGGCGTGGACGGTTTTTGGCGCGAATGGGAAAGCCTCAAAAATGACCCGCCGCCCCCGCCCGACCAGGCCCGCGTGGCCCGCTGCTTCCTCCGCGTCAGTGAGGAATGGAAAGTTGCTGAGAAAAGTCAATCGGACGAAGCTTTGCCCCGCTGATTATTGCAGGTGAAATAGTATGAACTTTAACATCCGTATCCGCCTCGTACTGGGTCGAGTCCCGCGCCTGCCAACGTTAATTCTCCTGCTGGCCGCATGCTGGGTAACTGGGATTACCCTCCGCGCCGACATGATGGCAGACTCGCCGGTGAAATTCCCCGAAAAAGGCGCCTTGCCCGCCAAATATCCGCCGGACGTCGGCGGCGGCACCAATCAGGTGGCGGAAAAGGATTACTACCTCTTCCGCACGCCGGAGCGCTCACTGGCCCAAATCCAGAAAATCCAGCAGGAAATGCCTCCCGGCCAGTTCACCCCACCGCCCGCCGACTGGCAGCCGTTGCGGCGCACGCGCCAGAAATTGATGGAAGGCGGGAGGCTGCGCCTGCTGGCCATGGGCGACAGCATCGTCAACGATACCATGCGCTCCGGTTGGGTGGCGCGATTGCAGGAGGCTTATCCCAAGTGCCAGATTGAAGCCCTGGTCTATGTGCGGGGTGGGGGCGGCTGCCAGCATTACAAGGAAGAGCAGCGCATCCCCAAAATCGTGGCGCCGCGCCAGCCTGACCTGGTGCTCATTGGCGGCATCAGCCAGCGGGACATCGAAAGCATCCGCGAGGTCATCCGCCAGCTCCGCGAGGCTTTGCCGGAGGTGGAGATACTCTTGTTCACCGGCGCGTTTGGCACGGCCGACCCCCGCGATGCAGCAGCGCTGGCCAAGGCCCGTTACTCAGGCACAGGCGAGTATGGCAAGGCCCTGAAACAACTGGCAACCGAGGAAAAATGCGCCTACCTGGATTTGACCACGCCCTGGGCTGAATATATCCGCAGCTCCGGCCTGCATCCGCACCTCTTTTACCGTGACGTCGTCCACGCCAACGAATACGGCGAACAAATCCTCGGTAAAATCATGCTGGCATTTTTTACTTTCCAGCCGAAGCCTTGATTCAGACCGGCTCCTGCTGGGTGAGGCAGTGGAGGGTCCCGTAACCCAGCACCAAATCCACCGCGTGGATGCCCACCACGGGACGGTCCTTGAACAGCTCGCCCAAAATCCCCAAGGCCACCCGGTCATTCGGGTCGTTGAAGGTCGGCACCAGCACGCACGCGTTGCTGATGTAAAAATTGGCGTAACTGGCCGGCAAACGGTCCCGCCCAAAATACAACGGCGCCGGCATGGGCAGTGCAATCACCTCCGGCCGCGAGCCGTCCTCCAATCTAAAGTCCTGGATGCGCTCCCAGTTTTCCGCAAGCGGTTTGTAATTGACGTCTTTGGGGTTCTTTTCCTCGATGAGCACCACGCTGGTGGGGTTCACAAAACGGCAAATGTCATCAATATGCCCGTGCGTGTCGTCGCCCACCGGTCCGGCCGCCAGCCAGAAAACATTCGTCACCCCCAGATAGGCCTTGAAGGCCGCCTCGTAACCGGCGCGGTCCAGCCCCGGATTCCGCACTTGCACCGTGGGATGCTGGTAGCACTCCAGCGTCGTCAGCAGCGTGCCGCGCCCGTTCACTTCAATGCCGCCGCCCTCAATCACAAAGTCGCGCCCGCCCGCCTTCGCGTGAAACAACCGGCGCCGGTATTTGCGCGCCGCCAGCTCCGGAATGCGCCGGTCTTTGCGCCAGTTGGGGTACTTGGCCCAGGCGTTAAAGTGAAAATGCACAATCGCTTTTCCCTCCCGGGAATGCGTCACATGGATGGGCCCGCTGTCGCGCATCCACCCCCGGTTGGTGGGAAAGGGCAAAAAATCCACCTGCCGCACGTCCCCGCCGGACAGCCGGATGACTTCCCGGGCGCGGCGGGCGTCGCGCGGGGAATTGACGCACAGGCGCACGCGCTCGCCGGCGCCAATCTTGCGGATCATCTCCCCATAAACCCACTCAATGGCCTGCATTTTGCCCGGCCAGTCCGTCCGCTCGTGCGGCCAGCCCAGCCAGGTGGCTTCGTGCCGCTCCCATTCCGCCGGCATCCGATATCCCAGCTCCGCCGGGGTGGCCGCTGCTTGTTGTGCGGTGTATTGTTTCATGTAGTTGCCCTTTCCGGGCGGCGATTGTTACGGGCGCCGCCCATTCTGCAATCTTTTTATGGCGCCCGCCCGCCCGCCGCGTCCTGCGTGCCCCCGGGCCGCCCAAAAAAATTGCTGGCGTTTTGGGCCGCTTGGCCCAACATCGCCCCCGTCTTTTTTGAGGGCCGGGGCGCCCTTTCCAGACACAGGCAATGAAAGCAAAGATTGTGATTGCGCCGAAAAAGGCGGTGTTGGACCCGCAAGGCAAGGCCGTGCAAAACGCGCTCGAACACATGGGCTATGGCGGCATCAAGGCTGTCCATGTGGGCAAGTACATTGAAATTGATTTGGAAGGCCAGGACGCCAGGGCGGCGGAAGCTTGGCTGCATGAGGCCTGCCACAAGATTTTAAGCAACCCCATCATTGAAGATTACCACTTCGTCATTGAATAACCGAGACCCCGCCTGCGGCCCGCGGAGGCGGCGGAGTGCGGCGGGGGGAAGGCGTGTTTATGAATTTTGCCGTATTGCAATTTCCCGGTTCCAATTGTGACCAGGACTGCGTGCACGTCCTCAAAAACGTGCTGGGGCACAGCGCCTGGCTGCAGTGGCACAAGGAGCGGTCCCTGGGCGCGGCCGATGCCGTCATTGTGCCCGGCGGCTTCAGCTACGGCGATTACCTGCGCACGGGCGCCATCGCGCGGTTCAGTCCGGTGATGCAGGCTGTGCAGGAGTTTGCCGCGCAGGGGGGGCTGGTGCTGGGCATCTGCAATGGATTCCAGATTTTGTGCGAGGCCGGCCTGCTGCCGGGCGCGCTGGTGCGCAACCGCTCCCTGCAATTTCGTTGCGAGCATGTCTATTTGCGCGTCGCCAGCGCGGAGTCGCCGTTTACGTGCCTCACGCCGGAGGGCGCCGTGCTGCGCATCCCCGTGGCGCACGGGGAAGGCTGTTATTTCGCTGATGAAAGCACGCTGGCGCAGTTGCAGGCCAATCGCCAGATTCTCTGGCAGTACTGCACTGTGCAGGGTGAACTGACCGAGCGCGCCAACCCCAATGGCTCCCTGCTGAACATTGCAGGCATTTGCAATGCGGCCCGCAACGTGGCCGGCCTGATGCCCCACCCGGAGCGCGCCAGCGAGTCCATCCTGAACGGCGAGGATGGACGGCGGCTGCTGGAGAGCATGATGGACTGGTGGCAAAAACACCGCGCTCCCAAAGCAGCTTGACCCCCGTGCTCCCCCCCACGACTGGATTTCCTATGAGTGACCCTGCGATTACTCCCGAGCTGGTGCAGAAACATGGGCTGACCCCCGAGGAATACCAGATGATTCTGGACATTCTGGGGCGCCCGCCCACCTACACCGAGCTGGGCATTTTTTCCGTGATGTGGAGCGAGCATTGCTCCTATAAAAACACCCGCCCCTTGTTGAAAACCTTCCCCACCCAATCCTGCTGCATTCTGGTGGGCGCGGGCGAGGAAAACGCCGGCATTGTGGACATTGGCGACGGCCTGGCCATCGCTTTCAAAATGGAGTCCCACAACCACCCCAGCGCCGTGGAGCCGTTTCAGGGCGCGGCCACCGGCGTGGGCGGCATCATTCGCGACATCTTCACCATGGGGGCCCGCCCCATTTGCGCGCTGGACTCGCTGCGCTTTGGGGAGCTGTCCAAGCCGGCGGTCAAGCGCCTCTTTTCCGGGGTTGTTTCGGGGATTGCCCATTACGGCAACTGCTTCGGCATCCCCACTGTGGGCGGTGAGGTGTATTTCGACAAATCCTTTGAGGGCAACCCCCTGGTCAACGTCTTTGCCCTGGGCGTGCTGCGCCATGAACAAATCGCCCGCGGCAAGGCCACCGGCGTGGGCAACCCCGTCTTTTACGTCGGCCCCGCCACCGGCCGCGACGGCCTGGCGGGAGCGGCCTTTGCCTCGCAAGATTTGACCGAGGAATCCGCCGAGCAACAGCGCGGCGCCGTCCAGGTGGGCGACCCCTTCATGGAGAAATTGCTCGTCGAGGCCTGCCTGGAATTGCTCGCCACCGACGCCGTGGCCGGCATCCAGGACATGGGCGCAGCAGGGCTGACCTGCTCCACCTGCGAGACGGCCGCCCGCGCCGGCACGGGCATCGAGATTGAATTGGACCGCGTGCCCCAGCGCGCCCCCAACATGAGCGCCTACGAAATCATGCTCAGCGAATCCCAGGAGCGCATGCTGATTATCGTCAAAAAAGGGCGCGAAGCCGAAGTGCAGCGCATCTTTGACAAATGGGACCTGCCTTGGGCGCAAATCGGCGTCGTCACCGATACCGGCCGCATGGTGGTCAAGCATCATGGCCAGGTGGTGGCCGACATCCCCGCCGCCAAGCTGGCCAATGACGCCCCGGTGTATCATCGGGAGTCCCGCCCGCCCGCCTATTTCGCCGTGACCCGTGCCTTCACCCCGGCGCAACTGCCCGACACCACCCAGCCCATGGCGGTGCTCAAAAAGCTGCTGGCCTGGCCCACCATTGCCTCCAAAAATTGGGTCTATCGCCAGTATGACCACATGGTGCGCAACGGCACCGTGGTCTTGCCCGGTTCCGACGCCGCGGTGGTCCGCCTCAAGGAAGATTGCCTGCCCGTCCTGCCCGCCGGCTCACCCGCCGCCGGGCGGCCGGTGCCGGAAAAATACCTCGCCCTTACCTCCGACTGCAACGCCGCCTACGTCTATCTGGACCCCTACGAAGGCGGCAAGGCCGCCGTGGCCGAGGCGGCCCGCAACCTGGCCTGCTCCGGCGCGCGGCCCCTGGGCGTGACCGACAATCTCAACTTCGGCAACCCGCACAACCCGGAGCTTTTTTATCAATTAAAGGAAGCCGTGCGCGGCGTGGCCGAGGCCTGCCGGGTATTCGACGCGCCGGTCACGGGCGGCAACTGCAGCTTGTACAACCAAAGCCCTGACGGCCCCATTGACCCCACCCCCACGGTGGCCATGGTGGGCATCATCGAAAAACGCGAGCACATCACCACCCAGTGGTTCAAGACCGAGGGCGACGCGATCCTTCTCTTGGGCGATCCCCTGGACGCCGCGGACCCCTGCCAGGGCCTGGGCGGCTCGGCCTATTTGTTGCGCCTGCACCGCAAAAAACTGGGCACCCCGCCGCCTTGCGACCTGGCGCGCGAAAAACGGCTGCACGACACCTTGCGCGAATTGATTGCGCAGGGCTGGGTCCGCAGCGCCCACGATTGCAGCGAGGGCGGCCTCGCCGTCTGCCTGGCCGAGTGTTGCATGTCCCGCCGCGAGGCCCGCGGCCACAGCATTCTGCTGGGGGCCGAGGTGGACTTGACCCCGTGGAGGGACGCCCGCCAGGATGCCCTGTGGTTTGGCGAGGCCCACGGCCGGGTGGTGATTTCCTGCGCCCCGGAACACGTGGAAGCACTGGAGGCGCTGGCGCGCAGCCGCGGCGTGCCCGTGCATCGCCTGGGCGTGGTCAAAGGCCAGACCTTGAAAATTAAAACCGCGGCCGGCACCCACTCCGCCCGCTTGAGCACCCTCCACGACCTCTGGTGGAATGCCCTTGACCGCGCCATGAGCGCCTAGCCATTGCCCGGCCATTGGCAAACCTGGGGCCCGGTGCGCCACCTCTTGAGAGGATGGCAAAAACTCCCGTTGCGGAATGCCGCGCAGGCGTTATGCTAGGGGGCTGTCGCGTGGCCTTGGAAAGCCCAGCCCGGCGGGGGTTGGCCAGGAATGCCACGCCTGAACATCGCACATGAAAGCGCAAGCCAAGCAAGCAAACACCGAAACGCCGCGCAAGTTGCGGCTGGGGCTGCCCAAGGGCAGCCTGCAGGAAGCCACCTTGGAAAAAATGGCCAAGGCAGGCTGGAACATCACGTTGAGCAGCCGCTCCTACGTGCCCTATGTGGACGACCCGGAACTGGAAATCCGCCTCATTCGCGCGCAGGAGATTAGCCGGTACGTGGACCATGGGCATTTGGACTGCGGCATCACCGGTTATGACTGGATTGTGGAAAACGGCAGCGACGTGCATGAAGTGGGCGAGTTCTTGTTTTCCAAGGCCACCCGCCAGGCCGCGCGCTGGGTGTTGTGCGTGCCGGAGGATTCCCCCATCAAGTCTGTCAAGGACCTGGAAGGCAAGCGCATCGCCACCGAAGTGGTGAACATCACCAAAAAATACCTGCGCAAGCACGGCGTGAAGGCCGAGGTGGAGTTTTCCTGGGGGGCCACCGAAGTGAAGGCCCACGAAATGGTGGATGCCATTGTGGACATCACCGAAACCGGCTCCTCGTTGCGCGCCAATAAACTGCGAATCGTGGACACCTTGCTCTCCTCCACCCCGCGGCTCATCGCCAACCACAGCGCCTGGAAGGACCCCTGGAAGCGGCGCAAAATTGAAATCCTGGCCCTGTTGCTCCGGGGCGCCCTGGATGCCGAGGCCAAGGTGGGCCTCAAGCTCAACATCGAACAGGCGCGCCTGCCGAAGGTGCTGGAGCGGCTGCCGGCCCTGCGCAACCCCACCATCTCGCAGCTCAGCCAGCCAGGCTGGGTGGCGGTCGAAACCATCATTGACGAGCACGTGGTGCGCGAGCTGATTCCCGAACTGAAAGCCGCCGGCGCCGAGGGCATCATCGAATATCCCTTGAACAAAGTGGTGTATTAAGCCAAAATGTCTGGAATGGGCGCGGCAACGCCGGTGCACCGTGGTTTTGAGGCACAGCGCGAGGGCCGCCCCGCTTTGGAAGCAAAATAATTATGGGTTCCTTAAAGAAACGTCGGAAAGCGAAAATCAACAAGCACAAGCGGCGCAAGAAGCTCCGGGCGCATCGTCACAAGAAGCGCACCTGGCAGAAGTAAGCGTCTCGGTGCCGCCGCGCACCTTGCAACCGTTCACCCGCTGCCGGTGGCGGCGGGTGAACGGTGTCGTTTTCCGGCCTGCAGGCTAAAGCTTTGTATGCGTGAACGTGGGATGATGCGGCTGGGCATGGCATGGGCCGCGGCGCTGCTGCTGGCCGGTTGCGCCCGCTGGCCCGACAGCCCCCCCTTGCTGCCGTCCTCGCGTCCGCCCAAAACCGCCCCCGCCAGGCCGCCCGCCCGCACCAACGCCGTCGCGGACGCCCGCATCGAAGCCGCCAAATCGGCCGAGGTGGAAAAGCGCGCCGAGCTGCTGGCCCGTTATGCGGCGGGAGTGGCCGCGGAGGCCCAGGGCAACACGCCCCAGGCCCTGACCGAGTATTTGGAGGCGGCGCGGCGGGACATCACCAACGAGCCCCTGGTGCTGGAAGTGGCCATGCGCCTCCTGCAATCCCGTCAGGTGGACCCCGCCCTCGAACTCCTCCGCGACTGCGCCGCCCGCACCAATGCCTCCCACCTCGTCCTGGCCCACCTCGGCTGGCTCAGCGCCCAAATCGGCCGCACCAATGACGCCGTGCTTTTCAGCCAGCGCGCCTTCCAAATGGCTCCCACCAACTTCATGGCCTGTCGCACGCTGGTCACGCATTTCCTCGAGCAGAAACAACCCGAAAAAGCCCGGCCTTACCTCGACACCGCAGCCCGCCAGAAGGGCGACGGCGTGTTTTATGTGGACCTGGGCGAGCTGATGCTGATTTACAACCGCAACAGCCCGGCCTCCCAGCAAATCCCCACCAACCAAATCCTCCAGGTCCTGGGCCGCGCACGCGGATTGCTGGACGACAATCCCGCCTACCGCGTCAAATGGGCGGAAATGCACGAAAACGCCGGCGATACCACCACCGCCCTGGCCATGTACGTGGACCTGCTCGAGGTGTTTGCCGATGCGCCGCCCGTGCGCGACGGCCTGCGCGCCAAGCTGGCCGATTTGTATCTCAAAGGCGGCCAGCGCCAGCAAGCCATGAGCCAATTGGAGTCTTTTCTCAAGGACCATCCCCGCAACGCCCAGGTCTGGTTTATTCTGGGCCAGGTGGCCCTTGAAGAGCGCCAGTTTGCCCGCGCGGGTGAAGCGCTCCGGCAGGCCATCCGCCTCAAACCCGATTATGAGCCCGCCTACTATGAAGCGCTGAGAGCTTATCTCAGCACTAATCTGGTGGCGGAGGCCATGGACCTCCTCGACGAGGCCCGCCGGCGCTTCCCCGCCAATTTCCCCTTGGAATATTTCACGGCGCTTGCGCACTTGCGGAAGGGCGATTATGCCAATGCCCTCAAGGCCTTCACCGCCGCCGAAGTAATAGCCGCCGCCACCGAGCCGGAGCGCTTAAATGCCGGGTTTTACTTTCAAGTGGGCATGGTCTGCGAGCGACTGAAACGCTTCGAGGACGCGGCCACCTATTTCAAAAAGGCCATCGCCCTCGAGCCGGACTTTGCCGAGGCGCTCAATTACCTCGGCTACATGTGGGCCGAGCAGGGGGTGCATTTGCAGGAAGCCCGCGAGCTGCTCGAACGCGCCCTCAAGCTGGAACCCAAAAACGCCGCCTACCTCGACAGCATGGGCTGGATTTATTTCAAACTCGGCGATTTGGAGCGCGCCCGCTCCTATGTGGAGCAGGCCATTGCCCTGAGCGAGAAGCCCGATGCCACGCTGCATGACCATTTGGGCGACATCTACGCCGCCCTCAAACTCTGGGAAAAAGCCCGGGCGCAATGGAAAAAAGCCCTGGAACTGGAACCCACCGACGAAATCAAAAAGAAGCTCGAAACCGCGCCCAACCTTTGAGACTCCCAGCGCTCGCCCTGCCCATGCACTACCGCTTCACCAAACACTACACGCTGGACGAGGCGCGCGCACTTCTGCCGCAGGTGCGCCAGTGGCTGACGCAGTTGCAACGGAGCAGCCGGGCGTTGAAAAAGGTGGATGCCCAAATCTTCCAGATGCGCCAAAACGGCGAAGACCTCGGCGGCCCGCGCGTGTGCGAATGGGTGCGCCTGGGGGTGGAATGCATGGAGAGGATGGCCGAATTCCAGCGCCGCCAGATTTTGGTCAAGGACATCGAGCGGGGGCTGGTGGATTTTCCCTCCCTGCGCGGTGACCGCGAGGTGTTCCTCTGCTGGGAAATGGACGAGGACGACATTCAATTCTGGCACGACCTGGATGCCGGTTATGCGGGACGGGAAGCCATTGAAGAATAACCCCCGGCATGGCATGGTCTCCGGCAATCCATGCAGATAGATGTGCAAATCACCCGGGCGCGCATTGAGCCGTGGCCGCCGCCGCCGGCGGGGCAGGCCGTTTCGGGCGCGGTGGTGGAATTCACTGGCGTGGTCCGCGGCACGGAAAATGGCGCGCCCATCGCCGCGCTGGAATATGAGGCTTATGACTCCATGGCCCTCAGCGAAATGCGCCGGTTGCTCCAGGAATTGAGCGCGCAATTTCCCTGTCATGCCGTCCGCGTCATTCATCGCGTGGGGATTGTGCCCGCGGGCGAGGCCGCCATCTGCGTGCGCGTGGAAGCGGCGCACCGCCAGGAAGCCTTTGGCCTGATGACCACCTTTCTGGACGCCTTGAAACGCGACGTGCCCATCTGGAAACGCCGCGCCTTGAAGGAGCCGCCTTCCGCCTCTTGAGGGGTTCTCATGCCAACCCAGCCCTCCGCCCACCCCGCCACCGTCGAACAAGTGCTCGCCTGCCTGGCCGCGCACGTGGCGCCGTTGCCCGCCGAAGCCGTCCCCTTGCCGCGCGCTCTGGGCCGGGTTTTGCGGGAGCGGGTGACGGCGCCCGAAGACCAGCCGCCCTTTGACGTGGCCGCCATGGACGGCTATGCCATGCGGGAAGACGAAACCGGCGAGCTCCTGCAAGTCGTGGGCGCCCGCCGGGCCGGCGATTGGCAGCCGCAGGAGCTTCAACCCGGCCAGGCCCTGCAAGTGGCCACCGGCGCGGCCCTGCCCGCGCCCGGCCTCCGCGTCATCCCCCGGGAGGACCTCGAGCCGGCCGGCGAAAAAATCCGCGTGCTGCGCCGGAGTCCCAAAACCTGGGTGCGCCGCCGCGGCGAAAACGTGCGCGCAGGCCAGGAGTTGCTGCCGCCGGGGGTGGTGCTGCGTCATGGCCAGTTGGCCCTCCTGGCCAGCGTGGGCTGCGTCACGCCCGTCGTCACCCGCCTGCCGCGCCTCGCGCATCTGGTGACCGGCAATGAGCTGGTCAGACCGGAGCAAACCCCCGGCCCCGGCCAGATTCGCGACTCCAATAGCACGCTGGTGCAGACTTTTTTTGCGGAACTCGGCCTGCCGGTGCAAAGCCAGCGCGTGGGGGAAGAGGAGGCCGCTTTGCGCGCCGCCTTGGAGCCGATTTTAACCGCCGCCACGCCGCCCGATTTGCTGCTCATTTCCGGCGGCGCCAGCGTGGGCGATCATGACTTCACGCGCCCCGTGCTGGAGCAGTTGGGTTTTCGTTTGTTGATTCAACGGACGGCCGCGCGCCCGGGACGCCCGTTGGTCTTTGCGGTGCGCCCGGGCACGGTGGCCTTTGGACTGCCGGGCAATCCGCTGGCCCATTTTGTCTGCCTGAACCTTTACGTGCGCGCCGCCCTGCAGCGTTTGTTGGCGCAGTCAGCATCGCCGGTGTTCTGGCCGGGACGTCTGGCCGCACCTTTCAATCCCGGCGGCTCGCCGTGGGAAACCTTGTGTCCCGCCACCTGGCAGCCGCAGGCCGATGGATTACAGGTCACCCTGTTGCCCTGGCAAAGTTCGGGGGACCTCACCCCCTTGCGCTACGCCAATGCCGTGGCCCGTTTGCCCGGGGGCCAGACACCGCTGCCCGCCGGCGCTCCGGTTGCCTTTATCCCCATCCTTCCATGAAAAAAAAGGCCTCTACCTTCAGCCATCTGGACGGCCGCGGCCAGGCCTGCATGGTGCCTGTGACCGGAAAACCTCTTCAGCCCCGCCGCGCCGTGGCGCGGGGCGCTGTCTTCTGCCAGCCTGCCACCTTGCGCGCCGTGCGGCAGCAGGCGCTGCCCAAGGGCGATGTCCTCACCGTGGCCCGCATCGCGGGCATCCAGGCGGCCAAGCGCACGGCGGAGCTGATTCCCCTGTGTCACCCTTTGCCTCTGTCGCACGTGGCCGTGGATTTCCAACTGCGCCGCGACCGGGTGGACATTGAATGTGCCGTGGAGACCGTGGCGCAAACCGGCGTGGAAATGGAGGCCTTGACCGGCGTCATGGCCGCAGCCTTGGCCTGGTATGATATGTGCAAGGCCGTGGACCAAACCATGCGCATTGAAGGCGTGCGCCTGGTGGAAAAACGCAAAGGCGCCTGAAGCCCCGCGCCGGCCTCCCGCGCGGGCGGTGGCCCAAACTCCTGCATCAGCGCATTTGCCAAACCAAGGTCATTTGCGTAAGGTATATCCATGAGCGCCACCAACGTCCCCCTCACTGAGTTTGCACCGGCCGAGCGAGTCCCCATCGAAATCGTCCGCCAGCAGGCGGCGGAAATTGGCAGCCTGCCCCTCACGCCGCACGTGTTCAACTCCGTCCTCAATTGCGTCCTCATTCTCAACCCCCAGCGCCAAATCGTTTTTGCCTCGGAAAACGTCAAAAATTTCCTCGAAGGCAAAACCGCCGCCGACATCATCGGCCTGCGTCCGGGGGAGGCCTTTGGCTGCGCGCACTCCGATGCCCACGACAGCGGTTGCGGCACCAGCCGTTTCTGCGCCGAATGTGGCGCCGTCAAAGCCGCGCTGGCCAGCCTGGCGGGCTACACCGACTTGCAGGAATGCCGCATGCTGCGCCTGGTCCAGGGCCAGCCCCAGGCGCTGGATTTGTTGGTCTATGCTTCTCCCCTCCAGCACAATGGCCAGCTTTTCAGCCTCTTTTGCCTGACTGACATCAGCCATCAAAAACGCCGCCGCGCCATGGAGCGCATCTTTTTCCATGACCTCCTCAACTCCGTGGGCAGTCTCGCCGCGCTCATGGAACAGTTGCGGGAAATGGCCTCCCCCGAACTGAAGGAGGATTTGGAACTGGCCGAAGGCGCCTGCCACGATGCCGTGGAGCAAATCCTCAGCCAGAAGGATTTAATGGCGGCGGAAAACAATGAATTGCATGTCCATCCCGAACCGGTGAATGCCCTGCTCCTCCTCAACCATCTGGTCAAACTCTTTGCCCGCCATCCCGTCGCCACCGGCCGGCAGTTGCAAATGGGGCCTTGTCCCGTGGCCGTGGCCTTGCTCACCGACCCCACCCTGCTGCGCCGCGTGCTGGGCAATTTGATTAAAAACGCCCTCGAGGCCTGCCCCCCCGGCGGCATGGTCACCGTCTCCTGCGCGCCGGAGGGGGAGCGCGTGCGTTTCAGTGTCCACAACCCGGGCGTCATGCCTCAATCCGTGCAGTTGCAGATGTTTCATCGCTCCTTCACCACCAAGGGCGACGGCCGCGGCCTGGGCACCTATAGCGTCAAGCTCATCACCGAACGTTATCTCAAGGGCACCGTGGGCTTTACCTCCGAGGAAGAGACCGGCACCACCTTCTTTGTGCTGCTGCCCCGCCGCCTGGCAGAAGAGTAGTCTTCTTTTCCACCGCCGAACTCTGCTTCATCCCCGCCTCATTGGCTAAGCGCCAGCGACTTGAAGGCGCCGGGAGGATTGCCCCCATCTCCGACTTGCTGCTCGCCACCGCGTCGGCTAACCTGCCTCTATGAACTCGCTGTTATCGCCTCCCGTTCAAGCTGTCGCTTTACTTTTTTCTGCCTTGATTGGGAGCCTGCCCGGTCCCAGCCCGCTCCGTGCCGCCGATTCCCCAGCCATGCCCGCCGCCATTCACGCCGGCCTCATGCGCTATGCCGATGTTTCCGCCACCCAAATCGTTTTCGTTTATGGCGGCGACATCTGGCTGGCCCCCAAGTCCGGCGGCGTTGCCGTCAAACTCAGCTCGCCCCCCGGAGAGGAAATGTTTCCCAAGTTCTCTCCGGACGGCACCCAAATCGCCTTCAGCGCCAATTACGACGGCAACACCGATATTTACATCGTGCCCGTCACCGGCGGCCTGCCGCGGCGGCTCACCCATCACGGCGCGGCCGACCGCGTCATCGAGTGGTATCCCGATGGCCGCTCCCTCCTTTACGCCACCATGATGACCAGTTACAAAGACCGCTTCAACCAGCTCTACCGCATTCCCGTCACGGGCGGTTTGCCCGAAAAACTGCCCGTGCCCTACGGTGAGTTTGCCGCGCTCTCGCCGGATGCCAAAATCCTGGCCTATACCCCCATCAGCGTGGATTTCCGCACCTGGAAACGCTACCGCGGCGGCATGAATCCCGACATCTGGCTCTTTGACCTGGAAAAAAACACCGCCCGCAACCTCACCCGCCACGACGCCAACGATTCCCTCCCCATGTGGCGCGGGGATACCTTGTATTTCCTCTCCAACCGCGATGCGCACGGGCGCGACAACCTCTGGGCCTACGACACCAGAAAGGAGCGCTTCCGCCAGCTCACCGCCTTCCAGGATTACGACGTGAAATTCCCCAGCATCGGCCCCGCCGACATCGTCTTCGAATGCGGCGGAAAATTGTACTTGCTGGACCTGGCCACCGAAAAATACCAGGAGGTCAAGATTCAAGTCGTCACCGATCAGAGCACCCTCAAACCGCGGCTGGAAAATGTCTCAGGTTACATCCACAACGCCGCCGTTTCCCCCTCCGGCAAACGGGTAATTTTCGAGGCCCGCGGCGATGTGTTCAGCGCGCCGGCCGAAAATGGCGTCGTGCGCAATCTCACGCGCACCTCGGGCGTCGCGGAGCGTTACCCCGCCTGGTCCCCGGATGGCCGCTGGCTGGCTTATTTTAGTGACCGCACCGGCGAATATGAGCTGACCCTTCGCCCCGCCGACGGCACCGGCGAGGAGCAAACCCTCACCTCCCTGGGCCCAGGCTACCGCTACCGGCCCCAGTGGTCCCCCGACAGCCAGAAAATCGTCTGGATTGACCAGGCCATGAAAATCTGGCTGTACGATTTTGCGCAAAAACAAACCCGCATGATTGACCGCCAGAAATGGCGTTATCATGGCGCCCTGCATGCCTTCACCGTGAGCTGGTCCCCTGACAGCCGCTGGCTGGCCTACGACGCCGACAAGGACAACCGCCAAAGCTGCATCGTCCTTTATGACACCGACAAGCAGCAGCGCCACGAAGTCACCAGCGGCTTTTACGATGACCGCGAGCCGGTCTTTGACCCCGACGGCAAATACCTCTACCTCCGCACCGGCCGCCAGTTCGCGCCCATGTACAGCGAGCTGGATAATTCCTGGGTCTACGCCAACACCTGGCGCCTGGCTGCCGTCCCCCTGCGCCGCGACGTGCCTTCTCCCCTCGCTCCACGCAACGACGAGGAACCCGTCAAAAAGGAGGACGCGAAGGAGGAACCCGCCAAAACCGACACCGCCAAAACCCCCGAAAAATCCGGCGACAAACCTGCCGAAAAACCTGCCCCCGCCGCCACGGACAAAAAACCCAAACCAGTCACCATTGATTTGGAGGGCTTTGAAGAGCGCATGGTGCTCCTGCCGCCCAAGGCCGGGCGTTATGCCGATTTGTGCGCCACCTCCGGCAAGCTCATTTACCGCGTCCTGCCCCGCACCGGCTCCGACGCCACCGCCTCCCCCGCCGAGTTCTACGATTTGGAGAAGCGCGACACAAAGCGCATCCTGGACGACGCCGATGACCTCCAGCTCTCCGCCAATCGCGAAAAACTCCTGGTGCGCAAAGACCGCACCTACGCCATCATCGAACCCAAGGAAAACCAAAACCTCAACAAAAAGGTGGACACCTCCGGATTCGAGGCCCTGATAGACCCTCCCGCCGAATGGCGCCAAATCTTCATGGATGCCTGGCGTATCGAGCGCGATTACTTCTACGACCCCAACCTTCACGGCGTGGACTGGCAGGCCATGCGCGAACGTTACGGCAAAATGCTCAACGATTGCGTGACCCGCTGGGACGTGAACTACCTCATCGGCGAACTGATTGCCGAGTTGAACGCCTCCCACACCTACCGCAGCGGCGGCGATGTCCAGCGCACCCCCGAACGCGGCGTGGGCTACCTCGGCTGCGATTTCAGCTTCGAAAACGGCGCCTACCGCATCAAGAAAATCATCCGCGCCGCGCCCTGGGACACCGAAGTCACCTCACCCCTCTTGCGCCCGGGCTTGACCAATGTGCAGGAGGGCGATTACTTGCTGGCCGTCAACGGCCAGCCCCTCGACCCCGCGCAGGACCCCTGGGCGGCCTTCCAGGGCCTCGCGGACAAACCGGTGCTCCTGACTGTCAATGACCGCCCCGAACTTAAAGGCGCACGCGAAGTCCTCGTCCACACCCTCGCCAGCGAGGCCCGCTTGCGCCACCTCGCCTGGATTAATGAAAACCGCCTCAAAGTCGAACGCCTCAGCCAGGGCCGCATCGGCTATGTGTACGTTCCCGACACCGGCGTCCACGGCCAGACCGAGCTGGTGCGCCAGTTCCGCGCCCAAATTACCAAAGATGCCCTCATCATTGATGAACGCTTCAACAGCGGCGGCCAGATTCCGGACCGCTTCATCGAGTTGCTCTCCCGCAAGCGCGAAAATTACTGGGGCGTGCGCGATGGGCTGGACTGGCCCTGGCCCCCGGTCTCGCACACCGGCCCCAAGGCCATGCTCATCAATGGCTGGAGCGGCTCGGGCGGCGATTGCTTCCCCTATTACTTCAAGCAGGCGGGCCTCGGGCCGTTGATTGGCATGCGCACCTGGGGCGGCCTCATCGGCATGACCGGCACGCCGGCCCTGGTGGACAATGGCAGCGTCACCGCCCCCACCTTTGGCATCTACAACCTCAAGGGCGAGTGGATTATCGAAGGCTACGGCGTGGACCCGGACATCGAAGTCGTGGATGACCCCGCCCGTATGGCCCAGGGCGGCGACCCCCAACTGGAGCGGGCCGTGGACGAGCTGCTCAAGGCCCTCAAGAAAAATCCGCCCACGCCCGTCAAGCGCCCCAAATACCCCAACCGCGCCGGCAAATCCTGAAACCGGGCGCTCAGCCCATCCGCTCCAGGGCGCGGTCCAGGCGCTGCAACACCCGTTCTTTGCCCAGCACCTCCAGCAGGTGATACAGGCTGGGGCCGGCCGTCCGCCCCGTGCAGGCCAGGCGTGTGGGATGCACCAGCACCCCCGCCTTCACCCCGAGCTCGGCTGCCAGTTTTTTCAAGGTGGCCTCCAGCGTCGCTGCGTCAAAGGTGTCCAGTTGGGCAAAGGCTTCACGCAGCCGCGCCAGCCGCGGGCGGTTTTCCGGCGTGAACTCCTTTTGCGCGGCCTCCGGCTCGTAGCTCAATGCCTCCGTGAAATAAAATCCCGCAAACGCCGGCAGCTCCGCAAACAAATCTATCTTCTCTTTGCACGTGTCCAGCGCTGCTTTCACATACGGCAGCGGATAACGGTTGGTGTCAATCCCGGCATGGGCCAGCGCATGCACGGCCAGCTCGTAATACCGGTCCGGCGCCATGCGCGTGATGTACTCGCCATTCATCCAGACCAGTTTTTGGTAATCAAACCGGGCGTTGTGCCGCAACACCTGGGGCAGGTCAAACCGCTCAATCAGCTCTTCCCGGCTCATGATTTCCCGGTTGTCCTTGGGCGACCATCCCAGCAGGCACAGGTAGTTCACCACCGCTTCAGGCGCAAACCCCTCGGCCTGATACGTCGTCAGGCTGGCGCCCTTGTCCCGCTTGCTCATCTTCGAGCCGTCCTGATTCAGGATGAGCGGAATGTGCGCGTATTTGGGCGGCGTGACCCCGAACGCCCGGAACAGCGCCAGATGCTTGGAGGTGTTGCTGATGTGGTCCTCGCCGCGAATGACATGAGTGATTTGCATGTCAATATCGTCCACCACGTTCACCAGGTGAAACACCGGCTGCCCATCCGACCGCACAATCACAAAATCCGGGTCCAATTCCTCGCGGTCCGTCAGTTGCCGCTTGATTTCCCCCACCACCAAATCCTCAATAATCACCGGCTCGCGGCTCATCTTGAACTTGATGGCGCCATCCTTTTCGTAAGCGTGGCCCGCCCGCAACAAATCCTGCACCCGGTCCATGTACAGCTCGCGCCGCTGGCTCTGAAAATACGGGCCGTAATCGCCCCGGCAGGGTCCGGTGGCCTCCGGCGTCAGCGGCCCCTCATCCCAGTCCAGCCCCAGCCAGTGCAAACCGTCCAGGATTACCCTGACCGCCTCCTCCGTATTCCGCGCCGCATCGGTGTCCTCAATGCGCAGGATGAACTTTCCCCCATGATGCCGCGCAAACAGCCAGTTGAACAATGCCGTCCGGGCGCCCCCAATATGCAGGTAACCTGTCGGACTCGGCGCAAATCGCACACGCACTTTCATGCCTGGACTTTACCCCCGCGCACGCCCGGCGAAAAGCAGGAAGTCAGCCGGCCCTAACTTCCGCAAAGCGCGAGCGGGGGAGGGGAGGGCCAGGCCATTGCATGGTTGCCCAAACCCAGGGAGCCAGGCCGCGTTGTCGGACGCGCAGGGGGCACGGCGTGCGCCGGCGAATGTTGGCAGGTCCGAAAGATGCCAGATTGACGGGCAGCGGCAGGCCGCTTGTTCAGTTTCGGACTTGAAAAACTGGATGGGCCCGACACACTACGCCCTACTATGAACAATAAGTCCAAACCTCGCCCTTCACTTTCACGCCGCCATTTTTTGCGGACGGCCGCCGTCACCACCGCCGCCTTTTCCCTGGTCCCCCGCCACGTCCTGGGCGGACCGCGTTTTGTGCCCCCCAGTGAGAAGGTCAACATCGCCCTGGTGGGCGCCGGTGGCCAGGGCCGTACCAACGCCCGCAGTCTCTTCCAACAGGAGGATGCCCAGATTATCGCCATTGCCGACCCGGCCGAATACTGGGAATTGAAGCGCTTTTATTACGGCGGCGTGGGCGGACGCAAGCCCGTCAAGGAGGAGATTGAAAAGCATTACGCCCAAAAGACCCCCAACTTCAAGTGCGCCGAATACGAGGATTTCCGCGTGATGCTGGAAAAGGAAAAGGCCATTGACGCCATCCTCTGTGCCACACCGGACCACCTGCACGCCTATGTCAGCATCCTCGCCATGAAAATGGGCAAGCACGTCTATTGCGAAAAGCCCTTGACCCACAACATCTGGGAAGCTCGCATGATGGCCAAAGTCGCCCGCGAAACCGGCGTGGCCACCCAGATGGGCAATCAGGGACACTCCGATGAAGGCATCCGCTCCACCTGCGAATGGATTTGGGACGGCGCCATCGGGGAAATTCGCGAAGTCTGCGCCTGGACCGGCGCCGGCAAATGGATGAAAGAAAGCGGCCGGCCCTCCTCCCAGGACCCCGTCCCCAAGGGACTCAACTGGGATTTATGGCTCGGCCCGCGCGAGCCGCGCCCTTACCACAACAGCTACGCCCCGGTCTCTTGGCGCTCTTATTGGGATTTCGGTACCGCTGCCATTGGCGACATGGCCTGCCATAATCTGGACCCGGCTTTCATGGCGCTGGATTTGGCCGTGCCCGCCAGCGTCGAAGGTACCGCCTTCGGACTCGATGAGTACACCTGTTACGAATGCGGCATGTTCACCTACAAATACCCCGCCCGCGGCCAGTTCCCGCCGCTGGTGGTGCGCTGGTTTGACGGCGGCCTGTACCCCCCGCGGCCCGATGAATTGGAAGAAGGCGAGCAGATGGGCGCCAACAACAACGGCATCTACTTCGTGGGCACCAAAGGCGTCATCATCTGCCCCGGCTGGGCCGGCAACCCGCGCATCTGGCCTGATTCCTTGATGCAGGCCTACAAACGCCCCCCCAAAAAAATCAAGCGCGTCAAGGGTCATCACCGCGACTGGCTCGACGCCTGCAAGGGTGGCGAACCGGCCAGCGCCAACTTCGAGTACGGCGCCAAACTCACCGAAGTCGTCCTCCTGGGCACGGTGGCCCTGCGCACCCGCAAGAAGATTTATTGGGATGCCGCCAACATGAAGGCCACCAATGCGCCCGAGGCCGACCGCTTCCTCAAGGGCACCTACCGCAAGGGATGGGAACTGCCGGTCTAATCCCCCAATAAAATCGCATGAGGACGGGCGGCCCCAGGCCCCCGTCCTTTTTTTGGTTCCGACCACCCCCAAAGCGTCAGCCCGGCGGCTCAGGCGAGTTTCAAGCCCAGCGCCTCAGCCACCACGGTGTCCACCACCGGCTTGCCCTCCACCCAGCGGCGATTCAGGCCAAAGCCTTCATCCCAGCCCCACACCGCCCACCCAATGCGGTTTTCGGCCAGCACCTGCCCGAAGTCCCGGAACCAATTCGCCCGATGCTCCGGCTTGGCGTGGGGCGGAAAGACCCCAAACTCGCCGCAGTAGAGCGGCACCCCATTCCGCGCCCCCCACTCAATGCCTTCCTTGAACCGCGCCGCCAGCCGCTCCTTGTTCCAGCGTTGGCGGCCATAGTTTTCCAGCATCCGCTGCGAAGAGGGGCGGTCCGCCAGCGCCGGCAGCAGCGGCGCCACCGCTTCCGGACTCGAAGGATAGGGCACCTGCCGCAGTGGTTTGACATCCTCACCCGCCCACGTGGCCCCCTGATGGGTGAAGGGAAACGGGTCGTAGCAGTGAAACGAGTAAATGACGTTTTTATCCGGCAGCAGCTTCAGCTTCCGCAAACCATCAATGCCGCCCCAATTCGGCCCCGAAGTCATGATGGTATGCTCCGGCGCGCTGGCGCGAATCGCCTCGGCCAGCCGTGCATTCAGCCCATTCCATTCCTCCTCCCGCCGGTCAAACACCGGCTCGTTGATGATTTCCAGGATGGTCCAATCAGGGTCAAACGCCTTCAACCGCGCTGCCAGCGCCGACCAAAACTTGACGAACGCATTTTGCCACTCGGGATTCACCTCCGCCGCCCGGTCTTCATTGTGAATATCCACCACCACTGCAAGCTGGGCTTTGTGAAAACGGCGAATGGCAGCTTCCAGTTGCGCCCCGCGTTCTTCCAGAATCGCGCCGGTGGTCTGCTCCATGATTACCCGCGGCGCCACGCACAGCCGCACATGCTTCAAGCCCATTCGCGCCATCAATGCCGCCTCGCCCTCCCCAATGTAATTCTGGAAATGCTCCGGCGTGTTGCGCGCCGGAAAGCGAAACCAACGGCAGACGTTGGCGCCGGTGGCCAGGCGCTGAAGCCGGACGGCGGGCACCCCTGCGGGGGCCGCCGCCCCTTGCAACCAGGGACGCCAGGCCAGCAAACCTCCGGCGAGCAGAGCGGATTGCCGCAGAAACACGCGGCGTGGCGAGGTGTATTGACTTTTCATGGCCTCGTTTTAGCCGATGCGCCCACAGCCGCAAAGCCTTTTCGCTGGCAGCCCCCGCCCAAACCTCACCCCCGGGACAGGCGCGCCGCAAATGTGGGGCCGGGCGTGCCCATCCTGCGCGGGATGGCTTCTTCGCATCCTTTCCTTACTAATCGTAGCTTAAAGTCGCCGAAGCGGTCAGGGCGGTTTGTGGCACCAGGCGCACCCAGTAAGCCCCAAAGGCGAGGGGGAACTCGAAACGGAGGGACTTCCCTGCCGGTGCTTCCACCTCGAATACTTTGGCCCACTGTCCGTTGCCGGCGATATCAGCCTCAATGCGAAAACGTGCAGCCGTCTGGCTGGAGTGGGTAATCACCAGGGTCTTGCGGTCAAAACCGGTCATCAGGCAGGCATCACTGGCTTCCCCGGCGGCCAGGTCTTTTTTGCGCCACACGTCCAGGGTGCCGCGAGGTTTGCCCAGGAACCAAAGGTCGTCCACTACGCCCACCCACAGGGCGCATTGGCCATCGGCACTGCGCACGATGTGCGGGCCGCTGGCCGCTGGGACCACCCCGCTCAGCACCAGCAGGCCGCGATAACTGGCAAAATCCAGGATGCGGCAGTTGTGCGTGGCAATGGGGCGCAGTTTCGGGAAGCCTCCCGCGTTTTCGGCAGGCATCTCATAGAATATGCCGGCCACGTTCAGCAGATTGCGCTCAGTACAAACCTCACGGCAGACCCGCTCTGGCCCCAGCGGCCCGGGCATGGACATGGCGGGGTCGCCGACCGGCAGCCGCCAGCGGCGCCCGGTGGCATCGGTGTAAATGGCCGCCCCTTCCTCCATCCGGATGAGCGGCGGCGCCAGGGCCACCGCTTTGGCCGTCCAGGCCGCGCCGGCGGGGTCATTGGTGCGCGTCAGGCGCAGCTCGCCATCCAGGTCATAGACCCCCACTTCCCCTTGGGCAGTGCGCGCCAAAAAGCGCAAAGTGCGGTGGTCTTCCCCACGGGCGTGCAGCAAACCGCCGGAGCATCGCATGTCATGTGGCCGGGCCAGCCCATCAAATCGCGCATCCGCCCGAGCCGGGCGCCGGTCCTCCCCACGACCATGGAAAAACGCCGTGAGTCGAGTGGCATTACCGGTCGGGCGCAGCCGCATCCATACCCCCGGCTCATCATCAAGAAATAGACAAATCCCCTCACCGGGTGGGACCACCAGTCTCTGGCCCTGATGCCATTGGCCACTGCCGTCAAGGTCCCATTCCACTTCCAGCGTCAGTTCTTGCGTCCCGCCGTGGTGCAAAAACAACATGCGGTGTTTGAAGCCGGCCAGCAGATACGGCTCGCTCGTGGTGCCGGCCGGTACGTCGTCGTCCAACCACACCGCTCCCCGTCCCAAAGGCGGCCCGAAGTGGTCCAGTTCCTCCGGGCGGACGAACCACAAGTTGGATTGAGATTTGCCCGGCGCCGCAAGGTTGCCTTTGAGCGGATGCCGGTTGAGAAACTCGCTGCGGGCGGTGTCGTCACACCCCATGACAATCCGGTCACCCCATCGGCAAAAATCGCCAATGACCTTGAGGTAGGTGGAGCGGGGGGTCAACCCGGCGCTTCGGCGGTGGGAAAAGGTTTTGGGGAAACGCCAGAAACTGCCGTGCATCGTCATGAGCAGCGCGTCCTCCCCGATGTCCCGGATGCGTGGCCACTCGGTGTTCCAACCGTGCGCCCCGTCATAGGTGTGGCTGGCTTTGGGCAGGCGCCAGGCCTGCCAGCGGCCGTCTTCCAGGGTCATCAGGATGAGCGAGCGGTGGTCCCACCCAATGCTCCATAGGCGGTCGTCCCCGGCAGGATTACCTTCCAGACCGCCAGGGCCGGTGACTTCGGTGAATTGATTCCGGCGCACCACGGTCCATGCCGGCGCTTTGCCGTCCCACTCGGCCAGACAACCGCTGGGGACCTCCGGACGCCGCTGAGCTTCGGCGCCATGCTCGCCGTTGTTGGCGTAAACGTAGCGCCCTTGGGCGGAGTAAAAGCCCTTCCCATGGTAACCGGGCAGGTTGGCATGGCGGCCCGCTTGCCGCTGTTCGTCAGCCCAGAGTTCCGTCACGGTCAAGGTCTGCACATCCACTTCATAAATCCCCTCTTCCATCGTGGCATAGACCACCTTCCGGGCCGGTTCAGTGAGGTGCCGCGCCACACCGGTGTGCCGGCCAAACATGCGAGAATAGGGGATGACGCGCACCTGCCCGCGGGCGTCAATCGCATACGGCCCAATAAAAAGTTGCTGCGACTCGCGATGAATGAAACGGTTGGCCGGCGTCCCCCCAATGCTTTCCGGCCGGATGACGGCTTGCAAGTCAGGGGTGATTTCGTACAGCTTGTCCGTGCTCCCTTGCGGCTTGTGCGGCGCGTAGGTCACCACCCATAAACGTCCGGCCCAAGGCACCACCGCCCCCACCCCGCATTCATCCTCTTCATTAAACATGCACAGGTGCGGATAGATGCCGGAAATGACCACCGGGGCCGCCGCCGGCATCAACCCGGCCCCAAAAAGAAAACAGAAAAGGCAAAACAACCCGCACCACCTGGACTTCTTCGTGAAGGCTAAACTGTGCATAGGGCGCTCCTTATCCAATCCCTACATGCTGGGGCCGGTCAAGCGATTTGCGCGCCGCGGACGCCCCGCAGGCGCACTCCTTCCGCGCCAGGCGAGGGCGGTGTTGGTCAAGGCGAACCACGAGGAGATGGTCATGTTTCTTTCCGTCGGCTTCTCCTCGCTGGCTTGGGACACATTTGCTCTAAGGGGGGTATGGTGTGGCCATCAACACGCCGAAGTCTTGCTCGGCCGCCGGCTGTGATGGGGAAAAACTTGCCCCAAGTCAAATCGGACGAAAAATATCCTGTTTCTTCACTTGAAACTCAGTCTCAATTGGTCTATGGTGTCCTCGCTGTGAGCAAAAAACCACATCTGGTGGTGCGCGAGTGGAAAGATTGTCCTCATCCGGACGTCTGTCCGCTGGCGCACTGTTTGGCGGGGACCTCCGCGCGCATCAAGCGGCTTTCACTCACGCCGGAGGTGGCCGAACGCTTGCGCGAGATGGGGGTTTTTGAGGAGCAGGAGGTGCGGTTGGTGCTCAAGGGTAACAATTTGATTTGCAAGGTGTGCAATGCCCGCGTGGGCATCAGCAAGCGGCTGGCGGAGCAAATTTTGGTGAAACCGTTGAACGGGGCGGGCAAAGCGGCCAGTTAACCGCTTCCGGGAAATCCTCCGCGCGAAAGGATCCATGCCTGCCGCCCGTGCGTTAACTTCCCTCAGTCCCGGTCAAACGGCCGTGGTCACCGAAATTCACCTGGCCGGCGAGGAACGCTCCCGCTTGCTGGAACTGGGGCTGGTGCCCGGCACGGTGGTCGAGCTGGTCCGCTTTGCCCCGCTGGGGGACCCGGTGGAAATCAAGGTCCGCGGCTATCATTTGACCTTGCGCCGGCATGAAGCCGAACAGGTGCGCGTGGAGACACCGGCGGCGGGTTGAAGGGGCCATGGCGCACACGACTTCCAAAACCTCGGCGTCCGCGCCCGTTTATGTGGCTTTGACCGGCAACCCCAATTGCGGCAAAACCACCGTCTTCAACGCCCTCACCGGCTTGCGCGCCAAGATTGGGAATTACGCGGGCGTCACCGTGGAGCGCAAAGAGGGCCGGTTGCGCGGCCTGCCGCCGGGACGGGACATCATCCTGCTGGATTTGCCCGGCACTTACAGCCTCAGCCCCAAGTCCCAGGACGAACGCATTGCGCGGGATGTGCTCCTCCATCGGCTGCCGGACGTGCCCGCGCCGCGGGTCATCGTGGTGGTGGTGGACGCCTCCAATTTGCAGCGGCATCTCTACTATACCACCCAAGTCATTGAACTGGGCCGCCCTGTCATCGTGGCTTTGAACATGATGGACGTGGCGGAGCAGAACGGCATGCAGGTGAATGCCCAAGCCCTGGCCGCCGAGCTGGGCGTGCCGGTGGTGCCCATGGTGGCCAGCGCCGGCAAAGGCGTGCCCGAGCTGCGGGCGCGAATCATGGAGGCCGTTTACCACGACTCGCTCCCACGGCCGGCCGGGCCGCTGGTGGAGCTGCCCGCCCAAGTCAAGGAGGCGCTGGCCCCCCTGGCAGAAGCCGCCTGCCGCCTGCCAGAATGGGATGGGGCGGTGGCCCCGGAGACCGCGGCGCTCTTATGGCTGTGCGATGATGACTCGCGCGAAGCCGGCGCGGCAGCGCCCGCAGCCATTCAACCGCTGCTGCGGCAGACCCGCCAGAAACTCGAAGATGCCTGGCCCGACTGGCGCGGCCGCTTGATTGAGCTGCGCTATGCGCGGGTGGCGGAACTGGCCGGCCAGGCCGTCCGCCAGGCCGAGACCCCCCGCGAAACTTTCAGTGACCGCCTGGACCGCATTGTCACCCACCGGGTATGGGGGCTGGTGATTTTCTTCGGGCTGATGGCGCTGCTATTCCAGAGCATTTTCGTATTCGCGCGCGTGCCCATGGACTGGATTGCGGGTTTGTTTGATGCGGCAGGGGCATGGGTCCAGGGGCTGATGCCGCCGGGGCCTTTGAATGAACTCCTGGTCCAGGGCGTCATCGGCGGCGTGGGGGCGGTGGTGGTGTTTTTGCCGCAAATCCTGTTTTTGTTTTTGTTCATCTGCCTGTTGGAGGACACCGGTTACATGGCGCGCGCGGCCTTCATCATGGACAGCCTCATGAGCAAGGTGGGACTCCATGGCAAGAGCTTCATCCCCATGTTGTCCTCCTTTGCCTGCGCCATCCCGGGCATCATGGCCACCCGCACCATTGAAAGCCCCAAAGACCGCCTGGTCACCATTCTGATTGCCCCGCTGATGAGCTGCTCGGCGCGGCTGCCGGTGTACACCGTGCTCATTGGCGCGTGCATCCCGGAGAAGCGGCTGGCGGGCCTCTTCAACCTGCAAGGCCTGGCCTTGATGGGGGCCTATCTGCTGGGGGTGATTTCCGCGCTGGCCATGGCGTGGATTTTCAAAAAGACCTTGTTGCAGGCGACCACCCCCCTCCTCATCCTCGAGCTGCCCCCCTACAAACGCCCCGTCTTCACCGTGGTCCTGCGCCACATGTGGGACCGCTCCAAATTGTTTTTGACCCAGGCCGGCACCATTATTCTGAGCATCAACATCCTGCTCTGGTTCCTGGCCACCTACCCCAAAAACGCGGACGTCGAAAACCGCCTCGCCCAGCAACAACGGGCCGTGATGACCAACGCCCTGCCGCACCTCGCCGGCGCCCCCGCCGCCCAGGCCGAGCGGGAATGGCAGCAATGGCTCCAAACGCCCTCCCCGGAAAAAGAACCATGGCTGGCGCAGCTCCATGCCCTCGAAGCCGAGGCCCAGGCGGCCCGCCTCCACCATAGTTTCGCGGGACGGCTCGGGCGAGCCATTGAGCCGGTCATTGCTCCGTTGGGATTTGATTGGAAAATTGGCATCGGCATCCTGGCCTCCTTTGCGGCACGGGAGGTTTTTGTGAGCACCATGAGCGTGGTCTATAACGTGGGCGGCGCCGCAGATGACGCTGCGGCCACCGCCAGTCTGGCCAAGGTGATGCAGCAACAAAAGCGTCCGGACGGCACCCCCATGTACACCACCCTCACCGGCATCACCTTGATGGTGTTTTACGTGTACGCCCTCCAATGTGCCAGCACCGTGGCCATTGTACGGCGCGAAACCAACTCCTGGAAATGGCCTGCGTTTCAATGGCTCTACCTGGGCCTGCTGGCCTGGACCGTATCATTTCTGGTTTACCAGACCGGCCGCTGGCTGGGCTGGGGTTGACCTCAGCCGCAGGAAACGGAGCCGGCTGGCCATGCCGCCTGCGCCTGCCCTTGCCCTGCACCAGGAGCGGGGCAGGGGAGCCGCCGGGCCGAGCATGACTCCCCAGCCGCCCGCGCCCCGGCCCCCACCCTTGTTTTTCGTTTGGCGGCAGCGCGCCGGAGGCCCATGATAGGACCACAGTGCGCTTAATCATTGTCCATTACCATTTCCGCCCCGGAGGTGTGCGCCGGGTGATTGAACTGGGAACCCCTTGGGTGGCGGCGGCCGTGGGCGCGGACGAAATCCTGCTGGCGGGCGGTGAACCGCCGGAAACCGCATGGCTCGAGCATTTTCAGGCGCACTTGGGAAAAAGGCGCGTGCGGACGGCCGCCTGCGCCGCGGCCGGGTATTGGGCGGAAATCAGGAAAAACCCTGCCGCCGCGGCCCGGGACGTGGAGCGATTTTGCGCAAGCTGGGCGCCGGACGCAGCGCGGGGGGAGTCGGTGGTTTGGGCGCATAATCAGGGGTTGGGGCGCAATTTGCTGCTCACCCAGGCCCTGGCCCAAACTTGCGCCGCGCACCAGTTCCCCCTCTTTTTGCATCACCACGATTGGTGGTTTGACAATCGCTGGCAACGCTGGCCGGAAATGCGCGCCTCAGGTTTCCGCACCCTGGAGCAGGTCGCGCGCGTGATTTTTCCCCTCCTTCCCCTCGCGCGCCATCTGGCCATCAACCATGCCGACGCCGCCGTCTTGCAAAAACATTTTCCCGGCCAGAGCGGATGGCTGCCCAATTTGTCGGAGCCAGACGATTGGCCCACAGAGCGGGAGGCGCGGCAGGCCCGCCAATGGCTGCGGCGCCAGTTGGGCGACGGCGGGCCCGTGTGGTTGATGCCTTGCCGGTTGCTCCGCCGCAAAAACCTGGCGGAAGCACTGCTCCTGCAACGCTGGCTGCGGCCGGAGGCGTGGCTGGCGACCACCGGCGCCCTCAGTTCTGCCGATGAGCGGTCCTATGCCCGCCGCCTGGCCGCGGCCGCCCAACGCCACGGCTGGCGCTTGCGGCTGAGCCTCCTCCAGGGACCCGAGCGGGGCAAACCCAGCGTCCCGGCCCTGCTGGCCGCCAGCGAGGCCATGGTGCTGACCTCCTTGCAGGAGGGCTTCGGCCTGCCCTTCCTCGAGGCCGCCCAGGCCGGCAAACCGTTGCTCGCGCGCGCTCTGCCCAACATTGCGCCGGACCTCGCCCGCTTTGGCCTGATATTCCCGCAATATTACGATGAAATATGGGTGCCCCCCACCTTGTTTGATGCCCCGGCCGAAGCCCGGCGGCAGCAGCAATTGTATCGCCAATGGAAAGCCCTGATGCCCGCGCCCTGCCGCGCCATGACCCCGCCCCCGCCCCTGCTCGCCCACGGCGGCGCGCCCGCTGCCACCCCCTTCAGCCGGCTCACCCTGACGGCGCAACTGGAGGTGCTCAGTCACCCGCCGGAGGAATCCTGGGCGGCCTGCGTGGGATTAAATCCCTTTTTGCGCATCTGGCGCGAGCTCGCGCAGGCCGGACAGTTGCGGCCCTGCACCTGGCCGCGCTCGGCCGCGCGCTGGTTGAGCGGGGCCGCCTACCAACGCCACTTCACTCAAAGTCTGCGCCAGCCGGCCCCGGCTCCCGCCGCCCCAGCTCAGGCCGTCGCGGCGCAACTGGACTTCATGCGAGCGAAACTGGCCTCGGAAAACCTTTACCCCTTGCTGTGGAGCACTGCCTGGTGAAACCGCGCGCCGTCATCCTGGATGTGTACGAAACCCTCCTCATGGTGGGGCCGCCCCCGCCCGACGCCGAAAACCAATGGCTGGCTTTGTGGGGCCAGTTTTTCCGCCAGCCGCCGCCCTTGAGTCTGGCCGAGTTTGGCCTGACCTGCGAGCGGTGGATTCGTGAAGAACATGCCCAGGCGCACGTGCGCGGCATTCCGTTTCCCGAGGTGTACTGGCCGCGCATCGCCTGCCTGACCGCGCCCGACCTCGCGGCGCTGGAACCAGCGGCATTGGAGGCATTTTTGCTGGCGCAGGCGCGCATCTGGCATCAAGTGTGCCTGGCCGAGGGCGCGGCCGAAACCCTCCGCTGGTTGCGCGGGCAGGGGTTGTATCTGGGCATCGCCTCCAACGCGCAGGCTTACACCGTGGCCGAATTGAACGATGCCCTGCAACACGTGGGGCTTGACCTTTCCCTCTTTCATCCGCGGCTGCAATTCTGGTCTTTTGAACATGGCTTCAGCAAACCTGACCCCCATGTATTCCGCCTCTTGCAGGCGCGCTTGTGGGCGCTGGATGTCGTGCCGGAAGCGGTTTTGATGGTGGGCGACAGCCTCGAGAATGACATTCAACCCGCCCGCGAACAGGGCTGGCAGACGTGGCATCTGGGAGACCGCGGCACAGGGGCGGATGGCCGATGGCCACAATTGCACCAGGCTTTGGCTGGCGCGCCCTGACCCCGAATGAGACTTGCCCCCCGCTCCCGCCCCACCCCCGAAGTGCGCGCCCACCAGACGTTATTCCGTGCCGGCTTGTGCGATGGGTACAACTGTGCTCGTCACGCCGGGGACCAGAAAGTGCAGATACAAACGAACCACCGGCCGGTGGTAAATGCGGCTTAAAGCCAGGCCGTAGAGCCGCACTTGCGGCGCGTAAAACTCGGCGCGCTCAGCCACCTTTTCCATTGTAATATGGTCAGTTTTGTAATCCAGTACCCACAACTCATTTTCCAAAAGCACCATCAAATCGGCCACGCCCTGCACCACCACAAACTCCTCCTCTCCCAGCTTCCCCGGCGTGGCCAGACCGGCGGCTTGCAAATCCGCGGCCGTAAACCGGGCGGTGAACGGTATTTCACGATGAACGTGGGCGCGGTGCGCGCGAATCTGCACGCCCAGTTCCGAAGTCCAGAACGCCAATAACCTTTCCAGTTGCAACTGGCCTGCTTCCGCTGGTGCCAGCAGCCCTTGCTGCACCATGAGCTGCGCTTGGGCCTGAAAATGCTCAAGTGAAGGCTCGCTGCCCAAATCCAGTTGTTCGAGAAATAAATGATGCAGTGCGCCCGCTTGCATGCCGCGCTTCTGGTCAGACCATTTGCCCTGCCCGAAAAGGTGCGGATAGGCTTGGGGCAAAACCTGGGCCTCCGCCGGCCCCTCGGCTTCGAGCATCGCCCGATGCCGCAAGGCCGACACATGGGTTTTGGCGGGTTCGAGCGTGGCCGCATGTGCCCTGTATTTCCACTCCCGCAAACTTTTCCAATGGCCCACCCAAATGTCCGCTTGCCCTCTCGCCGCCTCCTTTTCCGGGGGCGGCCCTTGGTCCGCCGCCGGCGGCTTCCACGTGGCCAGGTCTTCCGCTCGATGAATTTGCCAGCGCACCAATCCATTGCAGCCGTTGCTTATCTCCGGTTTTTTCCGGTCGTCCTCGGGAAGGTTGGCCAGCCACCATCTGCCCACCCACTCCAGCGCGCTTTGAGCGTTTGCCACGGCCCTGGCGCTCGCCGGCAGGGCCGCCTGCTGCCGCCAGCGCTTCATCTGTGCCGGCGAGGCGGTGCCGGTGAGCACCAGCAGGTCACACGCGCGGGTCATCGCCACATACAGCAACCGCAGCTCTTCCCCCATCATCTCCATCCGCTGGCGATGCTGGGCCAGCCGCCGCAGGAGCGAGGGATAGGCCGGGCGGCCAGGGGGATGCACCCGCGGACACAAACCCAGCTCCTCGTCCCACATGATTTCTTCCTGGGTAAAATTGAATCGCATCCCCAATTGGGCCAGCACGACAATCGGAAACTCCAGTCCTTTGCTTTGATGAATGCTCATCAGCCGCACGCAATTCTCCGCCACCGCCTGCGGCGATTCCAAACGCAAATCCAGCTCCGCATAGGATTCCAGGTATTGCAGAAAGCGATGCAGCCCCTGGCGCTGGAGATTGTCAAAATGCCGGGCTACGTGAAGCAGATGTTGCACGTTGGCATGCCGTTGGGCGCCCTCCGGCTGCGTCTGGCACCACACATCGTAATGCGTTTCGGTCAAGATGGTTTCCAGACACGTGACCAGCGCGCCGCGTCGCGCCAGCTCCCGCCAACGTTGGTACTGCTCGACAAATTGCTTGACCCGCCTCGCGGGCGAATCTTCCCCATCGGCCGCGCCGTCTGCCTCCAGCCAGCGTTGCAGGGCAATCCACAAACAGCTCTTCTGGCTGGCCAGACGGATGCGCGCCAGGTCATCCAGCTTTAACCCCACCAGCGGCGAGCGCAACACCGCCACCAGCGGCAGGTCCTGCCGGGGGTTATCCAGCAGCCGCAGCAAATTCACCAAATCCTGCACTTCCTGGGACTCCAGGAAATTTTGCAACTCCGCCCGCAGCGGGATGCCGGCCCGCTGGCACTCCTGGACAAATGCCTCCGCCCGCCCGCGCGGCGCGCGCAGCAGGATGACCATGTCCCGCCAGTCGGCTGGAACAAATTGTTTTTCCTGCCGCCGCCAGACCCGATGGCGGCCCTTGAGCTCCAACAATTTTCGCGCCACCAGCCGCGCCTCAATTTTCAGTTCATCCGCATCCACCGGCGCGCTCGCCTCTTCATTTTCCGCGGCCGAGTCCTGCGCGTTTTCCTCCGGCTGCGCGGCGTTGCTGGCTTCCGCGGGCTGACCCGGCAGGATGAGGTGCAGCTCCACTCGCCGACTGTCCTTGCCGTCGTTCTGGCGGCTGAACTGGCTCCGTTCCGCGGCCGCGCCAAATTGCAAGTGAGCGGCCTTGTCATATTCAACCCCCCCCACCTGCCTGACCATCAGCCCCGTGAAAAAGTGATTCACGTAAACCAGAATGCCTTCATGGCTCCGGAAATTTTCATTCAAGTGCAGCACCTGACTGTGCGGCAGCCGGGCCCACTGGTGGGCGTAGTCTTGGAAGATTTTGGGGTCGGCGCCCCGGAACCGGTAGATGCTCTGTTTGACATCGCCCACCAGAAACCGGTTGGCCCGCTCCCCCTCCCGGGATAGTGCGCGAATTATGGCGTCCTGGGCGGGGTTGATGTCCTGGTATTCGTCCACCAGCACCACATCAAACCGCTCGCGCCACTCCCGGGCAATGGCCGAAGGATCGCCACCCGGCTCGTAGAGAAGCCGCAGCGCAAATTGCTCGAAATCATTAAAGTCCAGCGCGCCCCGCTGGCGTTTGGCCTGGGCGTAACCCTCCTCAAACTCCCGCACCAGCTCCAGGAACGTCTTGAGCCAGGGACGAACAATGTGCCAGTCCTCATCCAGGGGAGAACCAGAATCTCCCTTGAGGTACCCCAGGAATTGTTGGGCTTCCTGCAAGAATTTTTTTATGGGCTCTCGTCCGGCTGTGGCTTGTCTGGAGGGCCAGTTCTCCGTGGTATTGCGCGCTACTATGCCCTGCAAACACTCAATGACACTTTGCAGGGAATCCAGTTGCTCCGGCACCAATGCAGCGAATTCCTGCGCATACTTTATGGTTTCCTCCTTGATTTTAGCTTCGCCCGCATAATGCTCTTTGTTGAGGCATTTCAAAAATTCGCGCCACTCTTGCGCCCAGGAGGTGAACGCAGCCGGCAGTTTTTGCTCCCAATCCTGCGGCTCCGGACTCCCCAGCAAACCCAATTGCTGCTCCATCCACTGCTTGGGGTCTGGAAGGATTCGCCAGCGCCGATGCAAATCCAAAAGCCAGTCCCGCACGCGGCGCTCGCCATCCGTCCCCAGCGTTTTCAACCACGCCCGCGCGCCGGTTTGCGCCGAAGCCGCCGCCAGATGCCTGTCCCACAGCGCCTCCAGCACCTCCTCCTGCAACAGCCGGGCTTGCGTGGGATCCAGCACCGAGGCTTGCGGATCCAGCTTTAACTCCAGGAAATGGCGCCGCACCAGCTCCAGGTTGAAGCTGTGCAGTGTCCGGATGTGGGCCGTGTCCAGCAACGCCAGTTGCAGTTGCGCCTGCTCCCGCTCTTGCTCCTGCTGGCTGCGTTCCCACAAAGCCTGGCGGATGCGCTCGCGCATTTCGGTGGCCGCCGCGTCGGTGAAGGTCACCATGAGCACACGGTCCAGCGAGGTGCGGCGTTGCGCTTCAAACAACCAGTACAGACAGCGCGCCACCAGCGTGCTGGTTTTGCCCGTGCCGGCGCCCGCCATGAGCAGCACATTGCCTTGCGCCTTGACGGCGGCTGCTTGTTGGGAAGTCAGAGAAGGCATGGCGCCGGCAATCTACTTTTTCTCCGCGGATGAAGCAGCCAGAATCTCCCGCACCTGCTCGACCGGCTCGGGCTTGGGCAATTCTTTTTCCGGCGGCGCCGCTCCCAATTCCCGCAGTTTCTCACCTTGCGGCAGCACGCGGGAATTATAACTCCCCAGCGCCTTGTTGTAGGCCTCGGCGGCTTTTCCCAAACCTGCGCCCAACTCTTCAAAGTGGGAGAAAAAGGTGGTAACCCGTTTGAACAATTCCGCGGCCGCCTCGGCAATTTTCTGCGCATTCTGGCTTTGATTGTAATACTGCCAGCTTACGGAGACCGCGCGGAGCAGCGCGATGAGCGAGGCGGGGGTGGCCAGCAGGATTTTCTGGCTGGCGGCAAAGCGGAGCAAATCCTGGTCCCCTTCCAGCGCTGCGCTGAAAAGAGACTCGGCCGGCAGAAACAACACCACATAATCCAGCGAGCGCTCGAAGACGGCCGGATAATTGCGGCGGGCCAGGTCGCGAATGGTCTGCTTGAGTTTGTTGGCGTGCTCCTCCATCAGCTCCTTGCGCCGCTGGGGGTCGGCTTCATCCAAGGCCTGCAGAAAATCCAGCTCCGGCACCTTGGCATCCACAATGATGACGCGGTCCCCAGGCAATTTAACCAACAAATCCGGGCGCTGGCCTTCGACCCCTACCTGCACCTCGAAGTCACAATGCACGCTCATGCCGGCGGCCTCAACCACCCGCCGCAGGGTTTCCTCCCCCCACCGGCCGCGGGCCTGCGAGCTTTTGAGCACCTGCCGGAATTGCTGGGTTTCCTGGGCCAGCGCCGCACTTTGCTGGCTGAGGGATTCAACTTGGGCTTTGACCTCGCCGAGCACCTTGCTTTGGAGGGTCTCGGCTTGTTGCAGGCGCTGTTGATACTGTTGCAACGACTCCTGCAGCGGTTTGAGCAGCCCGGCAATGGCCTCCTGCCGCTGCGCCAGCTCCCCTTTGGCCGCCTCCTGAAAACTTTTCAACGTCTCGGTGGCCAGCCGCAAAAATTCCGGCTGCGTTGCCTGCAAAGCCTCAAGGCTCAAGGCCTTGAACTTGTCCGACAAATCCTGCAGCGCTTTGGCGTGATTCTGCCGCAGCTCTTCCATGGCCTGTTGGTGCGTGGCAGCCTGGCGTTCCTGCAGCTCCCGCGCGGCCCGCAAATCGGCCTGCGCGGCCGCCAGTTCACGGGCTGTTATCTGTTGCTCATCGCGGAGGCGAGCGGCTTCCTCGCGGGCCTGGTCGCGCTGTTGTTTGGCTTCCAACGCCTCCCGTTCGCAGGCCTGGGCACGGGCTTCGGCGGCGGCCTGGGTTTGGCCGGCGTTTCCAAGTTGGGAGCGCAGTTGATTCAGCTCGGCCTCGCGCTGGGCCACTTGCTGGCGCAGTTCCTGCAACAGTGCGGTGTCAGAAGGAGCGGCCCGTCGCCCGCCCACCAGCCAGCCCACGACAAGCCCCACGGCGGCGCCCACGAGAAGGTAGATGAGGGGTTCCATAACTTGCCGCTCACTCTAGACTGGAGTGGGCGCGCGCTCAAGGGAAAAGCCAGCCCGCCCCTTTCCAACTTTTTCACGGCCAGACTGCCGCCGGCGGAGGCGTCCCCAATGCCCACCCCCGGAAGCCTGGACCAGGCAGTCCCGCCCTACACCCCTCCCAGTTCCTTCAACCGGCGGGCTTGGGCCGCACTGACGGGGCAGACGGACAGACGCGATTGCCGCACCAGCGGCAGCTCCTGGAGCACGGCATCCGCCTTGATTTGGGCCAGACTCACCCGCTGCGCCAGCGGCTTTACCGGCGCCAGGTCCACACACACCCAGTCTCCTTCCGTGGCCGTGGGGTCCGGGTACGCCGTCCGCGTGACCCGCGCCACTCCCACCACGCAGCGCGCCTCGCCACTGTGATAATAGAAAACTTCATCCCCCGCCTGCATCGCCCGCAGATAATTCCGCGCCTGATAATTGCGAATGCCCGTCCAGGCCGTCCCTCCCTCGCGCGCGAATTGCTCCCACGGATAATCCGCCGGCTCTTGTTTGACCAACCAATACTGTTTGCCCATGACCTCAAATTAACTCGCCGGCGAGGCTTTGCAACGCCGCCCGCCCCTGCGCTTCACGCCCCGCTTTCCGCGCCCGCGGCCGGCTGCTCATCGGCAGGCTCATGCAGGAAGAGCGTCACGACCATGGGCGCCAAAAAAAGCATCCCCACCGCCATCAAGGTCACCCGAAAATCCGCCGTGGCCGTTTGCGCCCCAAACACAATGATCGCCACCGCGCTGGCCAGCCGGCCAATGTTGTAACAAAAACCCGCCCCTGTCGTGCGCAGCAGCGTCGGAAACAGCGGCGGCAAGAACATCGTGTACAACCCAAACAAACCGCTCCAAAAACCAATCGCCGGCAGCCAGAATCCCGTCAGCCACCGATAATCCCACTCCCGCCCGAACGCGCCAATAAACGTGGCCACAAAACCGGCGCTCATCAGCGCAATGGCCCGCCGGTACCCCAGCCGCCGCGCCAGCGCCCCCGCCACAAAATTGCCCAGAATGGAAATGCCGATAATCCAGAAAAACGTCTGCGCCACCAGCCCGCGCTTGGCCTCCATCGTCCACTCCCGCAACTGCGCCAGATTCATCACGTGATGCTGCTGCCAGAACATGAACGCCCACCACCCCGAAAGACCCGTGGCGCACACCACAATGGTCAGCAGGGTGATGCGCCGCACCTCTCCCCGAAACAAATCCCGCACCCCCGGCGCCTTTTCCCTTTTTGCCCTCGCGGACTGCCGCGCCGAGGCCCATTCCTCCGGCTCCGGCACATGCCGGCGAATCCACAACACAATGAACGCCGGCAACACCCCCACCAGAAAAACCCACCGCGGATTGATGCCCTTCATCAGAAACGCCGTCAGACACGCCAGCAACACCCCCAGATTCACCCCCGTTTGCAGCACCGCCGCAATCCACGGCCGCCACCGTTTCGGCCACGTCTCCGAAAGCAGCGCTGAACCCACCGCCCATTCCCCCCCAATCCCCAGCGCCGAAATAAAACGGAAAATCATCAGATGCCACCACGTCTGCGCCACCGCCGACAGCCCCGTGAACAGCGCATAGGTCAAAATCGTCAGGCACAACGCCCGGCTCCGGCCCAGCAAATCCCCAATCCGCCCAAACAATCCCCCGCCCAACGCCCACCCCACCATGAAGGCCGCCTGAATGTACGAGCCTTTTTCCTTGACCTCGGGCGCGTCACTGGCGGCGGCATGCACCAGCGCCATCACAAACGGCGTGGCCACCAGCGTGAACAGGTGCATGTCCAGCCCGTCGAAAAACCACCCCAGCCACGCCGCAATCCCGCTGCGCCATTGCTGCGGCGAGAGGTCCCGCAGCCGCCGCGCTTCCCTGGTGGCCGGAGGTTGCACCCGCTTTTAATCTAGTTTGAGCGCTTTGAGGGTAATCTTCCGAAACGCCACCGGCCCGTGGTCCCCCTGCAACATCAACGGCCCCGTCGGCGCCTCCGGCACGTGCTCAAAGGTGGCCGCCCGCGTCGGTCCCGTCACCTCCACATTCTCATGCACCACCTGCCCATTGTGCACCACCTTCACGAACCGCGCGTTTTGCACCTTCTTGCCGCTCGCATCAAATCGCGGCGCGCGGAATATCACCTCAAACGTCTGCCATTCTCCCGGCGGTTTGCTGGCGTTGACCCGTGGCGCGTGCCCCTCATAACCCTTGTTGTCCTTCCACCGCTCATAAATGCCCCCGCAGTCCGAGTGCTTGGGCTCCTTCACCCCCCAGCTATCCAGAATCTGCACCTCGTACCGCCCCATGAAATACACCCCGCTGTTGGAGTTCTTGGGCACGCAAAACTCAATGTGCGCCGCCACATCCCCGTGCTCCAGCACGCTCAGCAAATCGCTGGTCCGCTCGTTGCGCCCATTGACCAGCACGCCCGCGCCGTCGGTAAAAACAAATTGCCGTGGGTCGGCGGGCGAAAGCTGCACCGCCTGCACCACCTGCCATTTGCCGTGCGGCTCACGCCAGCCGCTCAGGTCCCGTCCGTTGAACACTTCCACCGCGTCCGGCCGGCAGGCCGCCAGCAATACCAGCGCCGGCAACCACAGCACGCCCCGGTGCAAGCCCCAAACTGCCCTGTGCCAGAGTTTCATATCAGGATTCGGGGCCTTAAGATGCGCCACTCCTCGCCCCTTGGCAATCCTGCATTTAACCTGGGACAGATTTGGACACATCCTGCTTTATATAGGCTTGGGCCTGCCAGCCATGCCTCGGGAATCGAAGGCCATAAAAAGAAATCGGACATCAAAAACAGAAATGAACAGAAGGCAACAAAGGGAACGGAGGAGAAACCAGACACCGCCTCACCATCACTTCGTTACCTTCGTTGCCTTCTGTTGGAATCTCTTATTGGTTTGCTCCCGGCAAGATTAAGCGGCGGATTCCGTCCGTCAGTTTGATTTGGTGGAAGTTGATTAGCAGGCCCACTGGAACATCGAGCAGCTTCATGTAGCTCAGGAGTTGCGCCTGGTGCATGGGCTGGATTTCTTGCACCGACTTCAACTCCAGCAGCAGGCAGCCTTCCACCAACACATCGAAGCGTAACGGTTCCTCAAATACCACGCCCTTGTATTCGATTTTGACCAGCCGCTGGCTGAGAAATCGAAGCTGGCGAAGCTCCAACTCGCGCATCAGGCATTTTTCATAGATGCTTTCGATAAGACCGGGGCCTTTGAGGCGGTGCACCTCGATGGCCGCTCCAATGACGTGGCGGCTTAACCGATTAGCTTGCTCATATAATGGGTGCATGGGGTTGAACCTGCCACTAATGCAGCGGATGTTGAAAGCCAGAAAAAGAAATCGGACATCAAACACAGAAATGAACAGAAGGCAACAAAGGGAACGGAGGAGAAACAAGACACTGCCTCACCACCACTTCGTTACCTTCGTTGCCTTCTGTTGGAATCTCTTATTGGTTTGCTCCCGGCAGGATTAAGCGGCGGATTCCATCCGTCAGTTTGATTTGGTGGAAGTTGATTAGCAGGCCCACCGGAATATCGAGCAACTTCATGTAGCTCAGGAGTTGCGCCTGGTGCATGGGCTGGATTTCTTGCACCGACTTCAACTCCAGCAGCAGGCAGCCTTCCACCAACACATCGAAGCGTAACGGTTCCTCAAATACCACGCCCTTGTATTCGATTTTGACCAGCCGCTGGCTGAGAAATCGAAGCTGGCGAAGCTCCAACTCGCGCATCAGGCATTTTTCATAGATGCTTTCGATAAGACCGGGGCCTTTGAGGCGGTGCACCTCGATGGCCGCTCCAATGACGTGGCGGCTTAACCGATTAGCTTGCTCATATAATGGATGCATGGGGTTGAACCTGCCACTAATGCAGCGGATGTTGAAAGCCAGAAAAAGAAATCGGACATCAAAAACAGAAAAGAACAGAAGGCAACAAAGGGAACGGAGCAGAAACCAGACACTGCCTCACCATCACTTCGTTGCCTTCTGTTGAATATTCCACCGCCTTAAGCAAAGAGTGAGAAATAGCGCACACAGGAGATAAACCCATCACTGCAAACCGCAGAAACCCGCGCCTTTTTCGCCCATGCTCGGCGGCTCCCCTTTGCCGCGCCCGCCGCCCGTCTCGGTTAACCTTGGCAGACAACCCGGAAGCCATTAAACTTTCCCCTCAATCATGCAATGCAAAGTCCTGATGACCGTGGGGGAACAGGCTCGTTCTCAATCCAAGGCATGGCGCCTCCTCGCCGGTTTGGCGGTCATGGCCGCCTTTCTCCTTTCCCTCATACTCCCCTTGACTGGATGCCAGCGCAGCGACACCCGCGAGGTCGTTGTGTACGCCGCCCAGGACCAGGTCTTCGCCGAACCCATCCTGCGGGAATTCACCCGCGAAACCGGCATCCGCGTGCGCACCGTCTTTGACAGCGAGGCCGTCAAAACCGTGGGGCTGGCCAACCGCCTGCTGGCCGAGACCAACCGGCCCCAGGCCGATGTCTTCTGGGGCAACGAGGAATTTCGCACCCGCCAACTGGCGGCCTTGGGCGTCTTTCGGCCCACCAATGGCTGGGCGGCCTTTGGCTTTCGCAGCCGGCGGCTGGTCGTCAACACCCGCCTGGCGCCCCACCTTACCGTCACCAATGTCCTCTACCTGCGCGAACTAACCAACCGGACTTGGCGCGGCAAAATCGCCCTGGCCTACCCCCTCTTCGGCACCACCGCCACCCATTTCCACGCCTTGCGCCAATACTGGGGCACCGCCGCCTGGGAGCAATGGTGTCGCGCCCTCCAGGCCAACCAACCCCTCCTGGTGGACGGCAATTCCGTGGTGGTCAACCTCGTGGGCCGCGGTGAGGCCGCGCTTGGCCTCACCGATTCCGATGACATTGCCGCCGGCAAAAAACGCGGCTACCCCATCATCGCCCTCCCCCTCACCGAAGAAACCTTGCTCATTCCCAACACCGTGGCCGTCATCCGTAACGCGCCTCGTCCGGCCGAAGCCGAGGCGCTGTTTCGTTACCTCCAAACGCGGCCGGTGTTGGATGCGCTCCTCAACGCCGAGGCCCTCGAGGGCGCCCAGCCCGGTTTGCGCCCCCATTTGAAAGTGCGGTGGGACGAAGTGCTCCGCGACCTCGAGGATACCAACGAGCGGCTCAAGCAAATCTTCCTGCGATGAACTGGCTCCTGCTGGGCAACAGCCTGGCGCTGGCGGCGGCGGTCACGGCCGCCACGTTGCTTGCCGGCCTGCCGGCCGCGCTCGCGTTGAACGGCCTCCGGGGCGCGGCCCGCGCGCTGGTCCTCGGCGGAGTCATCACCGCCCTGGCTCTCCCCTCTTTCGTGGTGGTGGACGCCTGGCTGGAATGGCTGGGCGCCGGCGGCCGCCTGGCCCACCTGCTGCCGCCCTGGTGCAAGATTTATTCCCTCCCGGGCGCGGCCTGGGTGCTCTCCCTCATGTTCTGGCCCATCCCCTGCCTGGCCGCCTGGAGCGCGTGGCAGGCCCTGACCCGTGAACATTACGAGAGCGAGCCTGCCTTGCGGGGATGGCCCCTGTGCCGCTGGCTCTTGTGGCCTGCGGCCGTCCGCCGGCTGGCTTTGGCCGCCGGGCTGGTGGCCGTGCTGACCTTGAATCACCTGGCCGTGCCCGCCATTCTGCAGGTGCGCGTGCTCCCGGCCGAAATGTGGGTGGCATTCAACACCGAACTTGACGCCTGGGCGGCCTTGCAACGCGGCCTCCCCTTGATGGCCGCCGCCGCTCTGCTCCTGGGCGCGCTCAGCCGCCAGCGCGAATGGAGCTGGCCGCGCGCCAGCGGAGCCGCGCCCGCGAAACTTTACCAGCAGCGTCTGGGCCGCCCGGCCTTTTGCGGAACCTTGGGCATTGTGGCCCTCCTGCTGCTTCTCTCCGTCATCGCCCCGCTGGTGCGACTATGGCCCGCAGGCGGCTGGCAGGAAATCCTGCCCGTTGCCTGGAGTGACCGCAGCGCGCTGCTCCATTCGTGGCTCAACGCCGCCATCGCCGCCACCGCCGCCACTGCGGCGGGGGTTATCGCGCATCGCGCCCACGCCGGCCGCCCGCTGCCGATGCGCGGGTGGGAATGGGGGTTATGGCTGCCTTTCTTCGTCCCGGGCGTGTTGTTGGCAGTGGCCTGGATTAAACTGTTGAACCGGCCAGGGCTCGAATTACTCTACCAAAGCCACGCCATGATGTGGCTCGCCCTCGCCGTCCGCTATTTCGCCGTGGGCTGGTTTGGCACGCGCCTGGCCCTTGGCGCGATGGACCGCACCTTGTTGGAAGCCGCCCGCCTGGAAGGCGCGCGCGGCTGGGCGTGGTTTCGCGTGGCCGTCTGGCCTCAGGCAGGCACGCCGCTGGCTGCCGTCTGGTACCTCATCTATTTGCTGACGCTGTGGGATGCGGAAACCATTTTGCTCATCCAGCCGCCCGGCGGAGAAACCCTCGCCCTGCGCGTGTTCAACCTCCTGCACTACGGGCATCATGGCCTGGTGAACACCCTTTGCCTCTGGCTGGTCGCCCTGGCCTTGCTGCCGCTGGCGCTTTGGGGGGCCGCGCATTTTCTGGCTCAGCTTCGCTGGCGGTCTGTCGCTGCTTTTACGGGGGGCCTGGCCTGCCTCTTCTTGGCCACCGGCTGCGGCCAGCCCGCCGCCGGCCGGCAGGCCCCCTTGAACAGCCGGTTTTTTGAACGCTCTGAAATCATCGGCGAACGCGGCAGCGGCTACGGACAATTCAGCAAACCCCGCTCCGTTGCCGTGGACCGCGCCGGCAATGTCTATGCCGTGGACATGACCGGCCGCGTGCAAAAATTCTCCCCCGCCGGCGCCTTTTTATTGTCCTGGCAAATGCCCGAAACCGACCTGGGCAAGGCCAAAGGCATGGGGGTGGATTTGGCGGGCAACATCCTCGTAGTTGAGCCGCACTATCAGCGCATCAACCACTTCACGCCCGATGGCCGCCTGGTCCGCCAATGGGGCCAGCGTGGCACCAACACCGGCCAGTTCATCCTCCCCCGCGCCATTGCCGTCAATGCCCACGGCGATTATTTCATCCCCGAATACACCGTCGTGGAGCGCGTCCAGGCCTTCGCCGCCGCGGATGGCCGCCTGCTGGCCGCCTGGGGGCAGCGTGGCACCGGCCCCGGCGAGTTCAACCGCCCCGAAGGCGTGGCCGTGGACCGGCACAACCGCGTGTACGTCGCCGATTCCTGCAACCACCGCATCCAAATCTTTGACGCCTCCGGCAAATTCTTGCGCCTGCACGGCAAACCCGGCCGCGGCCCGGGCGAGTTCTCTTATCCGTATGACATCAAAGTGGACGCCGCCGGCTACCAGTATGTGTGCGAGTTCGGCAACAGCCGCATCCAGATTTTGGATGCGCAAGACAAGCCGGTCGAAATCATCGGCCAGCCCGGCGCGCGCCCGGGCGAGTTCAACAATCCCTGGGCCATTGCGTTGGACGCGGACGGCAACCTCTACGTGGCCGACGGCAACAACCACCGCCTGCAAAAACTGGTGCGCCGCAAACCAACCCCGGGAAAATAATAACCCCCCGCTTCCGGCGCCTACGGACCTCGGCGGGTCTCCCGGCTCCTGGTGTAATCCTCGTAGAGCTGGTCACCCAGCAACGTGCGCAGCGCCGCCTCCCGCTGCTCGCGCATCGTCTGCAGGGCCGCCGTGCGGGCATCGGGCGTCAAATCGGGATTGTTGCGAATGGCAGCCTCCTCCTCAGCCGCGGCCTTTTGAATTTCGTACAAGGGCAGGGTGGCCTCGGGCGGCACCCCCAATTCCTCCGCCAGCAGCCGCGTCTGCCGAAACACCGGGTCTTGGTTCAGCCGGTATTCCTGGAAACGCTCACGCCCCAGTTGCCGCTGCAATTCAGCCTCGGTTTGCTTTTCCAACTGCCGGCGCTGAGCTTCATAGGCCTCCGGCGAAGTCACCGTGGCCCACATCAACTGGCGCTCAGCCCGGTCCAATATCCGAAAAATGGTCCGGAACTCGTCCGGCGAGGCATCGAATCCCTGCAACACCGCCCGCGCCCGGTCCGCCAGCGGCGAATTGCGCAACAGGAATTCCTCCAACTGTTCCGCCGTCAACAAATGCTCCAGCCGCTCCCGATATTCCCGCTGCAGGTGGGCGCTCACCATCGGGTCCGGCGGACGGCCCAGCTCGGCCTGCTGCCGCACATGCTCCGCCAGCCGGCGTTGCAGGGTGTCCCACGCATCGTAAATGGCGCTGATGGTGGCGGCCGGCAACTGGCTCAGCACCGGCCCGCTGAACTTCGGCCCGGCGGCCTTGCGCTCCGGCAGCGAAGCCCGCTCCTGCGCCTCCCAGTCGGGGCCAAGCAGCGCCCGCAGCAACTGGCGCCGCTCCCGCTCCAGCAATTCCAGGGCGGAAGCCGCCCGGCTCATGACCTCCAGGTCCGGCTCCAGCCGCCACCATTGGTCTTGCTCCGTGGTCACCAGCGCCGCCCGTTTGCGGGCGTAATGTTGATTCACATCCGCCACAATGATGTCCCGAATGGTCGTCTCCGGGCAGCCTATGGCGCGCAGGTTGGCCACGTACTGGAAATAATCCTCCGACTCCACCTGCCGCCAATGAAAGGTGTTGGTTTGAATGAAAATATTGGTGGTCACCACCCGCGCGGGCACCACCACGGGGCGGCTTTCCCTCGCCACCGCCGACGGCAAGGCGGGTGGGGGCGCGGGTCGGCGCGTTTCACGCCACCACAGCCCCAGCAGCAACACATTCAGGGCCAACGAAAGCCCCAACCATGACCGGGACCGCATACCACCCCTAATTTGCGCTCGACGAACGGCGCAGGCAACGGCTAATTGTAACCTCCGTCAAAACAAATGCGTCCTAAATCATAACTATGCAGCCATACTCGAAGTTATCGCGTCGTTCCGCCCTCCTGGCCTGCGCGCTGGTCGTGGCGGTTTCCCTCCCCACCGTGTTTGCCGCCGACACCCCGGCGCCCAAACGCCAGCCGGACGTCGTCTTTGTCCCCACCCCTCAGGAGGTCGTGGACAAGATGCTCGAACTGGCCGAGGTCAAAAAAGGCGACATCGTTTATGACTTGGGGTGCGGCGACGGGCGCATCGTCGTCACCGCCGCCAAAAAGTTTGGCGTCAAGGCCTACGGTTTCGACATCAACCCCGAGCGGGTCAAGGAATCCCTCGAAAACGTCAAATCCAACAAGGTCGAGCATCTGGTCACCATCAAGGAAGCCGACATCTTCGAGCTCGACCTCAGCGAGGCCACCGTGGTGACCCTCTACCTGTTGCCGGACTTGAACGTCAAACTCATGCCCCAGTTGCGCAAGCTCAAACCCGGCTCCCGCATCGTCTCCCATGACTTCGACATGCGCGGCGCCAAGCCGTTGAAGGTCGAGAAAGTTGTCGTTAAACGCCAGGACGGCGACAATTCTTATGTGCACGAAGGTGAGCACACCGTCTATCTCTGGAAGGTGCCCTGGGAAGAAGAGAAATAGAACCATGCCTCCCACCGGCAGCGCACTCCGGCCTTGGGCCGGAGTGCTTTTGTTTTGGGCCGCAGTATCCAGCGCACTGGCAGCCCCCCTCGAAAACCTCGGCCGGGGAACCGTCGCCCTGCAAACCGCCCCCGGTCGCGTGTACATCGGCTGGCGCCTGCTGGCCGGTGACCCCCCCGATATTGCCTTTAATCTCTACCGCTCCCTCAACGGTGGCGCCCCCGTCCGCCTGAATCCACAGCCCCTCCGCCGCACCACCGATTTCGTGGATGAAACGGCCCCCACCAACGGCCTGGCCGCTTACTTCGTCCGCCCCATACTCAAAGGGGTGGAACAACCCATGGGACGCTCCTTCGAGTTGAACCTGGCCCTCGGGCCGCGCCCCTACCTGGCCATCCCACTTCAAACCCCGCCCGGGTATCAACCCAACGATGCCGCCCCGGGTGATTTGGATGGCGACGGCGAATACGAAATCGTGCTGCATCAGGCCGGCCGAGGGCGCGACAACTCCCAACGCGGCCAGACCGACCCCCCCATCCTCGAGGCCTACAAGCTGGATGGTACCCGCCTCTGGCGCATCCACCTCGGCCGCAACATCCGGGAAGGCGCTCATTATACCCAATTCCTCGTCTTTGATTTCGATGGCGACGGCCGCGCCGAGGTGGTCTGCAAAACCGCCGACGGCACCGTGGACGGCGCTGGCCAGGTCATCGGCGACGCCCAGGCCGACCACCGCTCCCCCGACGGCTACGTGCTGACCGGCCCGGAATTCCTCACCGTCTTTGACGGCCGCACCGGCCGCGCGCTGGTCACCACCAATTACCTGCCCCCGCGGGGCGAGGTGGCCGCCTGGGGCGACAACTACGGCAACCGCGTGGACCGCTTCCTCGCCGCCGTGGCCTGCCTGGACGGCCAGCGCCCCAGCTTCGTCCTCTGCCGCGGTTATTACACCCGCACCGTCCTCGTCGCCTGGGACTGGCGGGACGGCCGCCTCACCCGGCGCTGGACCTTCGACAGCCACGACGGCCCCCCGGCCCTGCGCGAGTACGCCGGCCAGGGCAATCACAACCTCTCCGTGGCCGACGTGGACGGCGACGGCCGCGACGAAATCATCTACGGCGCCTGCACCATGGATGACGATGGGCGCGGCCTCTACACCACCGGCCTGGGCCACGGCGATGCCCTCCACGTCAGCGATTTGGACCCCACCCGCCCCGGCCTGGAAGTCTTCGGCATCCACGAAAAAGCCCGGCATCCCCACGGCGTTTCCTTCCGGGACGCCCGCACCGGAAAAATCCTCTGGAGTAAAAGCTCCCCCGATGTGGGGCGTGGTCTGGCGATTGACATTGACCCCCGCCATCCCGGCGCCGAATGCTGGGCCGCCGGCGCGGGCCTGAGCGGCTTGTGGAATGCCCGCGGCGAATTGATTTCTGAACGCCGCCCGCGCTCCTGCAACTTCGCCGTCTGGTGGGATGCCGACCCCCTGCGTGAATTGCTGGACCGCAACGTCATCACCAAGTGGAACTGGGAGACCGCCACAGAATCCACCCTGCTCACAGCCGAAGGCTGCGTCTCGAACAACGGCACCAAGGCCACCCCCTGCCTGAGTGCGGATTTGCTGGGCGACTGGCGCGAGGAAGTCCTCTGGCGCACTCCCGACGGCCGCGAATTGCGGCTCTATGTCTCCACCATTCCCGCAACTTTCCGCCTGCCCACCCTCATGCAGGACCGGCAATATCGCCTGGCGGTGGCCTGGCAAAACGTGGGCTACAATCAACCCCCTCACCCCAGTTTCTGGCTCAAGCCGCCGGAGTAGGGCGGGGCAGAGCGACCGGCGGAAAAGAAGGACTTCGCTGCGGGAAAAAAGGTTCAGCCCGCCGCTTTTTCCTGCGCCGCCAGGGCCTGCTGGAAAGTTTCCCAGAACCAGGCCGGCGGACGGATGGGCCGGCCCTGCGCATCGGTGAAGCCGTGAATGGTATAGCCCCGCGCCACCGGTTTGCCAGTCTCGCCATGCTGGATTTCCACCGAGCACCGCAACCGGGCGCGGCCCTCCGGAGCCGCCCACACCGTGAGCTGCAAAGGGTCGTCATACCGCGCCCGCCCCAGGTATTCCACATGCGCCTCCACCAGGGGCAGCAGGACGCCGCGTTTCTCCATCTCGGCATACGGCAGTCCCAGGCTCCGCAGCAGCTCCGTGCGGGCGCACTCAAACCACTCCAGCACCCGGGAGTTGTAATAGGTCCCCATCTGGTCCGTTTCACTGTAACGGACGCGCAGGCTCAGGGTGTGCCGGTAACCGGCCGCAGCAGACGGTCCGGCGGGACGCAGTTCACTCATGAGCCGGAATGTTGACCCACCCCGGCCCGCTTGGCAATTTGAAGATGCGCGCCAGCGAAACCGTCCAATTCCTGATGCACTGCCTTGAGCGCAGCCGCAAAACCATCATAAAAAAGGCTGGCTTTTTGCCTGCCAATGGTGGAAATAAACTGTCACACACACTTATGAAAAAGACCAATACACAGCAAACCGAAGTCACACGTCGTAACTTTTTGAAGGGCGCCACCGTCGTCGCGGGCGCGGCGGCTGTGGGTTTCCCCTCCATTCTCCATGCCCAGGCCAACATTACCCTCAATGCCGCCATCATCGGCCTGGGCGGGCGCGGTTCCGGCGCCGGCAATAACTTCCTCAACGCCGCGCAGGCCGCCGGCGTCCAGGCCAAAATCGTTGCCACGGCCGATATTTTCCCCGGCAAAGCCCGTGATTTGCAGGACAAATGGGGGGTGCCGGAAAACCAGCGCTTCAGCGGCTTCGACAGCTATGTCAAGGCCATGTCCGTCCCGGGCGTGAATTACGTCATCCTCGCGGAGCCGCCCGGATTCCGCCCTATTCACTTCAAGACCGCCATCGAAATGGGCAAACACGTCTTCACGGAAAAACCGGTGGCCACCGATGCCCCTGGCTGCCGCATCATGTATGCCGCCTACGAAATGGCCAAACAAAAGGGCTTGAAAGTGGCCGCCGGCACGCAGCGCCGCCACCAGGCCGGTTACATTGAAACCATCAAGCGCCTCCAGGACGGCGCCATCGGCGACATCGTCACCCTGCGCGCCTACTGGGTCAACGGCGGGCCTATCTGGCATCGCGGCGTCAAAGCCGGCGTCAGCCCGCTGGAAGTGCAGATTAACAACTGGTACCACTACATCTGGCTCTCCGGCGACCATATTTGCGAACAACACGTCCACAACCTCGACGTTTGCAACTGGATTATGAACAGCCACCCCGTCCGCTGCTGGGGCATGGGCGCCCGCCAGCAACTGGGCGACAAGGCCGGCGAAATCTGGGACAACTTTGCCGTGGAATACGAGTACGCCAACGGCACCCGCATGTACAGCTACTGCGGCCAGATTAAACGCGCCTGGGCCTCCGTCAGCGAGGCCGTGCATGGCACCCTCGGCACCTCCAATCCCAGCGGCAGCATCTCCACCAAGGACGGCCAGCGCTGGCGCAGCAGCCTCCGCCTGCAGAGCAACGACCCCTACACCCAGGAGCACATTGACCTCATCAACGCCATCGTCAAAGGCACCGAGTTGAACGAGGCCAAGAACGTCACCGACAGCACCCTCACCGCCATCATGGGCCGCGAGGCTGCCTACAGCGGCGGCGAGGTCAAGTGGGACGACATCCTCAACAATGAGTTCAAATACGGGCCGGACGCGCTCTACACCGATGTCTCCAAGATGCAATGGGGCGAATTCCGCACCTTGAAACCCCCCATGCCCAGCCAGCACAACATCCTGGCCAAGCCCGCGCAAGTTAGCGTGGCTTGATACGGGTCACCATCAAGCCCTTCGACGGGTGGAGCACTCGCTCCACCCGTTTTTTATTCCCACCCATTATTCCACCACATACACCACCGCCCCTTTGCGCAGGCTCAGCGCGCATCGGCCATTGGGAGCCACCACGCGGCGGCTTTCCCCCATGGCATTCACCAGCGTCACCTGCTTGCCGTTCACCGGCACGTTGACCTGCGCCTCACGCGCCGGATTCCACACCGCGATGACGCGCTGCCCCCCTTGCCGGGCGCGGAACGCGTAGGCCAGCGTCTCCCCCTCCATCGGCAGCGGCCCCTCCAGCACCTTGCCGCGCAGCAAGCCCGCCAGCACGGCATAGGCGCGGTAGGCCGGTTTCGGACGGAAATCCCGGTAAATGATGCCCATTTGATGCTCAAAATAAATCGGGTCCTCACCGTCATTGCGGAAGTTGTACCAGAAGGTGCGCGGCTCCACCCCGGAAACAATCGCGCACAGGTAGCTCCGGGCAATCAACTCGGCCTGCGCCCGCAGCGAGGTCGGCGCAAAATCCTGCCGCAGCGTGTTGTGCGGCGTGAAGGTGGACCACCCCATTTCCGTCAGCCACACCGGCCGCCGCCGCCCATCCGGCAGCCTGACCTTGTCGGAGGCCTTCTTCAAATCCGCGATGAATTCGGTGTCTTTCAGCACGCGCCGGTAGGGGTGAATGGTCAGGATGTCAAACGGCGCCTGCAGCGCCAGCATCTGGTCCATGAACTTGTAATCTATGCCCGCCGTCGAAAGCCCCAGCACCTCCGCCTGCGGGTCCAGCTCCTTGATTGCGGCGTAACTGCGTTTCAACAGCTCGGCGTACAACTCCTTCGGCCCCTGCCAGAAAAAGATGTTCGGCTCATTCCAGATTTCCCACTGCTTGATGTCCTTCCCGTACCGTTTGACGAGCGCCTGGAGGTAACGCACATAATCCTCTATTCCTTCCTGCGTGTACGCCTTCGTCCACGGCGCCCAGTAACACACAATCGCATAAACCGTGATGCCATTGCGCTGGGCGCACGCCAGCATGTCGTCGTAAAACTTCCATTGGTATTCGCCCTTGCGCGGCTCAATGCGTGACCACGCAAATTCCTCCCGCGACCATTTCACCCCCGCCTCGCGCGCCATTTGCGCCGCCTGCTCCATTTGCGCCAGACCGCGGGCGTCCCCGCCATAACGGTACAGGTACAGCCCCATGCCAAAGAGGGATTCCGGCTCCAGCTTGCCGTCACCCCTGGCCTCCAGCGGCGCCACCCACGCCGTGGTGACCGGCGGCACATCCTGCCCGGGAATCTCCACTGAAAACTCGGCTTCCAGAAATTTGGCGCTGGCCTGCGGCGCCGGCACCGGCACGGTTACCTGCAAGGGCTGGCCCAGCGCTGGCACGCGCACTTTCTGCCGCTGGCGCGCCACCTCCTGCCCGTCCCACGTCCGCCACACCCACGCCAGCTCGCCATCCAGCGGCTTCTCCGCCAGCGCCCGCAAAGTGGCCGTGCTCTGCCAGCGGCCCTCCTCCTCGCGGGTCTCGGCGGTGAGCAGGCACCGTTTGTCCGCCGGGCACGAGCCCTCAATGCGCACCTCCACCAGCTCCACGCTGCGCTGGTCCTGCAAGCCCCCCGCCAGCACCTGAAACGTGCCCAGCCGCAGCGGGCCGTGCATTTTGCCATCGTTCTCGCCACCGTACCATTCCCAGCCCGGGCCGGGCGGCCCGTCGGTGACATACTCCGTAATGCCATCGCCGCTGGAGGAGGGCACGCGCGTCAGCTCCTTGTGAAACGTCATGAAATGCGTGCCCAAGGTGACCCGCACCGGATGCCCCTGCAAATCGCCCCGCACACGCAGGCGCAACCGGTCCACATTCCCCAACAGCGTGCGCTCCGGCAGACCCAGCCCCATCGAGCGCGCCCCTTGCGTAAAATCCAGCGTCCACCGCCGCCCCTCCAGCCGGCTTTCCCCCCCGTTGCCCTCCACGCGCAACCGCCAGCCTTCCGCCTCGGCAAACTGATAGGCCGGCCACGAAACCCGAGCCACCAGCGACTCCGCGCTGACCAGTGCCAGCTCGTCGAAGTCCACCGCCCCCTGCCGCGTCTCGCCGTTGTCAATCAGCAGGGCCAGCAGGCGCGGCGGGCCGTGCACTTTTCCGTCATTGGCCCCGCCCCAATGACTCGCCCATTGCTCAAACACCACCGTGGCCCGCACCCACCGGCCCGCGGGACATTCCACCGGCTTTTGCAGAGTCTGGCCTGTGGTATCGGTGTAGCGGAAAACCACGCTGTGCCCCTCGGGCCGCTTGACCCAGAATTGCAGCGCGTTCAAATGGCTGGGCACGTTGGTCGGCGCCCGGAACAGTGCCGCCACATAATTGCCGCCGCCGCTGAAATCAAATTCCAGCCGCCCCCCCATTTTGCCCCCATGCGCGGCCTGCGGGGAAAAATAAAACCGGCCTTTGGCCCCGGGAAACTCCGCCCCCGGACTGAAGGACCAGCGGTTGGTGGCGCCTTCAAAATCCTCCAGCATCACCGGCGCCACCGGCGCCGCCGCCGGGGACACCCAGACCGCCAAAAAACACATCGCGCCAGCCAAGGCGCGCCAGGACAATCGAGGTGGATTTTTCATGTCAATCATTGAATCCATGCTGCCGTTTTGCCCAACACGGCTCAATGTTAAAACGCCGCGCCGGTGGTGCGTATTCAGATTTGCCAAATCCGCCAGGAAGCACACATTTAGGGACTAACCCGCCCCGTGCGGGGCGGCTGAACAGGACTCACACATGAGCAAACACACCAACACCGGCATTGCCACAGACTGCGCTCTGCACGCCTGGCCCTGCCCCTTTCGCCTCGATGGCGAACTGGCGGTCATTACTGGCGGTGGCACTGGTTTGGGGCTGGCGATGGGCCGCTGCCTCGCCGCCGCCGGCGCCCGCGTCGTCCTCGTCGGCCGCCGCGCCGCCGCGTTGGAGGCCGCCTCGCAAAGTATCGGCCCCCTAGCCAGTTTCGCGGTCCATGACGTGGACCAACTGGAGCAGGCGCCGCGTTTCATCGAGCAGGTCCAGCGCCAGCATGGCCCCATCACCATTCTCATCAACAACGCCGGCATTCACCTCAAAAAACCGGCCGTGGACACCACCGAGCAGGAATTCCTGCAAGTGCTCACCACCCATGTCCTCGGCGCTCACGCCCTCAGCCGTGCCGTCGCGCCAGCCATGATGCAACAGGGCCGCGGCAGCCTCTTGTTCATCGCCTCCATGGCCTCCCTCTTCGGCATCCCCAACGTGGTCGCCTACAGCGCCGCCAAAAGCGCCTACGTGGGCATGGTCCGCGCCCTGGCCACCGAACTCTCACCCCAGGGCATCCGCGTCAACGCCATCGCCCCGGGCTGGATTGAAACCGACATGTCCCACAAGGCCCTGGCCCAGGACCCCGCCCGCCGGCAAAAAATCCTCAGCCGCACCCCCATGGGCCGCCTCGGCCAGCCGGAAGACGTGGGCATGGCCGCCGTCTATCTCTGTTCACCAGCCGCCCGCTTTGTCACCGGCGTCATCCTTCCGGTGGACGGCGGCGCCAGCATTGGCTTTTAATCGGCTCGCATGAAACTGGGTCTTGGCCTCTATCGGCATCAGCTCGACGAAGCGCATTTCCGCTTCGCCCGCCAGTGCGGTTGCACCCACATCGTCGCCCATCTGGTGGATTATTTTCGCTCCTCCCGCAGCAACCGCCCCGGCGACCAGCCCGTGGGCGATGATTCCGGCTGGGGACTGGCGGGCGACCCCCAGCATCTGTGGACGGTGGACGAACTGCTGGACCTGCGACGCAAGGTCAACGCCGCCGGCCTGGAATTGGAGGCCATTGAAAACTTTGACCCCGCCCACTGGCACGACGTTCTCCTCGACGGCCCCCGCAAGGCCGAGCAATTGGAGAACCTGAAAACCATCATCCGCAACCTCGGCGCCGCCGGCATCCCCATCATGGGCTACAACTTCTCCATCGCCGGCGTGGCCGGGCGCGTCAAAGGCCCCTTTGCCCGCGGCGGCGCCGAAGCGGTGGGCATGGCGGGACCGGTGGACAAGCCCATGCCCAACGGCATGGTCTGGAACATGATTTATGACCCCCACGCGCCCCCCGGCGTGGTCCCCTCCGCCACCCCCGAACAGTTGTGGCAGCGCTGCCGCGATTTCTTACAGGCCGTCCTGCCCGTGGCCGAGCAGGCGGGCGTCACCCTCGCGGCGCATCCCGATGACCCGCCCCTGCCCACTGTGCGGAGCCAGCCACGGCTGGTTTATCAGCCACACTTGTACCAAAAGCTCATTGATTTGGCCCCCAGCCCGCGCAACCAGCTCGAGTTCTGCGTCGGCACCCTCGCCGAAATGACCGAGGGCGACGTGTACGAGGCCGTGGACACCTACAGCCGCCAGGGCCGCATTGCCTACGTCCACCTGCGCAACGTCCGCGGCAAAGTCCCCACCTATCAGGAAACCTTTATTGATGAGGGCGATGTGGACGTCCTGGAAGTGCTGCGCATCCTCAAACGCAACGGCTTTGCGGGCGTAATCATCCCCGACCACGCCCCCCAAATGACCTGCGCCGCCCCCTGGCACGCCGGCATGGCGTACGCCCTCGGCTATTTACAGGCCGCCCTCAAAGCCGTGTAACCGCCGGCCCCGGCTCAAACCAGTTTCCAGCCCTCGCGGTAGTTGCGCTTGAGAAACGCATTGGCCTCCGGGCAGTTGGTGAATTGGAACGCCACCGGGTCCCACAGCAATTTCGTGCGCGTCAATTCCTCCCGCAGTTGCACCCGCAGCGCCACATTGCCCAGCAGCACCGCCTCGGTCAGGGGCCCCGCAAACGCAAAATGGCTCCCCGGCGTCTTGCCGCCCTTGCAGGCCAGAATCCACTCCTGATAATGGCCCGGCGAGCGTTCAATGGTGCGCGGCGGGTCCGTGTATTCCTTCCGGCGCGCCTCCGGAAACAGGCGGTTGCCCAAAATAAACCCCTTGTCGCCCACCAGCAGCCGCCCGTTGTCGCCCATCGTGACGCCATCCGGCAGCCCCTCCGGCCGCGGTGGGCGCAACCCGCCATCGTACCAGACCAGTTTCATCGGCGGCAGATTGCCGCGCGCGGGAAATTGATAAGTGACCATCGAACCCAGCGGGTACGTCTCGGTGTTCACCCGCGTGGACGAAGCCTGCACACTGGTGGGAGCCGTCAATTTGCAGGCCCGGAAAATCGGGTCAATCGCATGGCACCCAATGTCCCCCAGCGCCCCCGTTCCAAAATCCCACCAACCCCGCCACTTGAACGGCAGGTAGGCCGGATGATACGGACGCATCGGCGCCGGCCCCACCCATAAATCCCAGTCCAAACCTTCGGGCACGGGCGGCGTCTCCTTGGGCCGTGCCACCCCCTGCGGCCAGTATTCATTGAACAACCCCTGCGAAGGGCGGTCCGTCCAGATGTGCGCCTCCAGCACGTTGCCAATCGCCCCATCCCACACAAACTCGCACAACCGCCGCGTCTCCTCGGAAGCCTGGCCCTGGTTGCCCATTTGCGTGGCCACCTTCTTCTCGCGGGCCACCTGCGCCACCATGCGCGCCTCATACACCGAATGCGTCAACGGCTTCTCGCAATAAACATGCTTGCCGCGCTGCATCGCCGCGATGCTTGCAAACGCATGCACATGGTCCGGCGTCGCCACCACCACCGCGTCTATGCTCTTGTCCATTTCCTCCAGCATCACGCGGTAATCCTTGTACTTTTTGGCCTCCGGCCACTCCTTGAACGCGCCGGCCGCCTGCCGCCAGTCCACATCGCACAACGCCACAATGTTTTCGCTTTTCATGTTGCGCAAATCACTGTGGCCCTGCCCGCCGACCCCCACCCCCGCTATGTTCAAACGATTGTTGGCGGGGGTTTGCCCGTTCAATCCCAGCACGCCCCCCGGCACCATGTTGAGCGCGGCCGTGGTAAAAAGTCCGGCCTTGAGAAATTTCCGACGATTCATTGGGTTGTTCATAGGTACAACTCTTTGGACGATGCCCCGCCGCAATTTCATCAAACCCGCGTCAAAAAAAATTCCGCCGCTTCCGGCAAGCCTGGCCCAAGCCCCCCTCCACGCCCCGCCCCCCGCCGCCATGCGCCAGACCCGGCGGTGTATTTCCTGTCCTTGACCCCGTCCCCAGACCTCTTTAGAGTCGCGCTGCTGCATGACAAAGCGAATCCAATGGTTGGGCGTGCTGGCCTGGCTGTGCTGCTGGACCGCGGCAACGGTGGAGGGCCAGGGCTTGCGACGCGATGGCATTCTGGCCATTGTGCACAATGCGGTGATTACCGCCGGCGACGTGGATTATCTAACCGAGCCGGTCATGGCGGCCCTCCGCGTCATGTACCGGGACCGCGACGAGCTGCGCCAGCGCCAGGAAAAAGCCTTCCAGGACGGCCTCGAAACCCTCATCGAACGCAAGCTCATTCTGCACGAATTCAAAACCTCCGGCCTGATGCTGCCCGAAACCGTGATTGACGAGGAAATCCGGGACCGCATCCGCCGCCGTTTCGGGGACCGCGTGCAATTGATTCAGACCCTCAAGGCCCAGGGCCGCACCTTTGAATCCTGGCGGCAGGAGGTGCGCGAGCAAATCATCGAGGAGGCCATGCGCGCCAAAAACGTCAGCCGCGCCATCCTCATTTCTCCCCACAAAATCGAATCCTACTACTCCACCAACCAGGCCCAGTACGCCCATGATGACCAGGTCAAACTCCTCATGATCCGCCTGGACGCCCGCGCCGAAGGCGTGGACTCCGCCAAAAAACGCGGCCAGGAAATCCTCCAGAAACTCAAAAATGGCCAGCCCTTCCGCGAAATGTTGATTTACAACGAGGGCGCCCAAAGCGACTGGGGCTGGGTGGACCGCAAAAGCCTCCGGCGGGGCATCACCGACCAGTTCTTTCACCTCAAGCCCGGCCAGTATTCGCCCCTGGTGGGCCGCAGCCTCGAGACCGAGGAAGAAGGATACTGGATTTATGTGTACGCCGACGACGGCAAGCTGACCCTCGCCCGGCGTTACTTGGTGCCCAAAGACGGCCAGGAAAAACTCGCCGCTGAGCATCAACCCGGCGACCCCGCCCTCAACCAGGCCCCGCCCCCGCGCGAGTTTTACCTGCTCTTTGTCGAAGAAGTGCGCAGCCGCAGCGTCCGCCCCCTGCCCGAAGTCCGCGACGAAATCGAAAAACTCCTGGTGGTGCAGGAACGAGACCGCCTCCAAAAGAAGTGGATTAACCGCTTGCGCGCCAAAACATTTGTGCAAATATTCTAGGCGGTTTGACCCTGCAAGCGTCATCCCGTCCCGGGAATCGGCCGCCGAGGGGCAGCCATAAACCATTCAACCTCGCCCTGAGTCTTTGCCCAGGCCTGTTGTATGATTGGCATCTGCATCGGGGATGTGACCGGCATCGGCCCGGAAGTCACGCTCAAAGCCCTGGCTGAGCTGGCCGCCCAGGACCAGGAGCGTTACCTCCTGCTCGGCGACCCCCACTGGCTCGAGCGCCTCAACGACCGTTTCAACATCGGCCTCCCCCTCACCCCCTACGAGGACGGCGATGCCGAGTCGCGCTTTTTGGTGCTCAACCCCCAGCCAAACAGCAGTCTGCCCGAAGACCTCTCGCCCGGCTCCCCCAAAGCCGCCTGCGCGGCGGTGGCGGCCTTGAAAGCGGCGGCAGAGCGGTGTTTGCGCCAGGAACTGGATGCCATGGTCACCGCCCCCGTCAACAAAGAGTCCATCATCCGCTGCGGCATCCCCTTCATTGGCCAGACTGAATTTCTGGCCTCCCTCGCCGGCAACTGTCCCGTCACCATGATGTTGTTGGGCGCCGATGACCGCGGGCGCTGGCTCCGCGTGGCCCTGGTCACCACCCATGTGGCCATCAAGCTGGTGCCCGAAGAAATCACCCAGCCCAAGGTCGAGCTGGCCATCAACATGGCCGTCCACGCCTGCCGCGACCTCGCCCTGCCGCGCCAGCGCATCGCCGTCTGCGGCCTCAACCCCCATGCCGGCGAAGGCGGCGAGTTCGGCGATGAAGAAATCACCACCATCCGCCCCGCCGTCCTGGCGGCGCGCAGCCGCGGCCTCGATGTCCATGGCCCCCTGGCGGCCGACACCGTGTTTTACCACGCCGCGAACGGGGCCTATGACGCCGTGGTGGCCATGTACCACGACCAGGGCTTGGGCCCGTTGAAACTGCTGGCGTTTGAGAATGGCGTGAACTGGACCCTCGGCCTGCCCTTTATTCGCACCTCCCCTGACCACGGCACCGCTTACGACCTCGCCGGCAAAGGCACTGCCAATCCCTCCAGCATGAAGGCCGCCATCACCCTCGCCCGCCAGCTTGCCGCCCGCCGCCGCTGAGCCTCACCGCCACAGCCGCGATACATCCCACCCCAGCACCAGTTGCAAACCTGCCAGGAACGTGATGGCGTACACCGCGTTCAGAAAAAATTTTTCGGACATCCGCCGATTCAGCCACACCCCCACCCACACGCCCAGCGGCACCAGCGGAAAATAATACAGCCCCGTCCGCAGCGTCTCCCACGTAATCACGTCATTCGCCACGAAAAACGGCACCTTAATCCAGTTAATCCACGTAAACACCAGCACCGTTGTGCCCACAAAAATTTCCTTCGGCAGCTTTTGCGGCACCAGAAACATCGTCACCAGCGGCCCGGCCCCGTGTGCAATCGTGGAGGTCACCCCCGCCCCAAAACCAAACGGCAACCCAATCAGCGCCGTCGGACGAAACTCGCCTTCCGCCCGAAACACCCACTCCTTGGCAAGCTGAAACAACACAAAGACCATCGCAATCACCCCAATCCAGAAATTCAACGCCCGATCCGACAAGGCCCGAAATAATTGCGACCCCACCGCCACCCCCACAATCACCCCCGGCAGCAGGCACCGCAAATTGCGTTTTTCCCATTTGCCCCAATAGTGATAAAGCGAAAAGGCATCCCCCGCGCAAAGCAGCGGCAGAATCACCCCCACCGCAAACATCGCCGGCTTGCCCCCCGCCCCAAACGCCAGCACGCACAGCGGCGTCGTCAGCATCCCCAGCCCGCCGCCAAAACCCGCCTTCGAGAGGCCAATAAACAGCACTCCCAACGCCGCCAGCATGGTTGTTTTCCACTCCAGCACGGGCGCGAATGTGACGGCGGGAGTCGGCCCATGTCCAGTTTTTTATGACCCCGGCCACCCCGCCGGGCGGCGCACGGCCATGCCGGCAAGCCCGCTGGCCCCGCTCCCCAGCCCCCGTTACCGGAAGTAACGCAGCAGCCACTCCGGGAAGCATCCCAGCCATATCACCGCCAGCGCCAGCGCGCTGATGACCCACGTGCCCAGGCTCGCTCGCCACGGCGCCGCAGATTCTTCGGCGTCCCCTCGGTAAGCATATTTGAGCACCTGCAAATAGTAATAGAGGGAGACCGCGCTCATGCCTATTGCCAGAATGACCAGATACAGCAAGCCCAGGGAAGGTCGTCCACCCGCCCCCGCCGGCTCCCGCAGCGCCTCCAGAAAAACGTAAAACTTGCCAAAAAAACCGGCCAGCGGCGGGATGCCCGCCAGCGACAGCAAAAACACCATCAACGCCCCTGCCAGCACCGGCGAGCGGCGCGCCAGACCCTGGAAATCCTCCAGCGCCGCTCCGCCCGTCTGTTTCTCCACCACCGCCACCACCCCAAAAGCGCCCACAATGGCCAGACCATAGGTGATGACGTAATACGCCAGGGCCAATTCCTGCCGCGTCACAATCGCCAGCAGGGCATAGCCACTGTGCGCAATGGCACTGTAGGCCAGCAGCCGCCGCACATTGCTTTGCCCCAGCGCCGCCAGGTTCCCCAGCACCATGGATAGCGCCGCCAGCAACGCCAGCAACGGCTTCCACCCCGCGGCAAAATGGCCCCAATGCGCGTTGCCCCCCAACGGCCCAAACACCACCGCCACCACCCCGTTCAACACCAGAAAACTCGCCACCTTCGAGCCGGACGCCACCAACGCCGCGCTCGGCGCGGGCGCGCCCTCATAGGCATCCGGCGCCCATAAATGAAAGGGCACGGCGGCAATCTTGAAGGCGAGTCCCCCCACCACCAGCGCCAGCGCCAGCACCAGGATGGGGTCCAGCACCAGCGGACCCCGCGGCATCCTGGCCGCGATTTCTTGGAGATAAAATTCTCCCGACAAGCCGTAGAGCAGACTGAAACCAAACAACAGGCACGCCGCCGCCACACTGCCAAACAGAAAATATTTAAGCCCCGCCTCGGCGCTTCGCGGTTGGCGTTTGTCCAGCGCGGTCAACAAATAAAGGCTCAAACTCGCCAGCTCCAGCGCCACAAACAGCAGCAGCAGATTATTCGCGCTGACCAGCAGCAGCAATCCCACCGTGGCCAGCAGCACCAGCGCGAAATACTCCCCCGCATGCGGCGTAAAATCGGTGTCCGCTGCCAGCAGCGCCACCGCCAGCGTCAGCGCCAGCAGCGCCGCTTTGTAGTGCAGGATGCGCGCGCTGATTTCCACCAGCGGCACCTTCCACTCCGCCGGCCACGACAGCCCAAAGATTACCCCCAGCGCCACCGCGCACCCTGCCGCGCTCACCCACCCCGCCAGCCGCATCCGGGACGGAACGGCACGGTGGCGTCCCCAGCTTAAGTCCAGCGCCAGCACCACCAGCGCGGTCAACGTCAACACCGCCTCCGGCAGCAGCGCCCGCAACACTTCCAGGTAGGCAACGTCATTCATCGCGTCACCACCTTTCGCAGACCCTCAAACATCGGGCTGTTAAAGGCGGGAATAATCCAGTCCAGCAGCAGGCGCGGATACAACCCCACCGCCAGCGTGCAAAGCATCAGCAGCGCCGCCCCCGCTTTCTCCGGCCAGGTAATGGGGGGCAGGGGACCCGGCAGCGCCACCGGCGCGGCATCGCGGTCACTGAAAAAGGCCCGATGCATCGTCCGCCACGTGTACGCCACCCCTACCATCACCCCCACCCCCGCCAGCAGGGTCAACCCCGGAAACGCCTGCCACGCCCCAATCAACACCTGCAGCTCCGCCACAAAACCGCTGAACCCCGGCAGCCCCATCGAGGCCGCCCCGGCCACCACGAACGTCACCGCCGCAAACGGCAGCGCCCGCGCCAGCCGCAAGCCCTCCAGCGCCTCCAGCTCCCGCGTGTGTGCCCGGTCATACACCATCCGCCCCACCACCCCGAACAACAGCCCCGCAATAATCCCGTGCGAAAACATCTGCAACACCGCCCCGTGCAGCCCCACCGTGGTCAGCGTGACCAGCCCCAGCATCACAAATCCCATGTGGCTCACACTCGAATAGCCAATCACAAACTTGAAGTCATTTTGCACCAGCGCCGCCAGCGCCCCATACACAATCCCCGCCACCGCCAGCCACGCCAGCGGCATCTGCCACTCCACCAGCCCCTGTGGAAAAAGTGTCATCGCCACCCGCAACGCCCCATACGCCCCCAGTTTCATGATGACCCCCGCCAGCAACATCGAGGCCGCCGTCGGCGCCGCCACGTGGCCGGTGGGCGCCCACGAATGGAACGGCCACAAGCCCGCCAGTATGGCAAACCCCACAAACATCAGCGGAAACACCCACTGCTGGAACGACACCGGAAAGGCCACCTTCGCCAGCGCCGGCAAATCAAAGGACACCGGCCCGCCCGCCGCCCCAATCCCGCTCACCACATATGTGGCCAGCAGAGCAACCAACACCATCGCGCTGCCCACAAACGAATACAGCGCCAGTTTCATCGCCCCGTACTCCTTGCGCGTCGAACCCCACAGGGCAATCAGAAAATACTTCGGCACAATCGCCAGCTCGTAAAACACAAACAGCAGAAACAAATCCATGCTCAGAAACACCCCGTACACCCCCCCGATCAGCGCCAGATAAAAACTGTAATACTCCCGCGCGCGATGCTCGATATTCCACGAAAACAACACCCCCGCCACCGCCGCCAGCCCCGTCAACAACACCAGCACCACCGTGATGCCATCGGCCGCCAGGTGAAACCGGAACGCCGGCCACGGCACCCACGCCCCATTCACCAGCGTCACCAGCCCCGCCTGCGGTTCCAGCCGCAGCGCGCCCACCCACCCGCACACCAGCCCCGCCAGCGCCACCCCCAGCGCCACCACCCGCGCCCCCCGCGCCGCCGCCCGGGCCGGCACGGCCCAGACCAGCAACAGCCCCGCAAACGTGATGTATAAAGGCCAGTGCAGCATGGTCAGCCTTGCAGATGCGCCGCCAGACGCAGCACAGTTTCATTAATCAGATTCATCACCGGCGCCGGCCACACCCCCAGGAACAGCATCAGCGCCACCGCCGGCACAAACCGCAGTCGCTCCCCCGGAGTCAAATCCGCCAACGTCTCCCACGCCGCATTCAACGGCCCATGAAACACCCGTTGCAGCACCGTCAGAATCACCACCGCCGTCGCCAGCAACCCCAGCGTCGAAAAGGCCGCCGCCCACGGCGCCAGTCCAAACACCCCCTTGAAAATGAGAAACTCGCCCACAAACCCATTCAGCCCCGGCAATCCCAGCGACGCAAACCACGCCATCCCCGTCAGCCCCGCATACACCGGCGCCACCCGCCGCAGCCCGCCAAAATCATCCAGCCCGCGCCGCCCGCCCGCCCGCTCCTCCAGCCATCCCACCGCCGCAAACAACGTGGCCGCCGTAAGGCCGTGATTGAACATCTGCAACAGCACCCCATTCAGCGCGGCCGCCTGCTGCCCGGCCTCCCCTGCCGTCCCCAGCGTGGCTGCCACCATCCCCAGTACACAATAGCCCAGATGATTGATGGAGGAATACCCCAGCAACCGCTTCAAGTCCCGCTGCGCAAACGCCGTGAAGGCCGACAGCACCACCGTGGCCACCGCCAGCCCCAGCAGCACGCCGCCCAGCGCGCGCACCTCGTGCGGGAAAATGGGCAGCGCCAGCCGTAGCAAGCCATACACCCCCAGCTTCGACATCAGGCCGGTCAACAACATCGTGGTGCTGGTGGGGGCCTCCGCATACGCCGCCGGCAGCCACGTGTGAAATGGCGCCACCGGCGTCTTGATGGCAAACCCCAAAAACACCCCCCCAAACAGCGCCAACATCACCGTCCGCGGCGAAAACTCCCCCACTGGCAGATGCATCGCCACCAGCGCGTACAGCTCCCCGCTCCGCCCCATCCGCGCCAGCTCCGGAAAATCAAATTGGCCGGTGGCGCGAAACAACCCCAACATGGCCAGCAGCAGCGTCACACTGCCCACCATCGTATAAACGAAAAATTGCATCGCCGCCGGCCCGCGCCCCGGCCCGCCCCATAGCTTGATGAGGAAAAAGGCGGGTATCAGCGTCAGCTCCCAGAAAAGAAACCAATGAAAAAAATTCATGGCCGTGAAGGCCCCCACCAGCCCCGCTTCGAGCAACAACACCAGCCCGAAATACAAGGCCGCCTTCTCCTGAATGGCCTGCGCGCATAAAATCGCCAGCGGCGTCACCAGCGCGGTCAGCAGCAGCATCAACAGACTAAGACCGTCCGCCCCCACGTAATAGTAAACCCCCAGCGAGGGCACCCACGCATAACGCTCGACCAATTGCAGCCCCCCTTGCAGCGGGTCAAACCGATTCCACAGCAGCATGGCCTCGGCCAGCACCGCCAGCGCCGCCGTCATGGCCAGATAACGCGCCCGCCGCGCGCATCCACCCCCGCCCAGCAGCACCACCGCCGCCCCCGCCAGCGGCGTCAACGTCAGCACCGTCAAATTGAGCCACCCTTCCATGCGCCCCTAACTCCATGCCAGATACAGCACCAGCGCCACCAGCCCCACCCCCAGCGCCCGCAGCCAGAGCTGCACCCGCCCGCTTTGCATCCGCGCCAGCCCGCCCCCGGCCCGCCGCAGACTGTGGCAGCCCGCATCAAAGCCCCCGTTCACCACATATTCATCCGCCAGCCGCGCCACCCAGGCGCAGGCCTGCGCCAGCACCCCCAGCACCCATACCACCCCGCCCCAAACCCACCTATCCAGCCAGTCCCCCACCGCCGCCGCCCACCCATTCCAGCGAATGACCGTGGCCTCATACAGCTCATCAAAATAAAACTTGGCCCGCAGCAGGTGATACGCCGCCGGCTGCCAGCGCTCCAGCGGATCCGGCTCCTCCGGCGTTTGCCGCGGCCTCCGCCCATAAATCCACCAACCCCCCGTCAACCCCCCCAGCGCGGCCGCCGAAGACAACGCCATCACCACCAGCGTGCCCGTCTCCCACAACGGGCTCCAGCGCACCAGCGGCGCGCGGCCTTCCCAGTAATCCCGCAGCCACGGCCACGCCGGCGTGCCCAGGAATCCCAGCCCCACCGCCCCCACCGCCAAAACCACCAGCGGAACCACCATCACCGCCGGACTTTCATGCGGAGCCTTGCCCGCGGTTGGCAACCCCCCGCGATACCGCCCCCCAAACACCAGCGCCGTCTGCCGCATCATGTAAAACGCCGTCAACGCCGCCGCGGCCAGCGCCAGATAAAACGGAACGTGGCTCACCGGCCACCCATGCGCCGCATGCAAAATTTCATCCTTGCTCCAAAAACCGCTGAACAAAACCGGAAACCCGGCCAGCGCCAGCATGCCCACCGTGTAAGTCGCAAACGTCCAGGGCATGCGCCCCTTCAGCCCGCCCAGATGCCGGATGTCCTGCTCATGATGACAGCCATGAATCACCGACCCGGCGCCCAGAAACAGCAGCGCCTTGAAAAAGGCGTGCGTAATCAGGTGAAACATCCCCACCGCCACCCCCCCCGTCCCCAGCCCCAGCATCATGAAGCCCAGTTGCGAAACCGTCGAATAGGCCAGAATCCGTTTGATGTCCGTCTGCGCCACCGCCACCAGCGCGGCAAACAACGCCGTCGCCGCCCCCGTCCACGCCACCGCCTTCAGCGCCGGCGCCACTCCCCCCACCCCTTCCGGCAGCGCGGCAAACACCGGATACATCCGCGCCACCAGAAACACGCCCGCCGCCACCATCGTCGCCGCGTGAATCAGCGCGCTCACCGGCGTGGGGCCTTCCATCGCGTCCGGCAACCACACATGCAACGGCAACTGGCCCGACTTCCCCACCGCCCCGCAGAAAATCAGCGCGGCAATCGCCGTGCTCAACGTCAGCCCGCCCCCCACCGTCACCGCCGTCAGCCGCGCCAGCGCCGCATGCTCCAGACACCCCGCGCCCTCATCGTAAAACAACAACGTCCCGGTCTCGCGGTACAGCCACAACAAACCCAGAAAAAATCCCAGGTCCCCAATCCGCGTGGTGATGAACGCCTTCTTCGCCGCCGCCGCCGCCGCCGGCTTGTGAAACCAGAAACCAATCAGCAGATACGACGTCAGCCCCACCAGCTCCCAGCACACAAACAGCAGCAACAGGCTGTTGGCTATCACCACCCCCAGCATCGCCGCCGCAAACAGCGACAGAAAACAAAAGAACCGCGTGAAATTCGGGTCCTCCCCCATGTAGCCCACACTGAAAATGAAAATGAGCAGCCCCACCAGCGACACCATCAGCGCCATGCCTGCCGACAGCGGATGCAACACCCACCCCAGTCGCAACGGCTCTTCCCCCACCACCAGCCACGTGAAGTTCACATAGTGCCGGTATTCCCCATCCACCCCCCCTTGCAGCGTCGTCACAAAGGCCCATAGCGCAAGCGCCACCGCGCCACCCATCGCCCCAATCGCCAGCCCCGCCGCCAGCCCCCGCCGCTCCCGCCGCAGCAGCGCCGTCACCCCCGCCGCCAGCAGCGGCAGCAGGGGAATCCAATAGAGATGTTGGGCTATCCAGCTCATCCGCGCAGCGTGCTGATCTTGTCCAGATCCGTGGTCTTGAAATGCCGGTACACCGCGATGATTAGCGCCAGCCCCACCCCCGCTTCGGCCGCGGCTATGGCCATCGAAAACAAGACAAACAATACGCCGCTGACCTGCGCTTCCGGCACGTTGTACCGCGCAAAAGCCAGAAAACTCAGATTGGCCGCGTTGAGCATCAGCTCAATGCCCATCAGCACGATGATCGCATTGCGGCGCAGCACCGCCCCCGCAAACCCAATCGCAAACAGGGCTGCGGCAACCATTAAATATGCGTGCAACGGCGTCATCGCGTAGAATCCGCTGGCTCCCGCTTCTCCGGTTTCTCCTTCATCGCCAGCAGCAGCGCCCCCACCAGCGCCGCGGTGAGCAGCACCCCCATGGCCAGCAGCGGCGCCACCGCCTGCAGCATCATCGTCTGCCCGATTTGCGCCACCGTGGGCTCGGTCAGCGCCGCCGGCGCCGGCGTCAGGCGGGGCAGCAAATGCGAACCCCCCATCCCCCCCACCAGCACCGCCAGCACTCCCACCGTCACCAGCCCGCCCCCCAGCACGCTCCGCGGGGACAGCGGCGGCTCCTGGGGATCCCCGCCCCGCGTGAGCAAAATGGCAAACACAATCACAATGGACACCGCCCCCACATAAATCAGGATTTGCGCAAATCCCGCAAATTGCGCCTGCAAATCCAGAAACAATCCCGCCAGCCCGAGAAACGTCAATGCCAGCGCCAGCGCGCAATGAATCAAATTCCGCAGCGTCATCGCGGCGGTCGCGCCCGCGATGACCATCACGGCCAGAATGATGAAACTCAGCGGCATACCGCCTGTCCTTCGCTTGTCATCGGTCCCCGTTCATTCCGCATAACGGTATTCCCGCCGGCCCCAGCCGCGCCGCGCGCTCAACGCGCGGCCCAGCCCCCACCACGCGGCCAGCAGCAGGCCCCCGCCCACCACCCATTGCACCAGCCCCCCCACCCAGCCCTCCCCGGGCAGAAAACGGCAGAGACCGGCCACCACCACATTCACCAGCGCCAGCGGCAGCAAAAATTTCCACGCAAAACCCATCAGTTGGTCCATCCGCAAACGCGGCAGCGTCCCGCGCACCCAGATGAACAGCGCAATCAACCCCAGCAATTTGGCGAAAAACCAAAACCACGACGGCACCGCCACCAGCCACGGCACCGGCGCATGCCAGCCCCCCAAAAACAGCGTAATCGCCAGCCCGCTGACGGCGAACATTCCCAGATATTCCCCCAGGAAAAACAAGGCAAACTTGAAGCCGCTGTACTCCACAAAATACCCGGCCACCAGCTCCGATTCGCCCTCCGGCAAATCAAACGGGGAACGGTTGCTCTCCGCCGTGGCGGCAATCAGGAACAGCACAAATCCCGCCAGCCCCCACGGCGTGAACACATGCCAGTTCGGCACCCAGCCCCAGTACCCCGCCTGCGCGTCCACCAGTTGCACCGTGGACAGCGTGCCCGCCATCATCAACACCGGCACCGCCGCCAGCACCAGCGGAATTTCATAGCTGAGCATTTGCGCAATCGCCCGCAGCGCCCCCAGCAGCGAGTACTTGTTGCTGCTCGACCACCCCGCCAGAAAGGGCGACAGCTCCGTCGCCGCCCCCGCCGCAAAGAAAAACAGCACCGCCGCATCCAAATCAATCGCCACCATGTTGCGCCCCATCGGCAGCACCGCATACGCCAGCAACACCGGCACCACCAGCACAAACGGCGCCACAAAATGCAACACCCGGTCCGCCCCCGCCGGCACGATGTCCTCCTTGATTAGCGCCTTGATGCCGTCCGCCGCAAATTGCAGCAATCCAGCCGGCCCCACCCGATTCGGCCCCCGCCGATTCTGAATGCGCCCCAGCCCCTTGCGCTCCAGTACCGTCACCAGCGCAAACAACAACCCAAACACCGCAAGGATCGCCGCAATGTTGATCAGCATCGAAACCAGCGGCTGCACCGCCGGCGGCGCCAGCGCCACCAACTGGTGCTTCCCATGCACAAAAATCTGGTCCAGGGCATTCATGCGCTGATTGGTCCCGCCTTGCGCCTTGGCAAAGGCCCCCTCGCACGCCTCCACTGGCCGCCGGGGCAGGGGAGGGGCGCCGTATCATGCGATGGAAGGGGGAGGCGGAAGCTGACTTGTTTGATTTTTGGCGAATCCATGCGTGCCCCTTCTTTCATGCCCCTCAAGCTCCCGGCGTTTTCCCCGGATCAAAGGTTTCCGTCGCCTTGGCCACCTTGGCCGCCATTTCTTTGGCTTTGGCCTCGGCTTTGGCCCGCTCCATCGCCATGCGCGCATCGGTCTCCGCGGCCTCCGTGGGATGGATGCGCTGATAATAACTGTTCGGTTTGGCCAGGTCTTCCTTGTGCAGCAGCAGCCGCCCAAAACGGTCCCCCGTGCTGTGCTCAAAGGCCACATCCATCTTAATCGCGTCAAACGGGCACACCTCCACGCAAATCTGGCAACCCATGCACACCGAAATATCTATGTCAAAAATCTTCGGCTGCATCTGCAGCTTCCCGGCGTGGTCCCGTTTCTTGGTGGTGTCCTTGACAATGTAAATGCACTGCGGCGGACATTCCTTCTCGCAGATCTGGCACGCCACGCACCGCAGCCCGGCTTGCGCGTTCTCCCCATCATACACCAGAAAGGGAAACGTCCGCGCATTCTCAATCTGCGGCAGCCGCTCCTCCGGATATTCCACCGTCACCAGCCGCGCGGGGTCGGTGTAACTGCCCGCAAAATTACGGGCCGTCACCATCATCCCTTTCAATATGCCTGCGCCCAGCATGGCTGTGTTGTATTTCGGTTGCGCCTTTGTTTTACCTGTCCACCTCGCCCAAGACAATATCTACACTGCCCAAAATAATCACCACATCCGCCACCTTCTGCCCCACGCACATATCCTCCAGCACCGTCAAATTGATGAAACTCGGCGGGCGCACCCGGTAACGATACGGATTGGGCCCCCCGTCACTAATCAGATAAAAGCCCAATTCCCCCTTCGGCGCCTCAATTCGCCCGTAGGCCTCCCCGGGCTTGGGCCGGAATCCACGCAGCTTCGCCTTTGAATCCATCACCGGCCCGGCGGGTATGTCCCGCAACGCCTGCTCCAGGATTTTCACCGACTCCCGCATCTCCAGCAGCCGCACCATGTACCGGTCATACACATCCCCATGCGCCCCCAGCGGCACCCGAAAACTGAAACGCCCGTATATCCCGTACCGGTCCACCTTCCGCAAATCGTAATTCACCCCGCTCGCCCGCAGCATCGGGCCCGTGATGCCCGCATTCACCGCCAGCGCCCCGGGCAGCACCCCCACCCCCTGCGTCCGCGCCATTAGAATCTCATTTTCCGTGAACAACTTCTCATATTCATCCAGAAATCGCGGATACTCCGCCACCACCCGCTTCACCCGCTCCAGCCACCCGGACGGCGCATCGCACCGGCAGCCCCCGAAACGCATGTAATTGCACATCATCCGCGCCCCGGTCAGCTCCTCAAACAAATCCAATATCTTCTCGCGCTCCCGAAACGCATACATCAGCGGCGTCCCCAGCGCCCCCATGTCCTGCACCAGAAACCCAATCAAACAGGTGTGGTTTTGCAGGCGCGTCAATTCCGCCGTAATCACCCGCAGATACTCCGCCCGCTCCGGCACTTGCAGCCCCGCCAGTTTCTCCACCGCCAGCGCGTACGCCCAGTTGTTCGTCAGACTGCAAAAGTAATCCAGCCGGTCTGTATAAGGCATGGACCCCAAATAGCTCGTGCCCTCGGCAATCTTCTCGTGATTCCGATGCAGATAGCCAAACACCGGCTTGAGCTTCACCACCGTCTCCCCCTCCAAAACCACATCCATGCGGAACACCCCATGGGTCGAGGGATGATGCGGCCCCATCGCCACTTCCAGCCGGTCCACCTCCGCCTCCACGCCCCCCACCGCCCCCCTCCCCACCAAGCCGGGCAACGCCACGGCAAGTGCGCCGCCCGCGCGCTCAACCCCTGCCGGCTGAATGGACTGAGGCTTCCCGTTCATCCCTGCCCCTCCCTTGGCTTCCCACCCGCCGCCGGATAATGCCGGCGCGCCTTCTCCAACACCTGGTCATGCGGCGTCGGCTCATACTCGTAATCATCCGGCTCCACATAATCCCGCCGCATCGGATGCCCCGTGAAACCGTCCCACATCAAAATCCGCCGCAAATCCGGATGCCCCTCAAAATACACCCCGAACAAATCAAACACCTCCCGCTCCTGAAACTCGCACGAGCGCCACACCGGCGTCAGCGACGCCACCCGCGCTCCCGCCCCCCGGTCGGCCGTCCGCTGCCGCAGCACCAGCGGGCCGTGCCCCAGCTCCATCGAGTACAGGTGATAAACCACCTCCAAATACCCCGGCTCCACGTGCTCCTTTGTCTCCTCAAACACCCGCTCCACCCCCTCCACCATCCGGGTGGTCCGCACCTTCTCCTTCACCACCTGGTCCAGCCAGTCCACCCCCGTCACATTCGAGGCATAATCAAAACGGCAGGCCGCATCCTCCCGCAGAAATCGCGCCACCGCCACCGCGTGCGCCACATCCACCAGCAGCGAGGGCTGCTGCGCCGGCGACGGATTGGGCAGGATTTTCACCTCGGCTCCAGGCACCGCCGCCGCCAGTCGCTCCACCAATGACTCCAGAGTTTCCATGGCCGCTCAGCCCTCACGCTGCAGAACCGGCGGACGCCACACCTCGGGATTGTAAGGAGGCTCCAAATCCTCCGCCCCATGCCGCGGCACCGGATATTCCCCGGGCACTTCCGGATTCAGCGCCGGCGCCTGCCCCGGGCCGCGCAAGGTTTGCGCCGCAATTTTTTCCTGCAAGGTGATTAACGCATGCAACAACGCTTCCGGCCGCGGCGGACACCCCGGTATGTGCACGTCCACTGGAAGGTAGCGGTCAATCCCCTTCAGCACATTGTAACCCTGCTTGAACGGTCCCCCGGATATGGCACACGCCCCCATCGCAATCACGTATTTGGGCTCGGGCATCTGGTTGTACAACCGCACCACCTGCGGCGCCATCTTCTTGGTCACCGTCCCGGCCACAATCATCAAATCCGCCTGCCGCGGCGACGGCCGGAAAACCTCCGCCCCAAACCGCGCAATGTCGTACCGCGCCATCGAGGCCGCAATCATCTCAATCGCGCAGCACGCCAGCCCAAATTGCAGCGGCCACACCGAGTTCTTGCGCCCCCAGTTGTAAAGCTCCGCCAGCGAGGTCAGAAAGACCCCCTGCTTCCGCAGCTCGTCCCGTAATCCTTCGTCAATGGGCATGCAATTTCACCCTGAGCGCCATCATTGCCATTTTAGCAGCCCTTTGGCCCACGCCCAAACCAGCCCCTCCGCCAGCAACAACAAAAACACCAGCATCGCCACACACGCCCCGGCTGGCAGGTCCAAAAACGCCACCGCAAAGGGCAGCAAAAACAAAACCTCCACATCAAAGATTAGGAATAAAATCGCGTAGAGGTAATACTCCACCTTGAATTGCACCGCCCCGCGGCCCCGTGATTCCAGGCCGCATTCGTAAATCGCCTGCTTCACCGGCCCCGGCTTGGGCGGCGCCATCCACCACGCCCACAGCTTGGAAAGCAGTATCGGCCCCAGGCCAAATCCCACTGCGGCCAGCAGGAACACCACCAAAAAGGCGTATGGGTGATACTCGGTCATACCGCACATGCCATGCTGCTGCGCTCCACCGTGCCAGCCTGGCGCGGAGACGTCAAGCCGTTGCGCCGTCTCGCCGCCCAGGAATCCGCCGAACCGGATAAATCAGACCCGGCCGGCCCGATATCCCGCGCTTGCCCCCACCTCCCTTCTGCGGTACAAAATAACCCATGCAGCCTTTTTCCAATCCTTGGGCCGTGGCCTTCGCCGTCGCGGCTTGTTTATCGTCATTGGCCAGCCCGGCCGCCGAACCGGGCTTTGTTCCCATTTTTGACGGCAAAACCCTCCAGGGCTGGCACGTCAGCGCCAAAACCGGCCACAGCCGCGCCAGCACCAACACCTCCGGCGGACGCTGGGTCGTCGAAAACGGCGCCATCGTGGGCAGCCAGGACACCCCGGGCAACGGCGGCATCATCATCACCGATGCCCAATATGGCGATTTTGAAGTGGCCCTCGAAATGAACAATGACTTCGGCCTCGACAGCGGCCTCTTCCTGCGCAGCACCGAGGACGGCAAGGCCTACCAGGCCATGATTGATTACCACGGACGCGGCAATCTGATGGGCATCTACGGCGAGGGCATCGGCGGCTTTGGCGTCTCCACCTTCAACTTCGACGGCGACGTCACCCGCATCCGCCCCCGCACCAATGCCGTCTTCGCCCTGCCCGTGCTCCCGGCCGCGTGGCCCTATTTCTGGCGGCACGGCCAGTGGAATGAACTGCGCGCCCGCATCGTCGGCAACCCGCCCACCATCACCACCTGGATTAACGGCGTCAAATTCATGGAATGGACCGACACCCAGAAACGCCTGCCCGAGACCGGCGGCATCGCCCTCCAAGTCCACGGCGGCGGCAATCTCACCAACACCTTCGTCCGTTATCGCAACATCCGCGTCAAACCACTTCCCCCCAAACAGTGAAATTGCGGCGCGCGCGCCAACCTCGCCACGCCGTCCATTGACGCCCCAGCTATAATGACCCGCGTGTTGCGCATCGGGTCATTGCCGTTGGCCACCAACTTGTGCCTGGCTCCACTCGCCGGGTACACCAATCTGCCCTTTCGCCTGACCATCCGCGAAATCGGCGGCGTCGGCCTCTGCACCACCGACCTCGTCAACGCCCGCTCCCTCCTCGAACGCCGTGCCAAAGCCATTAAACTGGTGGAAACCTGCCCCGCCGACTCCCCCCTCGCCGTCCAGCTTTTCGGCGCCGTCCCCGAAGAAATGCGCGAGGCCGCCCAACTCGTCGAGTCCCTCGGCATCGCCGCCATTGACATCAACATGGGCTGCCCCGCCCGCAAAGTCTGCCGTGTGGGCGGCGGCGCCGCCATGATGGCCGATTTGAACAAAACCACCGCGCTGGTGCGCCAGGTCGTGGCCGCCGTCAAGCTCCCCGTCACCGTCAAAATGCGCCTCGGCTGGGATGATGACAACATCACCGCCCCGGACCTCGCCCGCGCCCTCGAAGATTGCGGCGTGGCCGCTGTCTTTGTGCATGGACGCACCCGCGCCCAAGGCTTTGGCGGCACCGTCAACCTCGCCGGCATCCGCCAGGTCGTGCAGGCCGTGCGACACATTCCGGTTATCGGCAACGGCGACGTCACCACCCCCCAGGCCGCCAAAATGATGTTGGAAGTCACCGGCTGCGCCGGCATCAGCATCGGACGCGGCGCCTTTTATGACCCGTGGATTTTTCAGCACACCCTCCATTTCCTGGCCACCGGCGAGTTGCTCCCCGAACCCTCCCTCGACGAGCGCCTCCGCGTCATGCGCCGCCATCTGGACCGCATGATTGAAATCTTCGGCGAAACCCACGGCTGCCGCATGTTTCGCAAAATCGCCCCCTGGTACGCCCGCCGCTTCGGCCCCGCCCATGAATTCACCCGCCGCGTGGCCCTCCTCCAAAGCCGCGCCCACTTCGAGGAAATCGTGGCCCATTACCTCCTCTGGCGCCAGCAATTCCTTGACGAACACGGCCAACTCAAACCCAAATACCGACCCCCACCCATGACCGCCAGCTTCATGGCCCCGGACTCCCCGCTGCCCGCCATCCCCGTCCCCAAAGGCCCCGTCGAGCGCTGGTAACCTTTCCCCCCAGACCATGCCCACCACCTTCCCCCTCTCCTTTCGCCTGGCTGCCGCGGCACTGCTCGCCAGCCTCGCCACCTCACTCGCCGCCACCCGCGAGTTGGTCCAGGACCCGAACTTCTTGCACGGATTCCACCTCCTCGCTCCTGCGCCCGGCAAGGCAGTCATCACCGGTGTTTTGCCGGGGTGGGAACCCGGCCCGCCCCGCTGGAAACTCGCCCAATGGTCCAGCCGTTTCCCCCTGACCACCAACCCCATCCTCCACGAACCGCGCTTGTTGATTTTTTCCAACGCCGCCAAGACCGTGACCTTGCGCCGCCTGCCGCCATCCTCCGGCACCGAACTCCAATTATCCCTATCCGCCAGTCTGGAATACGCCGGCAAAGCCCGCCAGCCCGGCCAACCGTGGGTACATCTGCTCATCGAACAATCCTTCACCAATCCCCCTCCTTTAACCCAGTTGGAGCGTGCCGAATTGTCTTTCGCGGCGCGCCTCCTCCTTTGCCGCAAGGTGGACACCCCCGATTACCACCCCTCCCGCCACGCCGCCCAATTCCTCATGTATTTCACCGTCCAAAACCTCAATCGCCAATCCCCGGGCTACGGCCAATACCTGTGGTTTGGCGTGCCCATTTATGATGACCGCGAGCGTTTTCCACGCGGCCATCAAGCCCCCGATACCGGCGGCACCCGCATGTTCATCTACAATCCTCCCACCACCGCCTACACCCGCCACAGCCTCCATGACGGGCAATGGGTCCAATTCACCGCGGACTTGCTGCCTTTGATTTTGGAAGGATTAAAAACCGCTTGGCAGCGCGGCTTCCTCACCGAATCCCAAAACCTGGCCGACTACCACCTCTCCGGCATGAACCTTGGCTGGGAAGTGCCCGGCATGTTTGACGTCAGCGCCGCCCTCCGCGCCCTCAGCCTCCAAGTCACCCCTCGCCACCCATGACAAACCAGGGCGATGTAGCCCCGCCGGCTTCCCTCGCTTCCGTTTTTTGGGTGGCTGTTTCCTATGGTATAGTCCGCCCAGTCAAGCTTGGCACGCCCAACGCCCAGCCTCAATTTCCCTCTATCCTTGGCAGACGCCAGGGTGAGGGTCTGTAGCGCAGGCGTCCGCGCCTGCGGGTTCACGGAGCCTCCCGGCTCCGTGATTGCAAAATTGCCGTCGTCAAACACACGCCTCTGGACGCACCAATCCGTACCTCAATCTCGCATTAGCCATAACGTATGGCGTCCACGAATCGCGTAGCGGAAGTTGGCCCGCAACCCGCAGGCTAAATATGCTAAGGGGCCAAGGGACCAGCGTCAGAATAATCCGCGCAGCTACAATTCCTCCCTCTCCCCCGGGGAGAGGACATGTAGCGCAGGCGTCTCGCCTGCGAGTTCACGGAGCCTCCCGGCTCCGTGATTGCAGAATTGCCGTCGTCAAACAGACGCCCTTGGGATTACCAGTCCGTTCATCAATTTCTCATGTGCCATAACTTAGGCACCCAGCAAACCAAGGGGCCAAGGTTAGGATAATCCGCGCAGCTAAAAATCCTCCCTCTCCCCCCGGGGAGAGGGTCAGGGTGAGGGGCCTCTTCTCCCTCTTCGTTCCCTTCGTTTCCTTCTGTTAAAAATTTGTGTCCATTCGTGTCTATTCGTGTCCATTCGTGGTTAGTGTTTCCCCCTTAACACTTTCTGCCCCCTTTCCCCTCCACCCCATCGTTGTAAAAGGCCAAGGTGAGGCGGTGTAGCGCAGGCGTCCTCGCCTGCGGGTTCACGGAGCCTCCCGGCTCCGTCATTGCAGAATTGCCGTCGTCAAACAGACGCCCTTGGGATTACCAGTCCGTTCATCAATTTCTCATGTGCCATAACTTAGGCACCCAGCAGACCAAGGGGCCAAGGCTAGGAAAAAATCCTCCCTCCCCTCTCGGGGAGAGGGTCAGGGTGAGGGGCCTCTTCTCCCTCTTCGTTCCCTTCGTTTCCTTCTGTTAAAAATTCGTGTCTATTCGTGTCCATTCGTGGTTAGTGTTTCCCCCCTTTCACGCGCTCTGCCCCCTTTTCCTCGATTAAACACAAAAAAGGTGTTACCCTGATGCCCCCAGAAAATCAGAACGAATGAAACCGGCGGGCCTGACCCTTCCGCCCTCCCTCGGTAACCTTTATTCTGAATCCAATCGCCGTCCGCCGGTGACGTATTCACGGCTTGCAGCCACGCTCACTCCTCCTTAAGTTCATGCCCATGCAAGCCATTCTTGTGTCGCTGTTCAGGCGCACCTGCGCCGGCCTGGGGCTGGCGCTCTGCTGCGCCGGCTTTGCCTTCTCCCTCATGAGTGCGCCGCCCTCTACCAACGCCTTTTACCCGGCCAACCGTCCCCCGCTCCAACCCGCCAAATTTGCCGCCCTGCCGGTGGGCGCCATCCGGCCCGACGGCTGGCTGCTGCGCCAGCTCACCTTGCAGGCCAGCGGCCTGACCGGCCATCTCGACGAGTTCTGGCCCTCCCTGCGCGACTCCGCCTGGAAGGGCGGCCCCGGCGACGCCTGGGAGCGCGGGCCGTATTATCTGGACGGCCTCGTGCCCCTGGCATGGCAACTGGACGACCCCAAACTCAAGGCCATCGCCCAAAAATACCTCGATTTCATCCTTGCCAGCAGCCAGCCCAACGGCTGGTTTGGCCCCGAGAAAAACAAGGACCGCTGGCCCCTGGCCGTCGCCGCCAAAGTCCTCATGCAATACCACGAAGCCACCGGCGACCCCCGCGCCCTGCAAGTGCTCCAAAATTATCTGCGCTACCTCCGCGACAACCCGCCGGACTGGCCCGACCGCGAATGGCGCGGCGTGCGCGCCATGGAGCACGCCGTCCTGGCCCTCTGGTACTACAACCGCACCGGCGACGCCGACGCCCTGCGCGTGCTGGAATCCATCCATCGCAACAGCTTTGATTGGATGGGTTACTTCATCGAGTTTCCCTTCCGCGAGCCGCGCCATCGCCCTCCTCATCCCCTCCGCCACGACACCCACGTCGTCAACCTCGCCATGGCCATCAAGTACCCCGGCCTCTGGCTGCAATGCTCTGGTGACGCCCGCGCCCATCATGCCCTTTACGCCGCCATGCACAACCTCGACCAATTCCACGGCCAGGTCGGCGGGCGCTTCGGCGGCGACGAGCACCTCGCCGGCCGTCATCCCTACCAGGGCACTGAGCTGTGCGCCATCGTCGAGTACATGTACTCCCTGGAAAAACTCATCGAATACCTCGGCGACCCCGCCCTCGCCGACCGCCTGGAAATGCTGGCCTATAATTGCAAACCCGCCACCTGCACCCCGGATTACTGGGCCCATCAATACGACCAGCAGGCCAATCAAGTCCTCGTTTCCCGCGCCAAACGCCGCTGGACCACCAACGGCGATGACTCCAACCTCTACGGCCTCGAGCCGAACTTCGGCTGTTGCACCGCCAACATGCACCAGGGCTGGCCCAAACTCGTCGCCCACCTCTGGATGGCCACCCCCGATAATGGCCTCGCCGCCATCGCCTACGGCCCCTGCCGTGTCCACGCCCAGGTGGCTGACGGCGCCCAGACCACCCTCCACGTCGAAACCGATTACCCCTTTGACGAAACCATTAAAGTGACCGTCCACCTCGACCGCCCCGCCGCCTTCCCCCTCTACCTGCGCATCCCCACCTGGGCCACCAGCGCCACCCTCAAAGTGGGCTCCCGCACCCTCAAGGCCGCACCCGGCAGTTTTTTGCAGGTGCAACGCAACTGGAAAAATGGCGACACCCTGGCGCTTCACCTCCCCATGCCCCTGCGAATCGAACGGCGGTATAATAACAGCGCCGCCATCCTGCGCGGCCCCCTTTATTTCTCGCTCCGCATCGGGGAGCAGTTCAAAGAATTACAGCGCCATCATCCCTCCCTGCCCGTCGTGGATTGGGAAGTCCATCCTACCACCCCGTGGAATTACGCCCTGCTGGTGGACGAAAAGAATCCCCAGAAAAGTTTCAAACTGCGCCGCCTGCCGGTCGGCCCCATGCCCTTTGACAATGCCGCCGCACCCGTGGTGTTGACGGGCAAAGGCCGCCGCTTGCCGGAGTGGGGATTGGAACAAAACAGCGCCGCCGCGCCACCGCCCAGTCCGGTGAGCGCCGTTGGCCCATGGGAAACCCTCGAATTGATTCCTTACGGCTGCACCCGCCTGCGCATCACCGAATTTCCGGTGCTGGCAAAGTAGCCACGCCCTCACGGCCCGGGCCAGCGCGTGCCATCAGTAAATTGCGTCTCGCGCAACTCGATAATCGCCTTGCGCGCATCCGGCGGGATGACCAGATTTTTGAACTCCAGCTCCGCCTCGCTCTGTTTCTCCACCAGCGGCGTTTCGCCCGCCACCAGGAAAGCCTCCTTCTCGCCCAGCGGATTCGCCCCCGCATCCAGAAAGTACATCTTCACCGTCACTTTCCGCAGGGCCTTGTTCGCGTGATTTTTCGCCGTCACCTTCACCCCCTTTTCCGCCCCGCTCCCCGTGAACTCCACAAAATCCAATTGTACCGGCCGCCGCCGATTGCCGAACTCCAGCGGCACCACCGGCTCCGGCGCCGGCGGTGGCTTGGGCGGCTCCGCCTCCACCGGTGGCGCAGGGCGGGACGACGATGGCCCGGCCGGCCGGCTGCTGCTGCTCTTGCTGCTTTGCGCCCCGCTGGCCGCCGCCTTGGCGGCGATTTGCGCCAGTTGCGCCAGAAACGCCTGCACCTTTTGCGGGTCCGCCTCAAACTTCGGCGTCAGGCCCTGCTCCAAATCCAGAGTGATTGCGCGCTCTTTTTCGTTGAGCATCAAGCTCAGCGCATGGATGCGCCAATGATTGTCCTCCCGCTTCAAGCTGTACTCCGTATGCAAACGGGCCTTCCCCAGCGTCTCCACCGTCTGACACCGCGCCGTATCCCCCTCCACCTGCGGCTCCCCCACCTCCGTTTCCGTTTTCACTGACGCCATGCCGGCATTGACACTGTTGCCGGGCTTGAAGTGCTTTTGCGCGGCGCGGGTCAGCAACTTGCGGGCTTTCTCGGCGTCCTGTTGCTTGTTGGCGTCCACCCAATCCTTGACCACCTTCCGCACCGCCGCCGCCTCATCCCCTCCCGCGGCCGCCAGGGCCGGAAAACCGGCGCCGGCCCCCACCAGACAAGCAAGGGCAAACCACCACCAACTTCCGCTCCACACGCGGCGGCCATTCATCCGGCAAGGCAAGGCTGTCTTCATAAACATTCGAGGCTGTACCCCCACAATCTACGCCCCCGCCCGCAAAAGGAAAACAGAAAAGGCCTGCCCAAATCCGATTTTTATGACATTTTATCCTCATGGGACGCGTTATTTTGGGGTGCTTCCTGACCCTGGCCCTGGCCGCCGGCGCCCACGCCGCCGCGCGCACCAAGGCCGCCCTTTGGCTCGAATACGAAGCCGCCCGCCCTGGCGACACCCTCTGGGCCGGCGTGCAGCTCCGGATGCCCGGCAAACTCCACACCTACTGGCAATACGGTGGCGATGCCGGCGGCCCCACCGAAATCCAATGGCAACTCCCCCCGTTCATCAAACCCGGCCCGATTCACTGGCCGGTGCCCGAGAAACATGAAGACTCCGGCCTCTTCACTTATGTTTATTATCAGGAAGCGGTCCTCCTGGTGCCCTTGCACATCGCCTCCAATGCCCCGGCCGGCTCCGTGGAACTCCGCGCCAAAGTCTCCTGGCTGGAATGTGAACTGACCTGTCTCCCCGGCGCGGCCGAAGTTTCCGCCTCCCTCGTCATCGGCCCCGAGCCACGCCCTTCCCCCCGCGCCTCCGCGCTCACCGCGGCCCGCCAGCAACTTCCCCAGACCGGCGCCAAAGTCACCGCCCGCTGGGATGCGCCTCGCGGAGATGTCCGCTTCCTCGACCTGCAATGGGACGCTGGCCCCGGCACCGAGGCCCCCGATTTTTTTCCCTTGCCCGATGAATCCTACTCCGTGGCCGGAGCAACCACCGTCAAAGCCTTGGCGCCAGGCCGATGGCTCTTGCGCAAGGAAGTCAAACGCCAGGGCCAGCGCTGGCCAGCGCGCCTCCCAGGCCTGCTGGTGGCGCAATTCAATGGGCAAATCCGCGGCTTCTCCGTGGAATTGACGCCCGCCGGGGACGGACCCACCGCCGCCCCTTCGCCGCCCGGCCAGGCGGCGGCCCGGCCCGGACTATGGGTTTATTTGGCCCAATTGCTCGGCGCCTTTCTGGGGGGCTTCATCTTGAATTTCATGCCCTGCGTGCTGCCCGTCGTATCCCTGAAAATCCTCAGCTTTGTGAATCAAGGACATTCCCAACCCCGGGAAGTGCGGCGGCTGGGTTTAATCTATGGGGTGGGGGTTCTCACTTCCTTCCTCGTCCTGGCCCTCGTGGTCCTGGGCGCGCGCCTGGCCGGGCAGGGGGTAAGCTGGGGCATCCAACTGCAAAACCCCGTCTTTGTCATGGTGCTGGCCGTCGTCATGACCCTCGTGGGACTCAACCTCTTTGGCGTGTTTGAAATCATGCCCGCCAGCGGCCTGCTCGGCGCCGCCTCCACTCTCGCCGCCAAAGAAGGCGCCGCCGGAGCCTTTTTCAACGGCGTGCTCGCCACCTTTCTCGCCACCGCCTGCACCGCCCCCATCCTGGGCGCGGCCGTGGGCTTTGCCTTCACCCAACCCTGGCCCGGCCTCATCATTCCCTTCTTTCTGGTCATCGGCCTGGGCATGGCCCTCCCCTACGTCGTGCTCTCCTTTAACCCGTCCTGGCTCAAATGGCTGCCCAAACCAGGCGCCTGGATGGAGCGTTTCAAACAATTCATGGGCTTCCCCATGCTCGCCACCACCGTCTGGCTCCTGAGCCTGGCCGTCGAAGCCCTGGGCGCAAACCGCGCCCTCTGGCTGGGCATGGTCCTCCTCCTGGTCGCTCTCGCCGCCTGGATTTACGGCGTTTGGGTCCAAGGCCAGGGACGCAAAGCCGCCTGGCTACCCATCGCCCTCCTGGCCGCCCTGTCCCTCTTTTTCCTGGAAAACCTCGCGCGCTGGCGTCATCCCCCGGAACCCACCACCGGCGCGGAGGAAATCATCCGCTTGCATCCCAACGGCATCGAGTGGCGCCGCTGGAGCCCGGAAGCCCTCGCCGCCGCCCGGGCCCAAGGGCGGCCTGTGCTCGTGGACTTCACCGCCTCCTGGTGCCTCACCTGCAAGCTCAACGCCAAAACCAGCCTCGAAATCCCTGTAGTGCGCGAAAAACTCAAAGCCATCAACGCCGTGGCCCTCTTGGAAAACAGCTACCGCAAAAACCAGACTGTCCTTGACGAGCTGGCCCGCCACGGACGCGCCGGCGTGCCCCTGGTCCTCGTCTATCCCAAAGACCCCAACAAACCGCCCATCATCCTCCCCGAACTCCTCACCCCGCGCCTCGTGTTGGATGCCTTGGAGCAGGCCGCCCGCTGACCCCCGCCCTCCCTCACCGCGACTCCTCCTCCGGCATGCGTGGCTCCGCCGCCGGCGCTTCGCCCGTCAGGGGCTCCGGCAGCGGCTCCGAAATCCGGTGTTCTTCTCCCAGCCACTTCCCCAAATCAATCAACCGGCACCGTTGGGAGCAGAACGGCCCAAATTCACCCGCAAACCAATCCCCCACCTTTTTGCAGGTGGGACACTTCACCCGTCGTGGCACTGCCATGCGGCCATCTTACCATGCCCGGCAACTCTCAGGCAGGCGGCGTGACATGCTCGTCCAGCACCAGCACCCCATGCGGCGGAATGTCGTAATTCCCCGTAAACGTCCGCCCGCTCAAAAAATCATGCGCCGGCTTGTAAAAAGTAATGCGCACCGGCGACGCCTGATGATTCAACAGGAAAAACACCTTCTTGCCATTCCCCTCCCGCAGGCTCACCTCCACCGTGTCCGGCACCTTCAGCAGCGGATGAATCCCCGCCATGCCCCGCAGCCAGGCCATCAAGTCCAGGTAAAACGGCTGATGACTCACCGTCCCAATATACACCGCCCGCCCTTTCCCAAAATCATTCATCGTCACCGCCGGCCGCCCCGCGTAAAAATCCTTGGCATACGTCGCCACAATCTGGCAGCCCTTCGCCTCCACCACATCACACCACAACAGCGCCGGATGTAGCGCGCTGGTGGGAAAAGTGCCCCGAAACGCCAGATGGTTCTCCTCCCCCGGCGCCAGCGTGTCAAACTCCTGCACCTCCAGCCCAAAAACATCTCCCATCAAGTACGGCAGACCGCTGTCCGGCACCATGCTGTTTTCATCCAGCAAACCCGTGTTGCACGTCGCCACCAGCGTCCCGCCCTGCTCCACATAATGGCGCAGCATCGCCGCCTCCGCCTCGCTGTAGAGCCGCAGCGAAGGCGCAATAATCAGCCGGTACCGCGTCAAATCCTCGTCCGTCCGCACAAAGTTCACCGGCATGTTCCGGTCATGCAGCGCCGTGTAAAACAGCAGCATGTGGTCATGCTGCCGGAAATGCCGGTTGGGTTGAAACGGCAGTTTCTGCGCCCATTCATTGGGATGACTGTACAGCAGCCCCACCTCCGCCTTCACCTCCGTCCCCTGCAACAGCGGACGCAAACGCTGGACCTCCTCCCCAATCTGGCATATCTCCCGGTACACCCGGTTTTCCCCCCGCCCGTCATGCGTCAGCACGCCCCCATAAAACTGCTCCGTCCCAAACCGCGGCTGCCGCCAGTAAAAATAAAATACCGCATCCGCCCCCCGCGAAATGAACTGATACGTGAACAACCGCGTCACCCCGGGCCGCAACAACGGATTCACCTCCTGCCAGTTCACCTGTCCCGCCTTTTGCTCAATCACCCAGAACCCCGTCCCCTCGCCCGGCAGCCGCCGGTGCTGCTTCTTCAGCGACCGCGCCATGTCAATCTCACACGCATTCGTCGCCGCCCGCGCCTTCACCGTCGCATAACTGTCCATCGCCACAAAATCCAGCACCTCCGCCACGTCAAACTGGTCATAATGCCGCCCAAATATCCGCATGTTCGTGGTCACCGGCGCGTGTGGCGTCAATTCCCGCAGCAGCTCCGCCTGCATCCGCAGATACGCCACAATCGTGTCGCTCGAAAACCGCATCCAATCCAGCATCAACCCCGGATGATGCGCCGTCGGCGCCCGCATCGGCATGGGCACCTGCTCAAACGCCGTCACCGTCTGCCCCCAAAACCGCAGTCCCAGACACTCGTTCAACCGCTCCACCGTCTCGTACTTCGCCCGCAGCCAGTCGTGCCAGTCCTTCCGCGTCTCCGGGTTGTAGCAGAACTCCGTCGCATGGCCCCCAATCCCATTGTCAATCTGCCACGCCAGCAATTGCGGATGATCCCCCAGCGCCCGCGCCATCGCCGTCACTATCTTCCGGCTGTACTCCCAGAACACATCGCAATTCAAACAGCACGCATGCCGCGTCCCCTCGTGCAACACCAGCCCCTTCTCGTCTATCGGCAGAATCTCCGGATGCTTCTGGCTCAACCACAACGGCGGCGCTGCCGTCGGCGTCGCCAGCACCACCTTGATTCCGTACCGCTGCATCAAATCCATCACCCGCCGCAGCCACGCAAAATCATACCGCCCCTCCTCCGGCTCGCATAAGCCCCACGTAAACTCCCCCATCCGCACCGCATTGATGCCCGCCGCCGCCATTAATTCCGCATCCCGCTCCCACCGGCTTTCCGGGGCCTCGGCAGTGCCAGCATAGGGATAGACCCAATGCTCCGGATGATAATCGGCGCCAAAATACATAAGGCTTTGGGTGACTACTACAACTTACCCCACCGCCTCCCGCCTGACAACCTTATCCTTCACCCCCCGCCGCCCTCCGGCGGCCCGATTTTCATTTGCCGTCCCGCCGCCCTCGTATTACGATTATTAATCATCTTATGATTGCATTTGTGAGCGGCTGGCTGGCGGGCACCCTCCATGTATGGTCCGGTCCGGACCACCTGGCGGCCATCGCCCCGCTGGCCACACGTTACCCCCACCGCGCCTGGCTCCCCGGCGCGCGCTGGGGCATTGGCCACTCCGCCGGCGTGGCCGTGGTCGGCGTGCTCGCCTTGCTGGCGCGTGAATGGCTCCCTGTGGACGCCATTTCCCACTGGGGCGAGCGCCTCGTCGGCGTCTTGCTCATGGGCATCGGCCTCTGGAGTGTCCACAAGGCCCGCCGCCTTCAGGTCCATGCGCATCCTCATGCCCACGGAGAAAACCAGCCGGCCCATGAACACCTCCATGTGCATGAAAAAGGCCGCCCCCCCGCCTCCGGCCATGCGCATGTCCACGCCGCCATGGGCATCGGCATTTTACACGGCCTCGCCGGCAGCTCCCACCTCCTGGGCATCCTCCCCATGCTCGGCATGCGTACCCAATGGGAGAGCGCCCTCTACCTGGCCGCCTTCGCGGGCGGCACCATCCTGAGCATGGCCGTCTTTTCCCTCCTCATGGGCTGGCTCGCCCGCCGTTTCCAAATCTCCAGTGAAAAGGCCTATCGCGGCCTGATGACCTTGTGCGGCCTCGCCGCTTTCGGGGTGGGCCTCGCCTGGTTGTTTCTCGCCCAGGGCGAACACAGCCACTGACCCCGCCCCCCATCCCCTCCGCCGGCATCCCGCCGCGGCAGCCCTTCTTCTATTTCGGCGCTGGCGCCGCCGGCGCCTCAGGCGCCTTCTCCCGCGCCGCCAGCCGCGCCTCCAATTCCACCTTCAAGCCGGCCAGCGACGGCTCCTTGATTTGCTCCAGCGTCCGCCGCGCCTCCGCCCAGCGCTCGGCGCTGATGAGAATCCGCGCCCGATGCACCAGCACCCCCTGCCGCTCCACCTCCGTCCCCGCCAGTTTCCCCGCCGCCTCCCACGCCGCCAGCGCCTCGTCCGTCAACTGCTGCGCCGCCTGCCAGTCCTTGCGGCGGTCCCCCGTCAACGGCACCTTTAGCAGGTAATACGTCTGGGCCAGCTCCGTCGCCAGGGCAAAATTCGTCGGCGCCAGCCCGCACGCCCGCCGCAAATGCTCCTGCGCCTTGCGGATTACCTCCTCCCTCCCCACCCCGTACCACGCCGCCGCCTCCTCCTCATGCACCAGCAAACAGCGCGCCATCTGCTGCGCGTACAACGGCTCCTTTGGCGCCAGCTCCATGGCCCGCGCATAATGCGTGAAAGCATTCGTCGCCGGGCCCTCCTCGGCATAGTAATTCCCCAGGTTGTTCCACGCCGCCGCGTTGGTCGGCGCCAGCCGCCGCGCCTCCTCCCACTGCGCCACTGCCTCCTTGTCCCGCCCGCACTCCCGCAAAAAACTCCCCCACAACAGCCGCGCCCGCGCGTTTTCCGGATGCCGCTGGACGAATTTTTCGTACGCGGCCTGCACCATCTCCCGCCGTTGCTTGATTTTCAAATTCAACGCCGCCCGCGAGGCCACGTCCACCCGGTTGGTCTCCCCCTCGCTCAGCCATTGCTCGATTTCCTCGTGCACCAGGTCATCCAGTTGCACAATCGCCTCCAGCTCCTCCTCCGCCGTCCGGGCCGGCGCCGCCGCTTCCGGCGCGGGCAGCGTGGCGCCCGCCAACAACACCACCGCGGCCAGCAGGCACACCCCCGCCCATAGCCCGCTTATCCACCCGCGATTCAGGCCGCTCATACCTGCTTGACGATGCCCCAATAGACATCGAGTTTCTTGGCCAGAAACAGCTTCACCGCCCGCAGCAGCACCCGCGCCTCCAACTGCTGCCCCCGCCGCACAATCTCCGGCAATTCCATGTTGGGTTTCACGTGAAAACAATCCTGCGCAATGATGGGCCCCTCGTCCAGGTGCATCGTCACAAAATGCGCCGTCACCCCCACAATCTTCACCCCGCTCTCATACGCCTGCCGGTACGCCTGCGCCCCCGGAAAACTTGGCAGCAGCGACGGATGAATGTTGATGATTTTGTTTTTGTACCGCCACACAAAGTTCGGCGACAAAATCTTCATGAACCGTGCCAGCACCACAAAATCCACCTCCGCCGCCTCCAATTTCTCCAGCGCCTGCCGCTCCGCCGCATCGCGCTCCACCCACGGAATATGCTCAAACGGCACCTTGTGCCGCGCTGCCAGCGGCGCCAAATCCGGCCGGTTCCCAATCATGATTACCGGCTCCGCCTTCAGCCGCCCCGCCCGCACCTCCTGCAGCAGCGTCTCGGCGCAATGCGGCTCCTTGGTCACCATCAGCGCAAACCGCTGCCGCCGCCGCGGGTCCGTGAACCTCACCTTGATTTCCATTTGCAGCGCCCGGGCCAGCTCCGCCAGCCCCGCCTCCACCGCCTCCCGCCGCAACGTGCCCCGCTTCCACGACGCCTGCAAATTCATGCTGAACTGGCCCCGCGTCACCTGCTCTTCCAGCGCCTCGATGTTGGCGTGTTGTTCAAACAGAAAATGGGTCACCCGGGCAATGACCCCGGTCTTGTCCTTCCCAATGACCGTAATGGTGGCAAACTCTCGTGTGCGCATTTCGGCGGGAAACTAACCAACCCCCCTCGCGCCGTCCATCCTTTTATAAACCCTCTCCCCCCCGCGCCCCCTCATTCATATTGCAGGCCAATGACCGCCCGCGCGTTGATTTTCACCTGGCCCAGCACCGCGCTCCGCCCCTCCACCACCTCGTCATCCCAACGCTCGATGCGCAGCGTCACCCGCCCCGTGTCCCCCAGCAACAGCCGCGGCTGCCGTCCCGTTGCCCCGCCCGCCGGCTCCGGCGCCGCCAGACTGATCCGCTGAACCCGATCCAGCGGGATTTCGATTTTGGAAAAAGCCGTCTGAAACTCCACCTTCCCTTCCCGTATGGCCGCCAATCGGCCGCTGATTTTGTCCCGATTATTCAGCAGCATCATATCCTCCTTCAGCGCCACCGGCCCCGTCGCCGGCTCATCCACCACTCCATTCCACCGGCTGATGGTCAGATTGCTGATTTTGAGTGAGCTCGCCGCCTGCTGCTGAATCACCAGCCCCGTCCCCAGCCCCTCCACCTGCCCCGCAATGGAAAACTTGCGGATTAACATGTCGTCCAGGTACACCGCCAGCGTTTGCTGCTCCAAATCCGTGCACAACGTCAGCTTGGTCCGCGTCGGCGCTCCCGTCCCAAATTTCTGATGATCCACATTCCCGATTTGCCGCATGCCTCCCGTCGCCAAACTGCGCCGAAAATAAATCATCCGTCCCGAAAACGTGAACGACAGCGCATTCATGCCGGTGAACTTGTCCGTCGCATCCGCATACAAATGCAACGTGAACGCCGGCGTCCCGGGCGCCTCCAATTCCATCGTTACCATCGAGGCGGGCGGCAGCTTGAAGTCCCGCCCCACCGCCCCCGGCCGCACCGCCTCCAGCGCCTCGCCGTTGAACACCCACGCCGCTGGCGGCTCTTCCTCACCCCCCCGCTCCTCCCGCGCCACCACCACCTCCCCATCAATCACCACCACCTGGTTGCGAATCAGCCCGGCCGGCCCCACTCGCATCGGCCCGCTTTGCTGCCATCCCTCCAGCCCCGTGGGGCCGTGATAAAGCACATCCCCGTGCGCGAAAAAAAACACCAGATTCGATATGGCCCCCCGCGGCGCCTCCACCCTCCCCGCATACCACGACTCAAACACTCCCTTCTCCCCGTCCAGCGACACAATGTTCACCGAAAGCCGATCCCCGTTCTGCAGCCACAACCGCGCATTCATCGTCTGCGGCGCCCGTTGCGGCGTCCGCTGCAGCCGAAATTTCCGAACTTTTTCCGCAATGATTCGCAGCTCTCCCTCCACCCCTTCATGTTGCCACCGAATCATCCCCGGCTCCGCCCACCCCATAAACTTCCCCCGTAGCGTATCCCCCGACACAAACTCCAGCATGTCCAGCGGCGTTTGACTTTTCGCCGGCGCGATATTGGTGGCCGCAGCTGCCGCCGCCTTGGCCTCCACCGCCGCCGCCACCTTGTCCCCCCGGATAATTATCGCCGGCTGCAAGATGGGCTGCTCCTGCCCCCACACCGTCCACAAACCGGAGACCAGCAGCGCGGCTCCCATCCACCAGACCGTGAAATGATTTGACAATGATTGACTCATGATGTGCCGGCGATTCTTTCTTAATAATACCTTGATTTGAGGCCGGCGCCAGCGATTTGTCGCGCCCCACCCCAACTGCCCCGCAGCCCGCCCCCACCCCCGGCATTAAGTTTGCCAAGTTTTCCCCACCGCCTTACACTGCACCCCATGAAAACCACCCTGCGCACCGTCCTCGGCCAGCCCTCCTGGCGCATGGCTTCCAGCCATGTCGAACTCTTCGTCACCCAAACCGGCGGGCACCTCGGGCCGGTCACCTTTGACCTCGGCGGACGCAAAGTGCAACCCTACCACGTCGCCCCGTGGGCCCAGGAAAAAGGCTGGGCCAATCTGCCCCCCATCCTCCGCGTCCTGCGCGGCGATTTCTTCTGCCTCCCCTTCGGCGCCAACTCCACCCCCTGGCGCGGCGAACAGCACCCCGTCCACGGGGAAACCGCCAACGCCCGCTGGAAATGCCTCGCCCTCGTCAACGACGCCGGCACCCATTGCCTCCACCTCCAGTTGCGCACCCAAACCCGTCCCGGCCTCGTGGACAAAGTCCTTTTCCTTCGCGAAGACCACACCGCCATTTACTGCCGCCATGTCCTCTCCGGCTTCTCCGGCCCCATGAACTTCGGCCATCACGCCATGCTCCGCTTTCCCGACACCGAAGGCGCCGGCTTGATTTCCACCAGCCGCTTCGTTTGGGGTCAGGTCTTTCCCCAACCCTTTGAAGACCCCGCCCAGGGCGGCTACCAATCCCTCAAACCCGCCGCCCGCTTCGACTCCCTCGCCCGCGTCCCGCGCCTCGACGGCACCCTCGCCGACCTGACCGCCTACCCGGCCCGCCCTGGCTTTGAAGACCTTGTCCTCATGGTCAGCGACCCCAAACTTCCCTTCGCCTGGACGGCCGTCACCTTTCCCCAACAAGGCTACGTCTGGTTTGCCCTCAAAGACCCCCGCGTTCTCCGCCAAACCATCTTCTGGCTCAGCAACGGCGGACGCCACTACCCCCCCTGGAATGGCCGCCACCGCCACGTCATGGGCCTTGAAGACGTCACCTCCTATTTCCACCTCGGCCTCGCCCAATCCGCCTCCCCCAACCCCCTCAGCCGCGCCGGCCATCCCACCGTCGAAAACCTCACCCCGGAAATGCCCCTCATCATCCCCTACATCATGGGCGTCGCTCCCATCCCCAAAGGCTTCGACCGCGTCAAAAACATCGAGCGCGTCCGCGGCGGCATCCGCCTCACCGCCGCCAATGGCAAAACCGCCCGCGCCCCCGTCGCCATGGAATTCCTCGATTGATTTGATGCGCTCTTAAACCGGCTGCCACGCTCGGTCACCCCACAGCAACCCGCCACCCGCCGGCCATGCCCGGCCCGCCGCCTCACCGTCGCCCCGCAGACCCGCCTCCCTCTCCACCCTCCCATAATTTTCCTTGCTCCCACCTCCGATCATGATCAATTGATCTCGTCCGTGACAAAAACAAGAGCACGGACGAAAGAACGCCCCAGGCAGATGCCCCCGGCCGACCCCGCGCCCTCCGCCGACCTAGGCCAACCGTGCGCCACGACTCCTTGGATTCTTCAAGAGGACGGCACCATCTACACCGTCGAACCCCAACTCCCCTCCCCACCTCAGCCGCCGGCTCCACACTCCTCCTCATCGGCCATCCCCTCCCCGCCGCGCCTGGTCCTGCGCGACGACACCCGCGGCCTCTGGATTTACCACGGTAACTGCCTCGAATTGCTCGACGCCATTGCCGCCAAATACCCCGAGGGCCGCTTCGATTGCATCTTCGCCGATCCCCCTTACTTCCTCTCCAACGGCGGCATCACCTGCCACGCTGGACGCATGGTCAAGGTGGACAAAGGCGATTGGGACAAATCCCGCGGCCCCGAACTTAACCACGAATTCAACCTCGAATGGCTCCGCCGCTGCCAGCGCGTCCTCAAACCCAACGGCACCCTCTGGGTCACCGGCACCCTCCACGTCATCTTCTCCATCGGCTTCGCCATGCAACAGCTTGGCTTCAAACTCCTCAATGACATCACCTGGGAAAAACCCAACCCTCCGCCCAACCTCTCCTGCCGTTACTTTACCCACTCCACCGAAACCGTCCTCTGGGCCGCCAAAAACGAATGCAGCAAACATACCTTCAACTATGCCCTCATGCGCCAGCTCAACGGCGGCAAACAGATGAAAACCGTCTGGACCATGCCGGCCCCCGGCCGCGACGAAAAAACCTTTGGCAAACACCCCACCCAGAAACCCCTCGCCCTCGTCGAACGGTGCCTCCTCGCCTCCACCCAGCCCGGCGACCTTGTCCTGGACCCCTTCCTCGGCAGCGGCACCACCGCCGTGGCGGCGATGAAAAACGAAAGAAAATGTGTGGGTATCGAGTTAGAACCACACCATTTGAGTATTTGCATTGACAGAATTACGCGGGTAAGTGCCGCCACAAAGGATTTATTTGGAATTTAATTTATATCCCCTATGGATCGAAAACAGGCGGTTGAAAAATTGCGAGAATTAGTAGGAAAGGATCTCCGTCCTCTAGCTGATTGCTATGAGGTAACTGTATGGCGAGGTAATAAGAAAAACAAAGGCTGGGCAGGCCATGTTTTAGAAAGATATTTAGGTATTCCCATTAATTCTTCCCAATCTCCAAATTTTGGCTCATGGGAGCTTAAAGTGGTTCCATTAAAAAAAGCCCGCAATGACAGGCTTATTCTCAAGGAGACTATGGCTATAACAATGATAGATCCATACAATGTAGTGAATGCTTGCTTTGAGTGTAGTCATTTGCTTCAGAAGTTACAGAAACTCGTGGTCTGTGCGCGAATATTCGAATCGCAACAGGAAACAAAAAGCATTCTTCACTGTGTTGCTACCTTCGATCTGAATAATGAAAAGCTTTATAATCAGGTAAAGGCTGATTATGAACTTGTTAGAAATACTATACGACAGCTCGGCTTTGATGAACTCACAGGAAAGATGGGAGTTTATATACAGCCAAGAACAAAAGGAGCAGGTCACGGTAGTACAACGCGGGCGTTTTATGCTCGAAAACAGTTTGTTGCTCAAATATTAGGAATCTAACCATTGCATTAATTTTACAACAACCGCCACATCAAAGACCAAATCCGCCGGTAGTTGCAGGTGTTGCTCGACCTCGGGTTTCTGCAGCATCAAGACCGCTCCTCTCGGAGCCATGAACGCCCCACTTTTCCCCTAGAAAGGTTCATTTCTCTCCTGCTCCATGTTTTTGGGTGAGCCTTTTCGGCGGATTGGTGTGACCCCTGCAATGGTCCGTCCGCTCCGTCCAATTTGTCCACTGCGTCTCAACCTCCATCACTTTTCCGCTCCCGGAGCACTCCTTGTTCCCGCCTGCCTCGCCATGCTCGCCCGCGTATGGCTAAACCACGCCAGCCCGAAAATGACCACCCGCAACCCGCGGCCACCGACGCCCTCGCGTCCCTCGCCGCCCTTTCCGCCTCCGCCGCCGACCTCGCCCAGCAGCTCCTCGCCGACCCCAACCTCGACCCCCACACCCTCGCCAACGCCCTCGAACGCCTCATCCTCGCCCAATCCCTCCAGACCCTCGCCAACCCCCACGCCTCCCCTCAAGACCGCGCCGCCGCCCAACACGCCTTCCACCAATGGCGCCAGGCTGACCTCGCCCGCCAGCGCCTCGAGCTCGAACGCCAGAAAATCGAACTTTCCCGCCAACGCCTGGAAGCCCAGAAACCGCCCGAAGACCCGCCCCCCGAACCCTACGACGAAGAGGAAACCGCCAAAATCTTGATGGACCAGCTTGACCAAATCCTCGGCCTCAAACCTCGGTCCCCCAAACCGCCACCCGCTCCTTTGCCCTCCCCGACTCCAGAGCCTCCCCTCACCCCGCCACCCCCCTAATACTCTTCACTGGCAACGTCCCCTCTCCCTCAAAGAGAGGCCCCATGTAGCGCAGGCGTCCTCGCCTGCGAGTAAGGCCTGCGTCCCGCAGGCCAAAGGGCCAAGGTGGGGAAGAGTTCTCCCCCTTCGTTCTTTCCGATTTCATCTCTGTATGATCCGCCCCCTTTTCCCTCTCCCCTCGGGAGAGGGTCAGGGTGATGGGTCCGTAGCGCAGGCGTCCCTCCATGTAGCGCAGGCGTCCCCGCCTGCGAGTGTGGCCTGCGTCCCGCAGGCCAAAGGGGTCAGAGTGAGGAGCGTTTTCAATCTTTGATCCACTATTCAAAAGCCATGTCCCTCCGTGTTCATTCGCCATTGACCTCCCCCCTTCACCCGCTCACCCCCCTTTTCCCTCTCCCACCGGGATAGGGCCAAGGTGAGGGAAAAACTTCGACCAAACACCTGCGCTCCCTCTCTTTCACGCCGGCCACACGCGGCCCCAGAGCACTTTCAAATACCGTCCCTCCGGCGCGCTGGACATCACCGGATGGTCCGGCCCCGCCCCGGTCCGCTCCAGGATTTGCAGCCGCCGGTTTTGCCGGTGAATCCCGCGGCACACTAGAAACTCAAAATCCTCCGCCGCCAGTAGTCCGGAGCACGAGCACGTCACCAGCAGCCCGCCCGGCTTGACCAGCGTGGCCGCCAGGCTGTTCAAATCCTCATACTTGTGCCGTCCCTGCGCGGCCTCCTCCCGGCTGGCGATCAGTTTCGGCGGATCCAGAATCACCACATCCCAAAATTGCCGGTTTTGCTGCATCTGCCGCGCATACGCAAACGCGTCGCAATGCACCCACTGCACCCGCAGTTGATTCAAATTCGCATTGCGCCGCGCCTGCGCGATCGCCGCCTCGTCCAAATCCACCCCCGTCACCTCCGCCGCTCCATGCGCCGCGGCGTTCAACGCAAACCCCCCCGTGTAACAGCACAAATCCAACACCCGCGCCCCCGCCGCCCATGCACGCAACCGCAGCCGGTTGTCCCGCTGGTCACAGAAGAACCCCGTCTTATGGCCGGTGGCAAAATGAATTTCATATTGAATCCCGTGCTCTCGCACCCGCACGCTGCGCACCGTATCCATGGCGGAGGGCAGGGGAATGCCCTCCACTTTGGCTGCCTGTGCGTCCACTTCCAGCACCACCCGCCGCGTCCCCAGCGCCTGATGCAGCCGCGCCAGCCAGCGCTCCAGCCGTTGCTGCGCCGCCAGGCTGTGCACCTCCACGCTCAACACGTCCGCAAATCGGTCCACCACCAGCCCCCCCAGCCCGTCCCCGTCGCTGTGCACCACCCGAAACGCCTCCGTCTGCGCCGGCAGATTCAGCCGCCGCAGCCGCAAATCCAGCGCCCGCTCCAGCAACGTGTCCGCAAAGCTCTCACTAATCGTTTCCGGCCCGTGATAAATCATCCGCAATGGCACCCGTGCCTTCGGATGATACCATCCCGCCCCGAACGGCCGGCCCTGCTTGTCATAGACATGCACCAGACAGCCGGGCCGGGCATCCGGCGAAGCCGCCTTAATCATTGCCGGATAGATGCAGGGATGAAAGGTAATGTATTTGAGCTGCACCCACGGAGCCACCCGGGCCGCCGGCTCCACCACCGGCAAGCCCTCGGGCGAAGGCTCTGGTGTGGCAGACTCCGGTGTGGGTGATGTTCGGCGCGCTTTCATGCAGCACTCAGCGCCGCTCAGCCTGCGTCAGCCGCCTCAAAAAAGCAAATGAGGAGTGCAACCCCGGCCCAACCCACCCCACCCTCCCGCTCCCGGGGGCCTGCGCTTTGGTTTTGACGAACGGGCCGCTCTTGGCGACATTGGGCACGGGTAATGAAACCCAAGGGTATCACCTGCCGCGCTCAAGCGGCCTAAGGATTATGGACGGCACTGGCATGCACCGTCCGCGCAATGTGGATTGGACGCGCGCGGCGGCCTTGCTCTACGGCGACTGGGGCACCAGCAAGGCCTACGTCATCGGCGCCGCCTTTGTGGCCGCGTCCTATTCCGCCCTGCCCATCATCATTGCCGTCTGTCTCCTTACCGCACTGGTCGGCTACAACTACACCGTCATCTGCAAGCACTTCCCCGACGGCGGCGGCGTCTATTCCGCCGCCCGCAGCCAGAGCCGCCTCGTGGCCGCCATCGGCGCCTTCATGTTGGTCGCCAACTTCTGCGTCACCGCCGCCCTCAGCGGCTGGGTGGCCATGGTCTATTTTCGCGTGCCCGAACATTACGTCCCCCTCGCCACCATGGCCCTCATCCTTGCCATGGGCGTCATCAACTACTTCGGCCCCAAACACAGCGGCAGTTTTGCCATCACCCTCGCCCTCCCCATGGTGGCCGTCGTCGTCCTCATCGTCCTCCTGAGCCTCCCCCACCTGACCCTCGATTACATCGAGCCTTCCACCCGGGGCTTCAGCTTTCAATGGACCGCTTTTGTCGGCACCATCCTGGCCCTCAGCGGCGTCGAGGCCATCGCCAACATGACCGGCGTCATGAAACTCGACCCCGGCACCACCATGGACGCCCCCCGCGTCGAAAAAACCGCCCGCAAATCCATCCTCGTTGTCGCCCTCGAAGTCGTCGGCGGCACCATCCTCCTCGGCTGGGCCATGCTTTCCCTCCCCAAAACGCCGGCCATGACCGAAATGTTGAACAAACGCTGGGAGGACATGATCAGCCTGCTGGCTGAACAATACGGCACCCTCACTCTCGGCCCCGCCTTCGGCCACTACTTCGGCATCGTCACCGGCATCATCGTCGGCGTCCTCCTCATCAGCGCCGTCAACACCGCCATCGGCGCCCTCATCGGCCTCACCTACCTCCTCGGACGCGACGGCGAAATGCCCCGCTCCTTCGTCAAGTTGAACAAGTTTGGCGTTCCCTGGCTCCCCATGATTATCGCCACCCTGCTCCCTTTTGTGGTGGTGGCCATGTCCCCGGACCAGAAATCACTCATGGAGCTTTACGCCATTGGTGTCGTCGGCGCCATCACCGTCAACCTTGGCTCCTGCCTCATGAACCGCAAACTCCAGTTGCGGTGGTACGAATGGGGCGCCATGGCCATCACCTTTCTGGTCCTCTTTGCCGTGGAACTCACCCTGGCCAAAACCAAGCAAAACGCCCTGTTCTTCATCGTTTGCATCCTCATTGCCGGCCTGGCCCTCCGCGCTTGGGCCCAGCGCCGCGCCGGCCTCCGTACCATCACCGTCAGCGAAGAAGTCGCCGCCGCCGTCGCCCCCGCCGAAGGTGGCGAATTCCAGCTCCGCATCAACCCCGGCCAGGCCATCCTCGTCGCCGCCCGCGGCATCACCCCCGTCCTCCGCTTCGCCATCGAAGAGGCCCGCCTCCGCTCCGCTACCCTCTACGTCCTCTACGTCAAGGAACTCGCCGTCAACCTCCCCGCCCCCGTCGAGCACCCGGAACACCCGCGCTGGCAGGATGACAAAATGGCCGCCACCATCATGTACCGCATGCTCGAAGAGGGCAAACGCAACGGCGTCAATGTCATCCCCCTCTACCTCGTCAGCGAAAATCCCGCCGCCACCATCCTCGATTTGTCCGCCACCCTCGGCGTGGATTTCCTCTTTTTGGGCGCCTCCCATCGCAAAGGCCTCGAAAAACTCCTCAAAGGCAGCGTCATCACCCAGGTGGCCAAGGATTTGCCCGAAAACATCGAGTTGGTCATCCATGGCTGACACGCTTATATTATTGCCCCCGCGGAACGCGCCCCCGCCGCGCTGTGGTCCGATGAAAAGATATTTTTGCCATGCCTTGCTGGCCGGCCTGCTGGCCGCAGCCCCTCTTTCCGCTGCCCCGCTCACCGCCACCCTGGCCCAATGGGGCAGCAACGCCATTGCCGTCGTCAATTTTCCCGCAGGCTTGAAAGACGCCAGCGCCATCGCCGCCGGCCCCAACCATGCCCTCGTCGTCCGCGCCAACGGCACCGTCCTGGGCTGGGGCGACAACAGCTTCGGTAAGGCCACGCCCCCACCCGGCCTGAACAACGTCGTGGCCGTCGCCGCGGGCGCCAATCACAGCGTCGCCCTCCGCGCCAACGGCACCGTCATCAGTTGGGGCGCCAATGAATCCGGCCAGACCAACACCCCGGCCTTCACCGATGCCACCGCCATCGCCGCCAGCGAATTTTACAACCTCGCCATCTATGGCGGCGGCGCCGTGGCTGCTTGGGGCTCGCCGCCCGCCGCCACCCCGGCCCTCGCCAATGTTATTTCCATTGCCGCCGCTCCCAGTTACGCCCTCGCCGTCGTGCGCCCCGCCGGCCAGCGCGGTTACGTCGTCGCCTGGGGCTACGGCGCGCCCGCCGTCCCCGCCAGCCTTGGCTTCAGCGGCACCCTTGATGTGGTGGCGGTGGCCGCCGGTTTTCAACATGCCGCCGCCTTGCTCAGCAATGGCCAGGTGGTGGTCTGGGGCAGCAACTTCTTCGGCCAGGGCAACATCCCCTCCGGCGCATATAACATCCTCGGCATCAGCGCCTCTGGCAATTACACCCTCGCCCGCCGCAATGACGGCGCCATTTTCGCCTGGGGCGATTTAACCGGCAGTGTTACACCCCCCGCCGGCCTCAGCAACGTGGTCGCCATCGCCGCCGGCAATCAACACGCCCTCGCCCTCTTTTGGGAACCCCTCTCCTTTACCTCGCAGCCCCAAAGCGCCACCGCGCTCGTGGGGCAAACCGTGCAATTCCAGGTGGGCGTCACCGGCAGCGAACCCATCGCCTACCAATGGCAGCGTCAGGGCACCAACCTGCCCGGCGCCACCAACTTCATCCTTGCCCTCCCCAACCTCCAAACCAACCAGGCCGGCGCTTACCGCGTCATTGTCTCCAATCCCGTCAGCTCGCTCACCAGCACCGCCGCCACCCTCACCGTACTGGCGCCTCCTGTCATCGTAACGCCGCCCCAATCCCAAACCGTACCCCAGGGCGCTCTCGTGCAATTCACCGTCTCCGCCAGCGGCACCGCGCCCCTCACTTACCAATGGTACAAGGACCACACCCCGCTGCCCAACGCCAATCTCTCCGTCCTCCTCCTGCCCAACGCCCAATCCTTTGACGCCGGCGCCTACCACGTGGTCATCACCAACATCGCCGGCGCCGTCACCAGCTCCCCCGCCACCCTCACCGTCCTGCTCCCGCCCATCATCACCGAGCAGCCCCACAGCCAAACCGTCCTGGCCGGCAGCGCCGTCACCTTCCGCGTCACCGCCCTGGGCGCCACCGCCTACCAATGGCGCAGGAACAACGCCAACCTCCCCGCCGCCAACGGCCCCGTGCTCTCACTTACCGCCGTCACCACCAATGATGCCGGCTTCTACCAGGTCATTGTTTCCAATGACGGTGGCAACACCCCCAGCGACATCGTCCAGCTTACCGTCCTCGCCGGCGGCGAGTCCCCCAGCCTGGTGGCCTGGGGACAGGAAGAAGTCTTTGTGAACCCCGTCTGGGTCAGTCTGCGCCCGCCCGGCGGCTTGTCCAACCTCACCGCCATTGCCCTGGGCGGCCAGCACGGCCTGGTCTTGCGGCGCGACGGCACCGTCGTGGGCTGGGGCGACAACACCTACGGTCAGGCGGCCCCGCCCCCCGGCCTGAACGACGTCAAGGCCATCGCTGCCGGCTTGCAGCACAGCGTCGCCTTGCGCAGCAACGGCACCCTCGTCGCCTGGGGACGCAACCACCTCGGCCAGACCAACGCCCCCGGTGGCGTGACCGACATCAAAACCATCGCCGCCGGCGCTCATCACACCCTCGCCCTGCGCGCCAATGGCTCGCTCGTGGCCTGGGGCGACAACGCCTACGGCAAAGCCTCCGTTTTCCCCTCCGCCACCAACCTCGTCGCCATTGCCGCCGGCGCCGACCACAGCCTCGCCGTCCGCAGCAATGGCACCGTAGTGGCCTGGGGCAACAACGACGACGGCCAGGTCGCCGTGCCCCCCGGCCTCTCCAACGTCATCGCCGTCGCCGCCGGCAGCTATCATAGTCTGGCTTTGCGCCGCGATGGAACCGTCGTGGGCTGGGGTGCTGCGCGGCCGCTGTTCAATTACGACCAGGCCAATCCGCCCCTCGGCCTCTCCAACGTCATCGCCATCGCCGCCGGCGACACCCACAGCCTGGCTCTCCTCGCCAACAACACCGTCGTGGGCTGGGGCGCCAACACCTACGGCCAGCGCACGCCTCCCGCTGCCCTCGCCGGCGTGGCCCTCCTCGCCGCCGGTCCCTCCCGCAGTCTCGCCCTCGTTCTGCCACCACTGAAAATCAGCCCGCCCCGCTTTCTGGGCGGCGGCGTCATGCGCCTGGAAATCGCCAACCGCGATGCCTCGCCACTCGACGCCGACCGCCTGAACCGCATCCAGCTCTGGACCACCACCCGCGCCGCCGGGCCGGCCGCCGATTGGACCGTCATCACCAACGCCTTCGTGCCCCTCGGCTCAGGGGCCGTTTTCACTCAGACCAACACCACGCCATCAGCCTCCCGCTTTTTCCGCCTCACCGAGCAACCGTAACACACGCCGCCAGTCCCGGCACGGTCCGCGGCAGCGCCACCACCATAAAAAACGCGCCAGCCATGCGGACGCGCCCAGCACCGCCGCGCTTGCGCCTGTCGTCTTTTTTCACGCAATTTGTTTCAACAAAATCTGGTGTAAAATCGTCTCAGGTTTGTAACCTGAGGCGCCATTAGCGCGTCTTAAGAACGAACGGGATGCAGGATAGCAGGGTTCATAACGGAATCCCGGCCCGCAACGGCCGGGCAGCGCAGGCAGGGTGTTTTGCCCTGGCCGCCCTCCTTTTTTGGGGGGGATGCACGGCCAAATACCACCGCCAGGCCGCGGACAGAGAAGTGTACCGCTCCATCCAACAGACGCAGCAGCGCGTGCTGAAGAAAACCAATGACTTCAGCATTGATACGCCCTGGTCGTCGCGCAAGCCGGAGTCGGTCCAGCCGCCCGAACTCATCGAGAGCCGCCTCGAGACCAACCGTCTGGTGTTGTCCGTCCAGGAGGCCCTCGATCTGGCCGTCAAAAACAGCCGCGAGTACCAGGACCAGAAGGAAAGCCTCTACAGCTCCGCGCTGGCCCTCGCCCGCGAACGCTACAAATATCAGCCCCGCCTCTTTGCCACGGGCGAGTGGGCCTTGCGCCGCCGCCCCGACGGCTCCCGCGACGGCACCCTCTCCGCCTCCTCCGGCGCCAACCTCACCCAACTGCTCGCCAGCGGCGGGCGGCTTGGTTTGACCCTGGCCAACGATTTGTTTCGTTATTACACCGGCGACCCGCGCCGCACCGCTGTTTCCAGCGTTTCCGTCAACCTTGTCCAGCCCTTGTTTCAGGCCTTCGGCAACAATAACGATGCCATCGAAAGCCTCACCCAGGCCGAGCGCAACCTCGTGTATGCCGTGCGCAATTTCAGCCAGTTTCAGGAGCAGTTCGCGCTCAACGTCCTCAATGATTACTTCAACATCCTCGCCCAGAAAGACGCCGTCCGCAACAACTACGCCAACTACCTCAGCCGCGTTGCCCAGACCCAGCGCCTGGAGGCCCGCGCCGTGGACCGCCAAACCCGCACCGAGGTGGACCAGGCCCGCCAGTCCGAACTCTCCGCCAAAAACAGCTACATCAACGCCGTCGCCCGCTACCAAACCCTCCTCGACAGCTTCAAAATCCGCCTCGGCCTCCCCCTGAGCACCAAATTGTATCTGGATGACAAAGCCCTCGAAGAAATTGCCCAGGTGGGCCTGATTCCTGTCACCCTGGATGCCGAAGAAGCCTACCGCCTCGCCACCCAGCGGCATTTGCCCACCCTCAATGCCATTGACCGCTTCCAGGACGTCCAGCGCCGCGTCCGCCTGGCCCGCGACAAACTCAAACCCAACCTCACCTTCATCGCCGATGCCTCGCTCGAAAGCGAACGCCCCACCGACTGGACCCGTTTCGACGCCCGTCGGGCCAGTGCCGGCGTGGGCCTCGAACTCGATTTGCCCCTCGACCGCAAAAACCAGCGCTTTGCCTACCGCGAAGCCCTCATCGCCTTTGAAGCCCAAATCCGCTCCCTCACCCTGACCTTTGACAACCTCCGCAACAACATCGAAAACGGCCTCCGCACCATCGAGCAACAGCGCCAGACCTACCTCATTCAGAAAAAAGCCGTCGAGCTGGCCAAGGTCCGCGTCGAAAGCACCACCATGAATTTGCAGGCCGGCAACGTCGCCGTCCGTGACGTCCTGGAAGCCCAGGACGCCCTCATCGCCGCCCAAAACCAGTTGACCCTCTCCCTCGTCAGCTATCAGCAGGCCCGCCTGCGCCTCATGCTGGACATCGGCGCCCTGGACACCAGCAAGGAAAAATTCTGGATTCAGGACCACCTCGTCGGTTTCCTCCCCAAAGTGCCCGAAGCCGGCCCGGTGGAAACCGAGGATAAACCCGTCCTGCCGCCGGACGATTATTTTAATCAGTAAACGTTTATGAGTGCGTCTTCTCCCCCTGTCACCGCCGCCACGCCCTTCTGGCGCCGCAAACCGGTCCTCGTCGCGGCGGCACTCCTGGCCGTCTTCTCCGCCTTTGCCCTCGTGCGCAGCCGCGCCAAATCCCAGATCCAGCCCACCGCCTACTTCGAGGTCAAACGCGGCGATTTCCTCATCTCCATCGTCGAAGGCGGCAACATCGAGGCCGTCAATGAAGTCGTCGTCCGCAGCGAGGTGGAAGGCACCGCCCGCATCATTTACATCGTCCCCGAAGGCACCACCGTCAAAAAGGGCGATTTGCTGGTCGAACTCGACTCCAGCTCCAGCCAGGACGCCGTCAACCAGCAGCAAATCAACGTCGAAAAAGCCCAGTTCGCCGTCATCCAGGCCGAGCAACAGCTCGAAATCCAGAAAAGCATGGTCGAAAGCGAAATCTCCGCCGCCGAGCTGAAATACGAATTCGCCAAAAGCGACCTGGAAAAATTTGAAAAGGGCGAGGCCGCCCAGTTGCTGCGCGACGCCCAGATTGAAATCACCAACGTCCTGGAAAACCTCAAAATCGCCGAGGAAAAACTCGGCTGGACCGAAAAGCTCTACGAAAAAGGCTTCGAAACCAAGGCCAACCTCGACCGCGACCGCCTCTCCGTTTCCCAAACCAAATTGCGCCTCGAACAGGCCCAGAAAAAATTGTGGATGCTCGAAAACTTTGACCTGCCCAAAAAACGCCGCACCCTCGAAGCCGCCGTGGAGGACGCCAAGGACGACCTCGAGCGCGTCAAACTCCAGGGCCAGCGCCGCCTCGCGCAATACCAGGCCGATGTGCAAACCCAGAAAAGCACCCTCGACCTCAGCAAGAAAAAACTCGAACGCGACCTCCGGCAACTGGCCAACACCAAGATTTACGCCCCCCAGGACGGTCTGGTCGTCTATGCCGGCGGCGGCGGCGACCGCCGCTTCAGCAGCGAATCCATGATTGAGGAAGGCGCGGTGGTCCGCTACCGCCAGGAAATCATCAAACTGCCCGATGTCTCCGAATACAAGGTCACCGTCAAGGTCCACGAATCCCACGTCAACCAGTTGAGCCGCGGCCAGCCCGCCTACGTCGTGCTGGATGCCATGCCCGACCGCCGTTTCCAGGGCGCGGTCAATCGCGTGGCGCCCCTCCCCGACACCTCCAGCCGCTGGGCCAACCCCAATCTCAAGGTCTATGCCACCGAAATCCTCATTCTCGAACCCGTGCCCAACGTCAAACCCGGCGTCTCCGCCCGCGCGGAAATCATCATCACCAACCTCAAAAGCGTGCTGACCGTTCCCATCCAGTGCGTCACCACCCGCAAAGGCAAACAAGTGGTTTTCCTGGCCGATAATCCCACCGTCCCCGTGCCCGTCAATGTCGGCATGTATAACACCAAGTTCATTGAAATTACCTCCGGCCTCAAGGAGGGCGACCGCGTCCTGCTCAGCCCGCCCTACGACGCCCAGGAAAAAGACCTCGCCGGCGCCATCCTCGGCAAGGACGAAAAAGCCGAGGGCCTCACCAACACCCCGCCCGAAAGACTGAACCGCGCCACCCCTGAAAACGGCGCCGAGAATGGCGGCGCCGGCTTCATGGAGCCAGGCGCCGGACGCGGCATGCGCGGCGAACGCGGCGAGGGCGCGGGCATGTTTGGCCCGGGCGCCGGCCGCAATGGTGGCGCCGGCATGGGCGGCGAAGCAGACGGGCCGGGCGCTGGCTTCGGTCCGGGCGGCATGGGCCCCGGCGGCCAGCCGGGCCAGGGCCGCGGCGGCCCGCGATTCAACCGCGAGGAAATGATGAAGCGCTTTGACACCAATGGGGACGGGGAGCTGGATGAAAACGAGCAGGCGGCCATGCGGGAGGCCATGCGTGCCTTCCGCCGCCCCGGCGGCACCAACGCTCCGGCAGGGTTCCCGGGGCCGCGCCCGGACGGCGGAATGCGTCCGGAAGGATTTTCCGCACCGCGCAACGATGGCAGCCGCTGACATCATCATCCGCCTCGAAGGCGTCAAAAAGCATTACATCCTGGGCTCGGAGGTCACCGTCCGCGCGCTCGATGGGGTGCATTTCCAGGTCAACCGCGGCGAATATGTGGCCATCATGGGACCCTCCGGCTCCGGCAAATCCACCATGCTCAACGTCCTGGGCTGCCTGGACCGCCCCACCGCCGGCCGCTATTATCTGGGCGGCATTGACGTCTCGGAAATGCCCGATGACCAGCTCTCCGCCGCCCGCGGACGGATGATTGGCTTCATTTTCCAGAGCTACAACCTGATTGCCCAATTGACGGTCATCGAGAACATCCAGGTGCCCCTCCTCTACCAGCGCAAGGATTTGCGCGCCCATTACGAGCATTGCGTGCGGCTGGCGCAACTGGTGGGCCTGGGTGAACGTTTGCACCACCGCCCCAACCAGCTCTCCGGCGGCCAGCAGCAACGGGTGGCCATTGCCCGCGCCCTCGTGAATGACCCCCTCATGATTCTGGCCGACGAGCCTACCGGCAACCTCGATTCCACCACCGGCCGCGAGGTGCTCGAACTGATTGACAGCCTCAATGCCCGCGGCAAAACCATCGTGCTCGTCACCCACGATGAACGCGTGGCCGGGCGCGCGCATCGCATCATTCACATGCGCGACGGCCTGATTGAGCGGGAAGTGCTCAATGGGCGCCGCGCGGCCTCGGCCGCCGCCCCGGCGCCGCCTCCGCAGTCATGAATCCCCTGGCCTTCCAATATCTCGTGGTGGTGCGGCTGGGCATCAAAAGCCTGCTCTTGCACAAGCTGCGCTCAGCCCTGACCATGCTGGGCATCATCTTCGGCGTCTGCTCGGTCATTGCCATGCTCGCCATTGGCGAGGGCGCCTCCTACGAGGCGCAGGAGGCCATCAAACGCCTCGGCAGCGCCAACATCATCATTCGCAGCGTCAAACCCCCCGAAGACACCAAGGTCTCCGGCATGGGCCGCGGCTCCAGCATTGATTACGGGCTGACTTACCGCGACGCCGCCCGCATTCAGGATACCGTCCCCGGCGTCAAACGGGTCCTGCCCGTCCGCATCATCCGCGAAAACGTCCGGTTCGCCCAAAACAGCTTTCCCTGTCAGGTCCTCGGCACGTTGCCGTTTTATCCCGAAATCGTCGGCCTCGAAATCGTGCGCGGACGCTTCCTGAGCGACTGGGACGAAATCAACAACGAAAATATCTGTGTCCTGACGGTGGGGCTGGCCCAGCGGCTTTTCCCCTATCAGGACCCGCTGGAGCAATCGGTCAAAATAGATGCCTTTTACTACCGCGTGGTGGGCCTGGTGCGCGAGCGCAACCTGCCCGAACAACGCACCCAGGCGGGCAAAATGGAAGGCGAACCGCTCGACAACAATGTGTACATCCCCTTGAGCACCTCCCGCACCCGTTTCGGCGAAGTGCTCATCCGCCGCTCGGCGGGCAGTTTTGAAGCGGAAAAGGTGGAGCTGCATCAAATCACCGTCCAAATGCACGACACCTCGACCGTCGAAACCGCCGACCCTCAAATCAAAACCCTCCTGCGGCGATTCCATGACAAGGTGGACTACGAAACCATCGTGCCCCTCCAACTGCTGCGCCAGGCCGAACAGACCAAACGCATTTTCAACATCGTCCTGGGCTCCATTGCCGCCATTTCGCTCCTGGTGGGCGGCATTGGCATCATGAACATCATGCTGGCCACCGTCACCGAACGCACCCGCGAAATTGGCATCCGCCGCGCCCTGGGCGCCACCCGGCGGGACATCACCATGCAATTCCTGGTGGAAACGGTCGTCCTGGCGGTCGGCGGCGGACTCATCGGCGTGCTGGTGGGCATCATCACCCCTGTCATTGTCTCTCACCTCACCACCATGAAGACCATCATCACCCTCTGGTCCGTCCTGGTGGCCTTTGGCATCTCCGGCGCTGTCGGCATCATCTTTGGCCTTTATCCTGCCAAGGCCGCCGCCCAACTCGACCCCATCGAAGCCCTGCGGCACGAATAACCGCGCCCCCATTGGTCCCCCCTGGCCCCCCGCCCGCCCAGGCCCAGTCAGGTATTGCCTGCGTGGATGAATTATGATTTAGTTTCATCATGAACACCCGGCTAAAACTCGCCGTTGTCGTGGTGTTGCTATTGCTGGCTGCCAGCGCCCTCACCACCTGGTATTTCCTGCAACAACGCCTATCCTCCACCAGCCCGCCTGCGGTCGCCAGGGTCCCGGCGCCAGCGCCTGCGCTGGCTAGTGAGCCTGCCCCGCCGCCCATCCCCCCGATGCCCGATGCCCAGCCTCCCCGCCGCGGCAAACCGCCGCCGGTGGACCCCCTCGCCCGCGAAGCCCTGCAGCGCGTCGGCGCGGACCCCGAGGCCACGGCCTACTGGATTCAAGCCATTAATGACCCCCGCCTGCCCCGCGGCGAACGGAAAGACTTGATTGAGGACCTCAACGAGGATGGCTTCACCGACAAGAAACGGCCCACCTTGGAAGACCTCCCGCTGGTGGAGGCCCGCATTGAACTCATCGAATTGCTCGCCCCCCATGCCATGGATGAGGTCAATGCCGATGCCTTTCAGGAGGCCTACAAAGACCTGCTCCAAATCCGCAGCCGGTTGACTGGCCAGCCCCTCGGCCCAATTCCCCGCCTGGTCCCCCGCTAAACCAGCGGCAGCGCGTGGGCCATCATCCGTTGGCGGCCAAGGCCTCGCCCACTTGAGCGTGGAGCGCGGCGGGCCGGTTGCACTCCCCGGCCGGCCCCATTTAATAAATCCGGCTTCCCCAACGTCCAACGTAGGGAAAAACGGTTTGACTTGGCCTGCCGCAGCTTCATGCTGGCAGCGTCCAAAGAGAAAGGTTAGTCCATGCCGCAAGCCATCATGGATCCAGAGGACGTGAGGCGCTTTGCCGAAGAGCTGCAGCGCTTCAATCGTGATTTACAAAACCGGCTCAGCTCACTCCAGGCCCGCTTTGCCGCCCTTGGCGAGACCTGGCAGGACCAGGAGCAGGTGAAATTTGCCGATGAATTCAAACAGACCCTCAAGGCGCTCAAGCGCTTCATCGAGGTGGCCGACCAGCACGTGCCCTACCTCATGCGCAAGGCCCAGCGCATTCAGGAGTATCTGAATCAGCGTTAAACCATGGCCGAACGTGCGCACGTCTCCTCCACCGAGGCCATTGACACGTTCAAAGCCGCGCTGGTGGTGTATCTGAGCAAGTCGCGCCTGCTGCTGGAAGACGCCTGCGACGAAGTGCTCCGCCTCCGCACCTGGCTCCAGACCGACCGCCGCCTCTACTGGGAAGCCCAGGTCCGCCGCCGCCAGAAAATCCTCGAAGAGGCCCGCCAGGCCCTCTTTGGCGCCAGCATGGCCAATCTCCGCGAGCCTTCCGCCGCCGAACGCCTCGCCGTCCAGCGCGCCCAGCGCGCCCTGGCCGAGGCCGAGGAAAAACTGAACCGCGTCAAACACTGGACCCGCGAATACGAGCACCGCGTGGAGCCGCTGTTGCGCCAGTTGGAAAGCCTCCGCACCGTGCTCACCCACGACATGCCCAAAGGCGTGGCCTACTTGAATCAAATCCTGCAAACCCTCGACGCCTATACCGGCATGAAAGCTCCTGCCATCGAGCCAGCCACCGAGCCGGGCAGTGAGGGCAGGGAAAGCAGCGCCTCGGACCCGGCGGCAGAACAAGGCGGCGCAAAAACAGAAGGAGGCCCCGCATGAGTGTTGGCAACAACGGCAAAACCCTCATGGCCCTCACCAAGGACCTCATGCTGCGCTGGGAGGAAACCCGCAATTACTGGCGCGACGCCAAAAGCGAGGAGTTTGAACGGCGTTTCCTGGCCGAATTGATGACCGGCGTGGACAAATCGGCCGAAGTTTTTGAGCATCTGGACAAATTGATGCAGCACGTCCGCAACGATTGTGAGTAACCCCCTGACCATTCCCCAGACGTTGGATTTGTTGGAGCGCCTCAAAACCCTCGTGCGCGATTGTGCCCGGCGGGAGGAGCAGCTCCTGCGCGACGAACGCCAGAAACGCGACGCCATCGAGCGCCATCATCGCACCGCCCGCGAAGAGCTGGAAACCTGGCGCGCCGCCGAGGAAAGCAAAATCCGCACCCGGGCCGAAGCGCAACAGGCGGCGCTGGAGCAGCGGCATCGCCAGCGCCTGGAGCGCATCCGCCGCGGCCACCGGCCCAGCAAGGCCTACGCCCTCAAACGCATCGAAGACCACGAAGGCCGCCAGAAGGTGGCGCTGCAAAAAGCCCAGATGGAGGCCGCCCGCAACCGCGAGCAGGCCCTGGCCCAAAATGACGCCACCCTGGCCGCCTTCCACGAAAAACTGGGGGGCCTGCGCGCGGAGTTCGAGACCCTCGAACAGCACGCCCTCCGCGTCATGAGCGGCTACGGGCGTTTCAAAAAAATGCTTACCGGCGCCGGCCTGCCCGAGGAGCCGGAGCCGGCCGGCGACGAATACCCGTTGCTGGAAAAACTGGAGCAGTTGCGCGGCCAGGTGGAGGCGGATTTGCGCCAGTTCCGCCGGCGGCCAGCCGCGTGGTTCTACCGGCTGCTGCCGGTGTGGGTGCAGGGCATCCTCCTGGTGGCCCTGGGCGCCGGACTGCCGCCCCTGCTGCACTATTTCAAAGCAGGCGAAATCTCTTGGTCCCTCACCGGCGGCGTCGCCGGCGCCCTGCTGGCGGGCACGCTGGTTTGGTATTTTCTGAGCCGCAACACCGCCACGCCGGAGGCCCGCAAAATCGCCCAGGCCCTCGAGCGCGCCCGCCGCTGGCACAACGCCGCCTTGAACAAGGCCCAGGCCCGCCACGCCGCCGAAGTGGAGCGCATCGAAACCGCGCTGCGCCTCGCCAATGAAGAAATCAACCGCCGCTGGCAGGAGGCCACCGAGGAGGCCGCGCGGTTGCGCGAGTTCTGGCCCCAGGAAATTGACCGCAAGCTGGGGCGCGTGATGGAGCATCACGAGCAGCTCAGCCAGCGGCGCTTGCAAGGCATCCTGCAGCAGCGCGAGACCGCCCTCCAGCAGTTGCAGCAGGAATACGAGCGCCGGTTGCACGATTTGGAGCAGCACCGCGCCGAGCGCACCGCCCGCCTCAACGCCGAAACGGACGCCCTGTGGGCCGCCTTGATGCAGGACTGGCAGGCCCAATGCGAACCCTTGTTGCGCGAAGCCCAGGCGGCGGCGGAGTTTGCCCGCCAGGACACCCCGCCGTGGGAGCCGCCCTTCTGGGAGCATTGGACCCCGCCCGAGACCGCCCGCAACCGCGTCAAGTTCGGCCAACTGGAGGTGGATTTGCGCCTCTATGCCGAGGGCGCCCCCAAAGACCCGCGCCTGCCCATGCCCGGCGGCGGCCACTTGTCCCTGCCCTTGTGGCTTCTGTATCCGCAGCAGGGCTGTCTGTTGTTTGAGACCCACCGCACCGGCGGCGCCGAGGCCATCGCCGCCATCAACAACATCCTCTTCCGCCTGCTGGCCACCACGCCGCCCGGCAAGCTCAGCTTCACCATCATTGACCCGGTCAAGCTCGGCCAGAACTTTGCCGGCATCATGCACCTGGCCGATTACGAGGATAACCTCATCAACGGCCGCATCTGGACGCAGACCACCCAGATTGAGGAGCGCCTCAAGGACCTCACCGAGCACATGGAGAAGGTCATCCAGATGTACCTGCGCAACGAATACGAGACCATCGCCGAATACAACGCGCAGGCCGGCAAAATTGCCGAGAAATATCACTTCGTCATCATCGCGGACTTTCCCATGAACTTCAGCGACGCCGCCGCCAAACGGCTGTTGCACATTGCCTCCAGCGGCGCCCGCTGCGGCGTTTATACGCTGATTCACTGGGACCACCGTTACCCCGCCACGGCGGACCTCGCGCCGGATGTCCTCCGCAAAAACAGCGTTTGCATCCAGCGCCCCGGCGATTTCTTCACCCTGGCCCGCCTGGGGCCGGTGGGCGTGCGCCTGCAACTGGACCCGCCGCCGCCAGCGGAGCTGGCCACCGCTTTCCTCCATCAAGTGGGCGAGCTGAGCCGCGGCGCCAACCGCGTCGAGGTCCCCTTCGAGCAGGTGGCCCCGGCGCCCGAGGAGGTCTGGGCGCTCGACACCGCCGAGGAATTGCGCGTGCCCATCGGCCGCAGCGGGGCCACCAAGTTGCAATTCCTTGCCATTGGCCGCGGCACCAAGCAGCACGCCCTGGTGGCCGGCAAGACCGGCTCCGGCAAATCCACCCTCTTCCACGTCATCATCACCAACCTCGCCCGCTGGGCCAGCCCCGAGCAGGTGGAGTTTTACCTGGTGGACTTCAAGAAAGGCGTCGAGTTCAAGTGCTACGCCCAGCACCGCCTGCCCCATGCCCGCGTCGTCGCCATTGAAAGCGACCGTGAGTTTGGCCTCAGCGTGCTTCAGCGCCTGGATGAAGAGCTGCGCCGCCGCGGCGATTTGTTTCGCCAGGCGGGTGTTCAGGACCTCGCCGGGTACCGCCGCGCGGGCGGCCCGGAAAAACTGCCGCGCACCCTGCTCTTGATTGATGAGTTTCAGGAGTTCTTTGTCGAGGACGACCGCATTGCGCAAACCGCGGCGGTGTTGCTGGACCGCATCGTGCGCCAGGGCCGCGCCTTTGGCATCCACGTCATTCTTGGCTCCCAAACCCTCGGCGGCGCCTACACCCTGGCCCGCACCACCATGGGGCAGATGGTCATTCGCATCGCCCTCCAGTGCAATGAGGCCGATGCCTACCTCATCATGGATGAAAACAACGCCGCCCCGCGCCTGCTCTCGCGCCCCGGCGAAGGCATCTACAACGACGCGGCTGGCGCGCTCGAAGGCAACAGCCCCTTCCAGACCGTCTGGCTCCCCGAGGACGAGCGCGACCAGGTGCTGGCCGAGGTCCGCGCCCGGGCCGACCGGGAAACGCCGCAGTACACCGGCCCGGTGGTCTTTGAGGGCAATGCGCCGGCCGATGTGCGCGACAATCACGCTTTGAAGGCGCTCCTGGCCCAGCGTCCCACCCAGACCCCGCCGCTGGTGCGGCTCTGGCTGGGCGCGCCCAATTCCATCAAAGGCCCCACCGAGGTGGTGTTCCAGCGCCGCAGCGGCAACAACCTGCTCATCGTGGGCCAGCGCGATGAGGCCATTCTCACCCTCGTCACCGTGGGCGCGGTGTCCCTGGCCGCCCATTATCCGCCGGGCGCCGCCCGCTTCTACTTCCTGGACGCCTCGCCGCCGGAGACACCGCCGCGACAGCTCATCGAGCAATTGTCCGCCATCATCCCCCATCCTTTCACCCTGGCCAAGAGCGGCGACCTGGGCGACCTCCTGGGCGAGCTGGCGCGGGAGCTGCGCGCGCGTACGGACACCGATGCCGCCCAGGCGCCGGAAATCTTCGTCTTTCTCCACGGCCTGCAAAACTTCAAGAAGCTGAAGGTGGAGGATGAGTTTGCCTTCTCCATGGACAGCGGCGGCGAGGCCAGCCCCTCGGCGCAGCTCAGCCAGCTCATCACCGAAGGCCCCACCCACGGCATTCACCTCATCGTGGCAGTGGACACTTACAACAACGTCAATCGCTTCCTCGGCCGCAAGGCGCTGAGTGAATTTGAAATGCGCGTCCTCTTCCAGATGAGCGCCAATGACTCCGCCAGTTTGTGCGATGACCCCGGCGCCAGTCACCTGGGCCTGCATTGCGGCCTATTCTACAATGAACAGGAAGGGTATCTGGAAAAATTCCGCCCCTACGCCGTGCCCGACCGCTCCTGGTGGGAGCAGGCCGCCCGCGCCCTGCGCGGTTGAACGGCGCGCAGGATTTCCTCTTGTGGCCAGTTCACCCTGGCCCATGAGCTGCGCTGGTCTTTCCCCCTTCCGTCCAGGAGCGAGGGAAAGAATCAGCAACAGGCCAGGCTTGCCGTTTTGCGGAAGCAACATTTCTTTTGCCGCGCAGGACTTTTTTCGGTACCAGTAGCGGCGTTCCATGACGGTTTTACTTGCGCAAACAGCGGCGGCGCCCGCGCCGGGCTTGTGGCCTTTGGCGGTGCTGGGGATTTCGGTGGGGTTGATCATTGTGCTGATTACCCGCCTGCGCGTGCATCCCTTTCTGGCGCTCATTGCCGCCGCCATGACCGCCGGCCTGCTGGCCGAGCGCCTGCCGGGCGCCCGGCCCCGCGGCGCGCCGCCCCCCCTTCCCGCGGCCGCCGCCACCGACGGCGCCCAGCCCGCCAAACCCCCGCCAAGCCATTGGGTGGCCGCCGTGGAGCTGACCACGCGCGAGTTTGGCAACACCGCAGGGAAAATTGCCATTGTCATTGGCCTGGCCAGCATCATCGGTATGTGCCTGATGGAAAGCGGCGCGGCTGACAAGGTGGTCCGCCGGTTTCTGGCGGTGTTTGGCGAAAAACACGTCAGTTTCGCCCTGCTGGGCGCGACTTATTTCCTCTCCATTCCGATATTCTTCGACACCATGTTCATGCTCATGGTGCCGCTGGCCAAGGCCCTGCGGCTGCGCACGGGGAAGGATTACCTCCTGTATGTCATGGCCATTTGCAGCGGCGGCATGGTCACGCATTCGCTCACCGTGCCCCATCCGGGGCCGCTGGCGATGGTGGACAACTTGAAGGTGGACGTTGGCATGTCCATCGTGGTCGGGGTGTTGGTGGGCATTCTGCCGGCCATTGTCGGCTGGTGGGCGGCCCGGTGGATTAATGGTCGCATGGAGGTGCCGCTGCGCGAAACCCCAGACGCCCCGCTGGCGGAGCTGGAAACCATTGTGGCCAAGCCCGAGTCCGAATTGCCTCCCTTCTGGCTGGCGGTGATGCCGGTGATTCTGCCCATTGCCCTTATCAGCGGCGCCTCCTTTTTTGAAGTGGCGGGCGGCAGTTTTCCCGCGCTGGTGACCTGGATGGGCGCCGAGCGGTTTGCTCAGATTCACCAATGGGTGGAATTCATCGGCAACCGCAACGTTGCCCTGGGCATGGGCGCCGTGATTGCGCTGGGCATTCTGGCCTGGCAGCGGGGCTTTGGTTTCCGGGACATCGAGGAACGCCTCGGCGCGCCCATGCTGACCGCGGGCGTCATCATCCTGATTACCAGCGCCGGTGGCGCGTATGGATTGATGCTCAAAAATGCCGGTGTGGGCGATGCCGTGAAGGAATTGGTGGCCGGCAAAAATGTGAATCTGATTTTTCTGGCGTGGCTGGTGGCCTGGGTCATCCGGGTGGCCCAAGGCTCGGCCACTGTGGCGATGTTGACCGCCTCGGCCATGGTGTATCCGATGATGGACCCCGCCACCAATCCGCCGCTGCCCTATCATCCCTTGTATATTTTCTGCGCCATTGGCTTTGGCGCGCTTTCCACCTCGTGGATGAACGACAGCGGCTTCTGGGTGGTCAGCCGCCTTAGTGGCATGACGGAGACGGAGACGCTGAAATCCTGGACCGTGATGTCCACCATCATTGCCATCACGGGGCTGTTATTGACCTGGCTGCTCGCCAAACTGCTGCCCTTTGCCCCGCAAGCCATGGCCGCCGGTTGAGCCGGCGCGCCGCAGCTCCCATGAGCTTCTCCCGGAATCGCCTGCTTGCCTGCCTGGGCCTTCTCTTGCTGGCCGGAGTTTTGTTTGCCGCCTGCCGCACTCCGCCCCGGCCCCTGCCGCTGGTGGATGCCTCCCAGCCCGGCTGGCATACCCAGCGCTTTCCGGCGCTTTGGCGTCCGCCGGGAAAAAATGCGCCGGAAATTGCCGGAGACTTGTTTTTAACGCAGCACACCGATGGGCGCGCCCTGGTGAACTTCACCAAGCTGCCCTTCCCCAGCGTCACCGCCTGGCGCGCGCCCGGGGAGTGGCAAATCGAGTTTCAACCCCAACGACGCTGGAGCGCCGGCAAAGGCGCGGCTTCAGCCCGTTTCCTATTGCTTTGGGTGCCGGAAGCCCTGGCGGGCGCTCCACTGCCGCCGCCCCTCGTGGTGGAAAATCTCTCCGACCCGCCACGGGCTGTGCGTCTGCGCCAGCCACGGACCGGCGAAACACTGACCTTGTTCCGGCAGCCATGAACCGCGCCTTTGCCATTGCGGGCGTGCTGATTGCCCTGTTGGCCGTGGCTGGCTGGAGTCGTTTTCAGTGGGACGCCGACGTGTTGAACACGCTGCCGCCGCAGGAGCCGTCCGTGCGCGGCCTGCAATTGCATCAGCAATACTTTGCCTCGGCCGATGAACTCATCATCCGGGTGCGCACGGCCACGGAGGATGAAACCACCCGCATGGCGCGCGCGCTGGCGGAGTATCTGCGCCAGCACACCTCCCTGGTGGCCAGCGCCTGGTGGCAGCCGCCGCTGGAGGAGGATGCGTCCGCGGTGGCGGCGCTGGTGGCCGAGGCCTGGCTCCACGCCCCGCCGCCGGAAGTGGAGCGGCTGCGCCACGCGCTAACTCCGGCTGCTGTCGCCACCACCCTGGCCGCCGCGCGCGAGCGGCTGGCCACCTCGCTGACACCCGCCGAGCTGGGGCGTTTGAGCTACGATCCCCTGGGACTGACGCGCGTTCTGGACGCCTCCATGCCGCTGTTCAGCGAGGAGGCAGCCGGGGCCAACGGATTTCAGTCCTCCGATGGACGCTCCCGGTTTGTCTGGGTCAAAGCGCGCGCCCCCTTGAGTGGATACCGTGAATGTCGCGCCTGGCTGGAGCAACTGCGGCTTCTCGTCGGCCATTGGCAGGATTCCCACGGCCCGCCAGCCAGTCTGGAAATCGGTTACACCGGGCGGCCGGCTTTCATGGCGGAAATTGGGGGCGGCATGGAGCGCGACCTTTCCGGGCCGGCGCTTGGGACGCTGGCTTTGATAGGCGCGTTGTTTTTTGGCGCGCACCGCCGCTGGCGGCCGCTGCTATGGCTGCTGGCGCTCCTGCTGCTCAACTTTGCCCTGACCCTCGGCCTTGGCGCATGGGTGCTCGGCGCCATCAACGTGGTGAACATCGGCTTCGCGGCCATCCTGCTGGGCCTGGCGGCCGACTATGCCATCGTCCTGCTGCAGGAAGCCCGCGCCCATCCCGGCCTGCCGGTGGGGGACATTCAGCAGCGGGCGCGCCCTGGCATTTACTGGTCGGCCGCCACCACGGCCGGCGCTTTTCTGCTGCTTAACTTCAGCGGTCTGCCGGGGCTGGGGCAACTGGGCACGCTGGTGGCCATTGGCATTGGGCTGGCTGCGGTCATGATGACCCACCTGTATCTGTGGCCGTTGGGACTGCCGGAGGCCAAGGACTCGAAGCCACCTCCCGCCTCGACTTCTGCCCCGCCCCTCGCTGAGCCTGTCCCGCGGTGGCGGCTTTGGAGCACGGTGGGGTTGGGGGGCGCGTGCGCCGTGCTCCTTGGCCTGCTGGGTTTGCCGACGTTTGAGCGCGCCACGGAGGCCCTGCGCCCCAAACACAGCCAGGCCTACGCGGTGTGGGATGAATTCAAGCAGGCCACCAGCGCTGGAAAGGAGCCATTGCTGTTGCTGGTGCGCAGCGCTTCCGCGCAGGGGCTGTACGAGGCCGCGTTGGACCTCCGACGGCAGGGCGAATCCCTGGCCGCGCAAGGCGCCATCCACAGCCTGCACCTGCCTTTGGAACTGGCTCTGAATGCGCCCTGGCGGATGACCAACGCGGGCCATGTGCTCCCGCTGGCCGTGCGCAAGGAAGCCCTGCTTGAGGCTGCCATTCAAGCGGGTTTCACCACCAATGCCATGCAACTGACCCTCCAGATTCTGAACCAGTGGGCGAAAGCGGGCGGCTCCGCGACCCCGGCCCTGCCCGAAGCTGCGCGATGGTTGCGGGACCGCTGCTATGTCCATCGCGACGGCCATCACGTGTTGCTGGGCGTCCTTCGGCCGGCGGAGGCTGCCAGCCCGGAGGCCTTGCATTTGCGTCCGCCGGCCTCCCTGCCCGTGGAAGTCCATGTCACGAATTGGGAATGGATGGGCAGCCGACTGGCCCAAATGGTCCGGCGCGAATTGCCCTGGCTGGTGGGTGCCATTGGCGTTTTGGTTTTGCTCGCGTTGTGGCTGGCGTTTCGCGCATGGCGCGAGGTGCTCTTGAGCGTGGGCGCGCTGGCCTTCAGTGTGCTTCTGCTTTTGGCGTGGATGCGCGTGGTGGGCTGGCGATGGAATCTGATGAATTTAATGGCGCTGCCATTGGTTCTCGGCCTGGGTGTGGATTATTGCCTGCACCTGCTGCTGGGTTTGCGGCGGCACCAAGGCCATTGGCGGGCCACCCAGGAGGCGGTGGGCCGGGCGTTGCTGCTGGCCGGGGCCACCACCGCCGCCGCCTTTGCCTCGCTGACCTTCTCCTCGAACGCCGGGGTGGCCAGCCTGGGCCAGCTCACCGCCGCCGGGGTGACGGCCTGTTTGGCCACCGCCCTTCTTCTGCTGCCCGCATGGGAAATTGGGACCCGAAAAAGCAGGGAGGCGGATTAGCCTGGCGCAGGAGGGTGTGGGCTGCCGCTGTGGAGCATTATTGGGGGGGAGAGGTGCGGGGGAGGAAGGGGATGCCGGCCTGGGCGCCGACTTCTTTGATGTAGCGGGCGGCTTCGGCGTATTCTTCGGCCTTGTTGAGGTGTTCCATCATCAGGGGCGGTTGTTGGGGGAGGGCGGCCAGGCGTTGGAGGAAGGTGGTGTAGTCGAGGGCGCCTTTGCCGGGGATGACTTCGCGGAAGTGGACGTTCATTTCCACTTCCCAGAATAAATCTTTGGCGTGGCAACTGGCGATGTGGGGGCCGAGTTTGTCGAAGCATTCGTGGAGCAGGGCGGTGTTGCGATAAAAGCGCTCGGGGGAATTGATGAGGTTGCAGGGGTCGAGGTGGACGCCAAAGGCCGGGCGGTCCACCGCCTTGAGGAGGCGGAGGTTGCTCTCGACGCTGTCCGGCAGGGACCAGCCCATCATTTCGTAGCAGAATTTCGCGCGGGTGGGTTTGACGGCATCAATGATTTTACGGGCGTTTTCCACCGCGGCTTCCAAGAAGCGCTCGGAGAGGTTGTCGGGGTGGGGGCCGTACCAGACTTTGGGATTGAAGGAGCCGGCGATGTCCACGCAGCAGCGCGCGCCGACGGCCTCGGCCAGGGCGAGGCCTTCGGTGACCAATTCGAGATTCTTTTTCCGTTGTTCGGGATTTGCATCCATCAGGTTCACCCAGCGGCCAACTTCGGCAATCACCACATCGTGTTTGGCAAAGGCGGCGGTGGTGGCGCGGATGCGGTCGGTGTCGGTGATTTTAATGTTGGGGCAGTAGGCGGCGCCGTAACCGAGGCGGCGGCATTCTTTGGCCAGTTCTTCGGGGTCATCGGTGCGGATGAAGGTGGGGCCGCCCAGGCGGACGCCGGGGGCGGGAGCGGGGGCTGCCAGTGCGGACCAACTGCCGGTGGCGGCCAGGGTGCTGAACGCGAGGCTGGTCTTGATGAAATGACGGCGGGGAAGGGGAGCGTTCATAGGCTTGCCATTAAAAATTGGTGTCGGGCTGGTCGAAGTGCATTTCTTTAATCCAGATGTTGCGGTAGCGCACGTCGTGGCCTTCGGCCTGGAGTTTGATGCCGCCGGGGGTGTCAGTGATGCCTTTGCCGCCGTCGCGTCCGCCGTCCATGCCGCTGTTGGGGCCGCCCCACACCTGGGTGATGGGGACGTTGGTGTGCACTTTGAGGCCGTTGAAGTACATGGTCACGAGGGCGTGCTCCACTTTTTTGCCGTCCTTGAAGCGGGCGGCGCGAAACTGGATGTCGTAGGCGTTCCATTTGCCCACGCCGTTGTAGGCGTGATAGGGGGATTCGCTTTCGTTGATGACCGCGCCCATGCCGTGTTTGGTTTTGTCGCCGTCCAGGATTTGGATTTCGTAGCGATTTTGGAGGTATACCCCGCTGTTGCCGCCGGGCTGCATCACCAGGAATTCAACGTGCAGGCGGAAATCGCGGAATTCCTTTTTGGTGACGATGTCGGCCGCGCCGTATTTGCCGCCGGCGGCCGCGGGGTCGGCGGTGGAAACCGCCGTGCCCGAATCCACGGGGTCGGGGACAATCTGCCACTTGATGGGCAACTGGGCCGCCAGGCGGGGGCCTTGCCAATAGGTCCATTTTTCGTCCAGCATTTTGCGGGTGCCGTCGAATAAAACTTCCGCGCCTGGGAGGGGTTTGGCGCCGACGCCCAGGTGCGGGTCCACCGCCGCGTGAAGACCGGCCAGAGCCAGGGAGAAAGCCAGCAGAAGGCCACCGCTGCAAAGGTGATTTTTCATGGCCCCAAGTTTGCCACGGCAAAGCCGCGCTGTCCATTACTCTTGAGGTGGTTTGCTGGCCGGGTTCAAGGGAGGCGGGGCTTCGGGGGGCGGCTCGGCGGGCGAACCTTTTTTGCGGCGCTGAACGGCTTGCTGGAGGAGGAATTCGATTTGTCCATTGACGCTGCGAAACTCGGCCTGTGCCCAGGCCTCCAGCTCGGCCCAAAGGGCGGGGTCCATTCGCAGCAGGAATGATTTGCGGGCGGGCATGGGGGAGCCGGCTGGTCAAGTGTAGAGCGTGCCGGTGTTGACCACCGGATGCACTTCGGACTCGCCGCATAGCACCACCATCAAATTGCTGACCATGGCGGCTTTGCGCTCGTCATCCATTTCCAGGACGTGTTTGCTGGCGAGCTCTTTGAGGGCCATGTCCACCATGCTCACGGCGCCCTGCACAATTTTCTGGCGGGCCGCAATGACGGCCTCGGCCTGCTGGCGGCGCAACATGGCCTGGGCGATTTCGGGCGCATAGGCCAGATGGGTCAGGCGGGCTTCCTCGACGATGACCCCGGCCTTGTTGAGGCGCTCCTGCAATTCTTTCTGCAGGGCGGCGGAGACTTCCTCCACGCCGCTGCGGAGGGTGATTTCGTTTTCTTCGCCGTGGTCGTAGGCGTAACAACTGGCTAGATGGCGGACGGCGGATTCGCTCTGGATGCGGACGTAACTTTCATAGTCATCCACATCAAACAAGGCTTGGGCGGTGTCGGCCACGCGCCAGACGACGACGGCGGCGATTTCAATGGGATTGCCGCGCTTGTCGTTGACCTTCAATTTTTCTCCGTTCAAGTTGCGGGCGCGGAGTGAAATTTTGTAACGAGTGAAACCTGGGTGGCCTTTTCTGGCGCTCCCGCCTGATTTTGGCTCGCCATCCGCGCCGACTTTGGCGGGGCCGTTGGAATAGAAGGGGTTGCCCCAGTGGAAGCCGCTGCGGCGGACGGTGCCCTTGTATTCGCCGAACAGAATGAGGACGCGGGCTTCATTGGGTTGGAGGGTGAAAAAGCCCATGAAACAAATGACGGAGCCGATGATGCCCAGGATGGCCAGAGTAAAGGGGGTCCAGAGCGGGTGTTCATAGAGGCGGGCGCCTTTGACAATGGAGTAAATGAGGAGGGCAATGCTGCCCAGGTGCATGAGGATGACGATGGGCAACATGAGCCAGCCGTTGTGGGTTTGGGTGACGACTTCGCGTTGGACTGGAGTATTCATAATATGTAAGCGATCATTGTTATCAATATGATATCATTATGATTTCAAGGACGCAAGAACTTTTTTAACATTTACGGTTTTTTATCACGGCAGAGCCCCTTCCTCTCATAAATGGGAGGCCATGGATGGTTGATGCCGACGGTTTAGAATTGGAGCAAGGGATTGTGGCCAAGATGTTTATATAAAGAGAGCGCAAGTAAAGTTCTCTTTTTTGCTTCTGGCATGGCAGGTGCTACAATGGCTTTTGTTACGGTTGGCTGGCAATTAACGATAGAAGTTGTGAACCTGCAAAAACACATAACGGCGATGCTGATGCTTTGCGCTGGATTCCTGGGAATCTCAGCGTGGGCGAGCGATGCGCCGACGTTCCGCCTGACGAATCGCATGATTCCAGAGCGGGGGCAGGTGAGCGCCGTGGAGATTCCGGCGGGGGAGAAGCGAGTTTCCTTGATTCTGCCGAAGAACTGGCGGGTGGGACAATCTGCCGAAGGGGTGCTGTTGCAAGCGGGCGATTTCTCTGCGACGTTAAGCGTGAAGGCGGTCAAGAGCGGCGCCACCTTGAGCAAAGAGATGAAGGACAAGCTGGCTCCCAGCGCGCCGCGGGTGGAAATTGAGGAGGAATATCCCTGGACGACGGGACTGGGAGAGGCGACGGTGTTTGATGCGCGGATGGGGGAGAAGGATGATTTGCAAATTCAAACGCGCACTTTCATTCTGAAGCTCGAAGAATATTCGCTGGTGTTCAATTTGACGGCGCCGATTGGCAAGTTTAACCAGGCGCAACTGCTGGTTTCGTCGCTGATGTCCTCCTTGCGGGCGGAGTGACGAGCGAAGCGGAGCCATTGCTCTCGCACCAAAGGCCGGGCGGGCAACCCGGTCTTTTTCATTTTCAGGATGGCACCGCAATTGCTTGGAAGTGTTGTTCGTAGTTCTGAGGTTCGGGTGGTTTCTAGCTGATAAGAGCATGATGGGCTGGCGCAATACGCATGCCTGGGGTCGCGGAGCATTGGCGGGGGTGATGCTCAGCGGCCTGGTGGTGTTTGCGGCCGAGCCGCCGGTGCAACTGGTGTCGGTGACGCGTGAGGTGCCTGAGCGCGGCTCGTTGAAGGCGGCGGCGATGGTGCAGGGCAAAGAGCGCAGCTCCTTCATCGTGCCGGCGGGCTGGCGTCTTGGGCTGGAGGATAAAAGCGGAGCGGTGCTGCTGCAATCGGCGGAATACGCTGGTTTGATTGAGATTCGCCGCCTGCCGTTGCCGGAGAGGGAAGTGAATTTCAAGGAAGTGCGTGACCAGATTGCGCGAGCGGAGGAGCGGCGGGAAGTGGTGGAAGATTATGCGTGGGTGGGGGCGCCCTGCCGTTCGCATGTATTTGACACTTTTGAGATGGTGGGCAACAGCGTGAAGATGCAGCGGAGGATATGTTTGATGGTGCGGGAGGACCATCTGCTCGTGATTACGCTTACGGCGCGGGAGCAGGGCTTTACCTCGTGTTTGCGCGCCTTTGAGATTGTGCTGGCTTCCTTGCGCGAGGAGTAAAAGGGGGTGGGTTCCGCCCCTTCCCCCAGGGATTTCGGAAAGGCTGTAAGCCGAATTCTGTCTGCCTCCTGGCGGAGGGAGAGAATCATTTCTCTAAGCGGCCCATACCCGGGACCGGCCCGCCTTGGGGGCGGGACTGGAGCGAGCCACTCCGCGGTCCCCTATTTGGCCTTGCTCCCGATGGGGTTTTCCGTGCCGCCTTGCTTGCGCTTGGCGCGGTGCGCTCTTACCGCACCTTTTCACCCTTGCCGCCGGGTTGCCCCGGAGGCGGTTTGTTTTCTGTGGCACTGTCCGTCAGCGGCCCTTGACGGCCGCTGCCCGCGTGTATCCCGCAGGCCCGAAGGCAGGTGGGTTACGCGGCATCGTGCTCTGTGGAGTTCGGACTTTCCTCCCCCGGCGCGCAGGCCGGGAGCGATTCTCCGCCTTCCCGAAATCCGGGTTCAATATACGCGCGGGGCGATGGCAAAACAAGTCAGGCGGCGGCAAACTGGCGTTTGATGGCCTTGAGTTGCTGGAATTCGGGTTTGCTGGTGTAATACTTGTCCAGGGGGTAGCAGCCACTGATCATGCCATTGCGCGGGGCGGTGGTGCAGTCGCTGAAGGTGCGGCAGATGAAACGGGTTTGCAACTGGCCGGAGCGGAGCGCATCGGCGAGCATGGAAGGGTAGCTGAGGACGGCGCGGCCAATGCCCACGAAATCGGTCCAGCCCTGCCGGACGACGGCCTGGGCGACGTGGGGCAGGTATTCCTGGAGGTAACTGTAGGCTGAGCCGACAATGAGCATGTTTTGGGGGGCGCGGGCTTTGAGGAGGCGGGTGACGGTGATTTGGCGGGCCACGTCCACCAAGGGGTCGTAGGCGGGTTGGTAGCCATCGCTGGGGGGATAGGCGGCGGGGCGCTGGATGTGGGGGTTGTAATAGGGGGAGCCGGCGCTGACGTTGAGGATTTTCACGCCCAGCTCGGCGCACAAATCCACAAATTGGAGCGGCTCGGTGAGGTCATATTCCACCGGATGGCTGGGGTTCACCCCAAAGGCATAGAGGTAAGGGAGACAGCCGGAGAAATCTTCGGGGATGCCGGGGCCTAATTTGCCGGGGGTGGTTTGGGCGGGGTCGGGTTTAAAAGGCACGAAGTCGAAGGCGCTCAGCCGGACGGCAATATCCACTGGATTGCCGCTGGCGCGGATGCCGTGGATGATTTCGCGCAAGATGCGGGTGCGATTCTCGAAGCTGCCGCCGTATTTGCCGGGGCGGGTGTGGGCGCCGAGAAACTCGTGGAGGAGGTAGCCGTGACAGTGTTTGATGTCCACAAAGTCTGCGCCGGCCTCGGCCGCCACCTGCGCGGCGGTGACGTAGGCCTGAATCAGCTCTTCGACGTCAGCATCGGAGAGCACTTGCGCATCGGAGTGCACACCGAAGCGGCGGTCCAGCAGGGGATGACGGAAGGCCACGCGCGGCTCCCATTGTTTCATGTTGTGGGGGCGGCAGAAACGTCCGGAGTGAGTGAGCTGAAAACCGATGACCAAATCCTCCGTGGAGCCAAACTGGGCGGCGTGGGCGCGCAGGAGGGTTTCGCGCAGTTGCCGCAGGCCGTGAAGGGTTTGGGGGCGGATCATGATCTGGTTGGGGTTGGCCCGGCCATCGGGGCGGACGGCCATGGCCTCGCCGCCGAAAATGAGCTTGGCACCGCTCTGGCCGAAACGTTCCCAGCGGCGGAGGGTGTCGGCAGTGGGCAGGCCTTCGGGGGTGCCGTCCCAGCCTTCCATGGGGGAGATGGCGATGCGATTGCCGATGGTTTTACCGTTGATGGAGACGGCGGAGGCGGGGGCGGCCAGGGGCGAAGCGGCGCCGGTGAGAATCGAGTCGTCGCAGGGCAGATTCAGGCTCAAGGCGGCCAGGTGTTGGCGGAATTCGTTCACCGTCTTCAATGACGGAATGCGCACCAGTTTAAAACTCATGCCCCAAGATAGTGAAACAGCAGCGGGTGGCAAAAAGGAAAATTATGTGAGGGGGGGCGCGCCGGGGGCGGGGCTGCTTGACAGGCAAGGCGGAAGGGCGTTTATTAACTATTGGAGACTCAATCAATTAGCCGCAACTGTTTATGAAACTGCGCAACCGCTTTGGGTGTATCACCCCTTGGGCGGGAGGGATGGTATTTCTCCTGGCCAGCCTGGCAATGGCTGTACCGCCGGTGCCCGTTATCACGGGCATTCAACCCACGCGCACCAATGTGCTGGTGGAAGTGCAGGTGCCGGTTGGCTTACGTGAAATCACGGTGGAGGGCCGCGCTCGCTTTGGCCGTGGCAACTGGGAGCCGCGGGCGGTGGTGCGGACGGATGGCAGCGGGGGGAAGGTGTTGGTTTCCCTGCCGTTTGCCAAGACGCTGGAAATGTTGCGGGTGAAGGCGCGTCCGCAGCCGGTGTTGCCGGAGAACTTTTACACCGGCCAGACGAGCTTCGCCGGGCCGGCGGCCACGGAGGTGAACACCTATGGCGGCCCGATGATTTACACCAGCACGGGCATGGGTGGGATTGAGGTGCGGAATCCGGGCGACATGGATACGGGGAGCCAGCCGCGGGAGGTGGTGGAATCGGATATATGGAAAATCCGCGGCCATACCTTGTATTACTTCAATCAAAATCGCGGATTGCAGGTGGTGGACATTGGCAACCCAGACCAGCCGGTCATGCGGGGCACGTTATCCATGCCGGCGGTGGGGGAGCAGATGTATGTGTTGAATGATACGTACGCCGTCCTGCTGGCGCGCGAGACTTGCGAGAGCGGCAATTACCAGAGCGGGCGGGTGGTGGTGGTCAATGTGGCGGGGGAAAAGCCCGCCGTGGTGGCGACGGTGGCGGTGGCCGGGCGCTTGCAGGAAAGCCGGCTGGTGGGGAGTGCGCTGTATGTGTCGAGCTCGGTGTATCGGCCGGTGACGGGCACCACCAATACGCAGTGGGAATATGGGACGATGGTGGAATCTTTTGACCTGGCCAATCCGGCGCAACCGGTGAGGCGCAACCAGCTCTGGTATGCCGGCCAGAGCGATGATGTGGTGACGGCGACGGAGACTTTCCTGTTTGTGGCCCATCGCAGCCGGGAGAATTACCAGCGGTCGGTGTTGCACGTGGTGGACATCACGGCGCCCAATGGCCAGATGCAGGAGTATGTGACCCTGCAGCCCGCGGGGCACATCAAGGACAAGTTCAAGATATATCATCATGCAGGGATTCTGACGACGGTGGCTGAGGATTGGACGCCCACCGCCACCAACCGGATGCGCACACGCCTGGAGACGTGGCGGCTGCCGGACCCGCGCAGCGCGGGCCCGATTGCCGCGGCCAAGCTGGGGGAGGTGGTGCTGGGCTATAACGAGTCCCTGCACGCGACGCGGTTTGATGGCACGCGGGCGTATGTGGTGACTTTCTTCCAGGTGGATCCGTTGTGGGTGGTGGATTTGTCGGATCCGGCCCGGCCGCGCATCGCGGGGGAGCTGGAGGTGCCGGGGTGGTCCACGTATATTGAGCCGCTGGGCGAGCGGCTGGTGGCGGTGGGATGGGAGAACAACCGGGTGGCGGTGTCATTGTTTGATGTGAGCAATCCGGCGCGGCCGCGGTTGTTCAACAAAGTGTTGCTGGGCGAGCATGGTTCGTGGAGCGAGGCGAATCTGGATGAAAAAGCCTTTACGGTGTTGCCGACAGCAGGGCTGGTAATGGTGCCTTATGGGGGATACCTCTCGAATGGTTATGCGCAGCGGGTGCAGTTGATTGATTTGCAGGCCACCAACCTGGTGCTGCGCGGGGTGATTGAGCATCAAATGCAGCCGCGGCGGTCGGCGCTGTATAAGGAGCGCATCCTGTCCATTTCGGGCTGGGAGCTGATTACGGTGGATGCGGCGGACCGGGACCAGCCGCGGGTGACGGCCACGCTGGAGCTTTCGTGGCCGGTTTCCCGGGTGTGGGTGGCGGGGGCGCATCTGTTGCAACTGTTCGACTGCCGGAATTACTACGGGTGGGAGCAGGCGAATCAACCGGCGTTGCGGGTGTCCACGCAGGCGGAGCCGGACCAAGCGCTTAACATGTTACGGCTGGGCGAGTGGCCGGTGGCTGGCGCGACGCTGCGCGAGGGGCGGCTGTATGTGTTGCAAACGCCGGGGGGTGGGTATGGGTGGCGGTGGGCTTATGTGCCGCCGGCGGCTTCGGGGGAGGAACGCAATTTCAAACTCAGTGTCATTGATGTGTCGGCGTTGCCGCAGCTTCGGGTGTTGGGGGTGTATGAGGGCAATCATGGCCGGGCGGCGTATGGCCAGCAATGGGAGCCGTTGTGGCTGGAGAACGGGTTGCTGGTGTGGGTGAACACGCAGCCGTTGCCCTATTATTACCTCATGCCGGTTTTGTGGGATGGGCCGGTGACGCTGGGCCGCTTTGGGTTCTGGCCCGGGCCGGTGTACGGCAGCGGCGGCGGGGAAATGGTGGCTTTTGAAGTGGGGGGCGCCGGCGCGCCCGTCAAGTGGGTCTCAACGGTGGACTTGAGCACCAACGGCTGGTTGCAGTTCAGCCGTCCGGTGGGGCAGGGCAATTGCATCTTCATCAGCCACGGCGCACAGATGGCGCCGGAGCCGGTGGTGGTGCCGCTGGATTATCCGGTGGGCGAGCCGGTGCCGTATGCGTGGCGGGTGGAGCAAAAGCATTTTCTCTCGGTGGTGGACTTTACGGACCCGTTGGAGCCGGTGGTGCGCGCGCCGGTGAATGTGCCGGGGACGTTGCTGGGGGTCTCGCATGGCGGGAATATGGTTTATACGACAGGCCCACATTACAATGCGCAGGGGGTGACTGACTACCGGCAATATGTGGACGCGGGCGCGTATGACGGCACGCAATTTCATCTGGTGGCCTCGCTGCCGCTGCCGGAGCAGGCCCAGCAACCGTTGGTGCATCAGGGAGGGGTGTTTTATCTGGAGGGGAAATACGAGGCCACCCAAAACAGCACGGCGTTGCTGGGATGGCGGCTGGATGACCAGGGCAAATGGCAGGAGTGGGGCCGGTTGAGTTTCAGCGGGTACCCGGAGAAGCTTGTTTCACTTGGGGCGTGGCTGGGCGTGCAGTCGCAGGGGCAGATTTCAGTGGTGGAGGCGGCCAACGCCTTGCGCCTGGTGGCGCAGAGCCGCGTGCAGGGCTGCTTTTCCCCGATGGTTGAATACGCCGATGGCAATCTGCAAAGCGGCTGGTTTGTGCCGCTGGAGGCCTACGGGGTGCTGCGCGTGCTGCCGCTGGCGTGGGGTGGGGAACGACTGGCCGGGCCTTGAGGCCAAACACCGGTTGTTCCGCCTCGCTTCATAAAGGTCTTTCTTTGCCGAAAGAATTAGAGTACTATGAAAGTGGTGATATGAATTTGGCATTTGCATATCGCAAGGCGACACAGGCACTCAATTTTTTTGCGCGCAAGAGCGGTGGCCGGATCAACAAGCTTAAAGCCCTAAAACTTGTTTTTTTTGCCGATCGCTATCACTTGCGAAAATACGGGCGTGCCCTCACCAACGATCGGTACCTGGCCATGAATTACGGGCCTGTGCCCTCTGGGACCAAGGACTTGGCGGAGCAAAGCGAATTTCTGGGTGAGCTGGAAAAGCAATACTCCGGGCGTTTTATCCGTCCCTGCCGGGAAGATGTCCACGCTTTGGAATCCATTGACGAAGTGGAAACCCGTGTCTTCTCGCAATCGGATTTGGAAGCCTTGGAATATGCCTGGCAAAAGTTTGGGGCCGCAGATGGTTTCCGGCTGGCGGATTTGACCCATGAATATCCCGAATGGCGAAAACATGAGACGGCGCTGAAATCGGGAGAGACCACCCGGGCAATGATGGCCTACGATGATTTTTTAGAGGACCCGCCTGAGGGGGTTGAGCCGTGTTTTGCGTTGAGCGACGAAGAACGGGAATGGCGTAGAGAGATGCTCGAGGAAGCTTTCCATTTTGAGGCCAAGTGGAGGTAAGGGGAGGCGGCATGGACGAGGAGGCGCCCTGGGAAATAAAGCTAACGCTTCGCCCCGGGAGTGTTTATTACTTCGTGGATCGCCACCTCACTTCAGGAGAACCTCATTATTTCATTGTGGTCAATGTCCAACCGCTTGAAGACCAAGTGCTGGTGTTAACGGTGATTTCCTCGCAAGTTGAAAAAGTGGAGCGACGAGGGGCTAATTTGCCGGGAACAACCGTTCGCATTTCTCCCGCGGACTACGAGGAGCTTACCAAACCATCCATCGTGGATGGCAATTTTGTCGTACGCAAATCTCTGGCCGAATTGGTGGCGAAAATGAGACGCAAGGAAATCGTCCCGAAGCGCGATCTTTCCGGCAATATCTTACATGCCATTCAGCAGGCAATTCTGGCCAGTCCGCTGGTGGAAGAGGAGGTCAAGCGATTGCTCCGGAAATGAGACAAACGCCCGGAGGCGCGTGAGGGTGGGGCCAGTTCAAGTTAGCTTGCCTTTTAAGGGAGGACGATTGGCGGGAAGATTTCACAGAAAGCAGAAGTAGCTGAGTGATGGAATGCGCGGAGGAAAGGAGCGCGCCCGCTCACTTTGGGACAAAGCGAAAAGGGACGGCGTGGGAGCCGTCCCTGAGAGACAAGGAGTTTGATTAGGGAGAGGTTATTCCAGCGTCAACAGGGGCTGGCCCTCTTCGGCGGCATCGCCGACGGCCACTTTGATGGCCTTGACCACACCGTCGCGAGGGGCGAAGACGTTGGTGTTCATCTTCATGGCTTCCAGCACGAGGACGCAGTCGCCAGCTTTGACGGTTTGGCCCACCTGCACGTTGATGGCCACGACGCGCCCGGTGAGGGGGCTGGGGATGTCGCCCGGACCGGCGCTGGCGCCGGCAGGAGCGGCTACCGGGGCAGGGGCTGGAGCGGGGGGAGGCGGAGGCGGTGGTGGTGGCGGCGGGGGCGGGGCGGCGTGGGCGGCGGGTGCCGGGGCAGGCACGGCCTGGCGTCCGGCGTCGTCGAGGACTTCCACCAGCACATCGTATTGTTTGCCGTCAATGGTGATGAGCAATCGTTTGGTCATGCAACAAGAAAGGGGTTGGGGGTTGGGGTTTGGTTAGTTTCAGCGAATGCGGTGCGAGGCAAAGTGCTGCACGCGGCCTTCGATGGCCCAGGTGTTGAGCACGGCGCCCAGCGGCCACGGGCCAAAGGCCGGGGTGCGGACGGGTTCCACTTCGACGATGCGGTGGGGGCCGTCAATAACCATGGCCACGGCGGCGGCGATGGTGGCGGCGATTTCCGCATCAATCAGGTCGCGGCTGGCGCTGCTGCGCAACGGCGGGGCCACCGGGGTGTCATCGCCGGCGCCGGTGGTGAGCTGGGCGCCTGCCAGCCGGGCGACGGAGGCGTAGGTGCGCGGCGTGAATTCGCCGCAGAAGGTGTCGGCGCGCACGAGCGGGAAGGCCGCGGCGCGCGGGGGAAACCGATGGCAGCGGCCGTAGTTGTATTTGACCTCGGGGCCGATTTTGACACCGGCCTCCTCGTGCTGCCACCACAGGCAATGTTCGCAACTCAGTTGCATAAGATGAAACCGTACCGGGGCACATCATGGGCCAGAGGCGCATGATGTGCCAGCCGGAATTGAGGGTTAGAGCGGAATGGTGCCGTGTTTTTTGGGCGGCCGGGTTTCGCGCTTGCTCAGGGTGTTGCGGAGGGCCATGGCCACCGCGGCGCGGGTTTCGGCCGGTTCAATGACGTCGGTAATCATGGCCTTGGAGGCCGCCTCGTAAGGCGAGCAGAATTTGTCGCGATATTCGGCCTGGAGCTCGGCTTCTTTGGCCTTGGGGTCCGGGGCGGCGGCGATTTCCTTTTTGTAGAGGACCTTGACCGCGCCTTCGGCGCCCATGACCGCAATTTCGGCGGTGGGCCAGGCGTACACGAAATCGGCGCCCATGTCCTGGCTGCACATGGCGAGGTAGGCGCCGCCGTAGGCCTTGCGCATGATGACGGTGATTTTGGGCACGGTGGCCGAGGCGTAGGCGAAGAGCATCTTGGCGCCGTGGCGGATGATGCCGCCGCGTTCCTGTTGGAGGCCGGGGAGGAAGCCGGGCACGTCCACGAGGGTCACGAGCGGGATGTTGAAGACGTTGCAGAAGCGGATGAAGCGGGCGGCCTTGTCGGAGGAGTCAATGTCCAGGGTGCCGGCCTTGACCATGGGCTGGTTGGCCACAATGCCGACCACAATGCCCTGGATGCGGGCAAAGCCGACCACGATGTTTTTGGCGAACTCTTTGGCGACTTCAAAGAAATCGCCGGCATCCACCAGGCGGGTGATGACGTCGAGGACGTTGTAGGCCTGCTTGGGGTCGGAGGGGACCAGGTCGTTCATCCCGGGGTCGGGGGTCATGTCCACCACCGGCGTGGGATGGTGGGGCGGGTCCATGAGGTTGTTGGGGGGGAGGTAGGAGAGCAGCTTGCGCACCAGCTCGACGGCATGGGCGTCGTTTTCGGCGATGAAATGGATGTTGCCGCTGACGGCGGCATGGGCCTCGGCCGTGGCGAAATCGGCCAGGTCGGCCTTCTGGCCGGTGGCGGCCTTGATGACTTCCGGCCCGCAGATGAACATGTTGGCGGTTTTGCGGACCATGATGAGGAAGTCCATCAAGGCGGGGGAGTAGGCCGCGCCGCCCGCGCAGGGGCCGGCGATGACGGCGATTTGGGGCACCACGCCGGAGAGGAGGACGTTGCGGAAGAAGACCTGGCCGTAGCCGGCGAGGGATTCCACGCCCTCCTGGATGCGGGCGCCGCCGGAGTCGTTGAAGCCCACCACGGGCATGCCGCAGCGGAGGGCGTATTCCATCATGTCGCTGATTTTGCGGGAGTGGATGCGCCCGAGGGCGCCGCCGCCGACGGTGAAGTCCTGGCTGAAGACGGCCACGGGCCGGCCGTCCACGAGTCCGACGCCGGTGATGACGCCGTCGCCGGGCATGGGTTTGCCGTCCATGCCGAAGTTGTGGCAATCGTGCTGGGCGTGCTGGCCCATTTCGAGGAAGGTGCCGGGTTGGAAGAGGGCCTCCACGCGGTCGCGGGCGGTCATGAGGCCCTTGGCGCGGCGGGCTTCGAGTTTGTCGTTACCGCCGGCGGCGCGGGCGACGGCGCGGCGGTGGGCCAGGTTTTTGAGCAATTTGGGGTCAATAGGCATAGGTCAAGAGGAGAGGAAGGTTAGTGTGAGCTGCAGCAGCAGCCACCGCCCCCATTGTTTTTGGGCATGCAAAACTCGGTCAGCACGCCATAGGTGGATTTGGGATGGAGGAAGGCCACCAGCTTGTTGGCGGCGCCTTCAAACGGTTTTTCGTGGATGAGCTTGCAGCCGGCGGCGGCGGCCTGTTGCAACTGGGCTTCGATGTTGTCGGTGCCAAAGGCGACATGGTGGATGCCGCCGTTGGGATTTTTTTCCAGAAACTTGGCGATGGGGCTTTCGGGGTCGGTAGGCTCCAGCAATTCAATGTGGACCTCGCCGACGCTGAAGAAGGCCACGCGGACTTTTTGGGAGGCCACTTCCTCGCGTTTTTCGCATTTGAGGCCGAGGGCTTTTTCGTAGTAGTTCACCACTTCATCGAGGTTTTTGACCGCGATGCCGAGATGGTCAATTTTCTTAATCATAGTGCTCGTTCTTTCCATGGGATGGGGAGGATGGCGCCGTGCTGCGGCCTGCGGGGGCCTCGGCCAGCGCCAAAAGTTCCTGGGCCGCCTGGGGGGCGGTGATTTCGCCGCGCAACAGGGCGGCTTCGAGCCGCGCGCGGGCGGCGGCCATGCCGGGGAGGCGGTAAAAGCGGGCCTCCAATTCTTCGCGGATGAGGTCCGCGAGCCACTGGCGGGACTGCTCCTGCCGCAATTGCCGGAGGATGCCGGCGGGCTCGAGCAGCGCGTAAAAATTCTGAATCATGTCCCAGACGGCGGGGATGCCCTCGCCGGTCAAGGCCGAGCAGGCGGCCACGGGGGTTTTCCACGGCGGGGTGGCCGGGGCCAGGTAATGCAGGGCGGTGGCGTATTCCTGGCGGGTTTGTTCGGCGCGCTGGCGGAGGGGGCCGTCGGCCTTGGTGACGAGGACCGCATCGGCATTTTCCACGATGCCCTTTTTGATGCCCTGGAGCTCGTCGCCCGCGCCCGGCAGCAGCAGGAGCAGGAAAAAATCCACCATGGAGCGGACGGCCACCTCGCTCTGGCCCACGCCCACGGTTTCCACGAGCACGACGTCAAAGCCTGCGGCTTCGCAGAGGAGCATGGTTTCGCGGGTTTTGCGGGCGACGCCGCCCAAGGTTTTGCCGGAGGGCGAAGGGCGGATGAAGGCTTTGGGCTGGCGGCAGAGCTGTTCCATGCGGGTTTTGTCGCCGAGGATGCTGCCGCCGGCGCGGTTGCTGGAGGGGTCCACGGCCAGCACGGCCACCTGGAGGCCCTGGCGGCACAAATAACAGCCGAAGGCCTCGATAAAGGTGCTTTTGCCCACGCCGGGAGCGCCGGTGATGCCGATGCGCCGGGCCTTGCCGGTGTGGGGCAAGAGCTGGCGCAACACGGCTTGCGCGAGGGTTTGGTGGGCCGGGGCGGAGCTTTCGATAAGCGTAATGGCCCGCGCGAGGATGGTGCGGTCGCCCCGGCGGACGCCTTCCACATAATCCTCGACGCTCAAACGCCGGACCCGGGGGCGCGGAGTGCCGGCTGCCGCCGGCGCCGCCGGCGGCACCACGGGCGGCAACACGCGCAGGGTCTCCGTCAACCGCTCCGGCGGCGCTGCATGGGCCGCGGAGGGGAGGGGAGTCCCCGGCAGGTCTTCGGCGCAGGTGGTCATGAAGGATTAGTCCGTGTGAGCGTGGGCGCGTTCGAGCTGGTTCAGGATTTCCATGGCGGCCTCGGTGATGATGGTGCCCGGGCCAAAGATGGCGGCTGCGCCGTGTTCGCGCAAGAAGGGATAATCCTGCGCGGGGATGACGCCGCCCACCACCACCAGAATGTCCTCGCGGCCGAGTTTTTTCAATTCGGCCACCAGTTCGGGGAGGAGGGCCTTGTGGCCGCCGGCGAGGGAGCTGATGCCCACGACGTGGACATCGTTTTCGACCGCCATGCGGGCGGTTTCCTCCGGCGACTGGAACAGCGGCCCAATGTCCACATCAAAGCCCATGTCGGCATAGGCGGTGGCCACCACCTTGGCGCCGCGGTCGTGGCCGTCCTGGCCCATTTTGGCGACGAGGATGCGCGGGCGGCGGCCTTCACGCTGGGCAAAGGCCTCGACGCGGCGGCGCACTTCGGCGAGCTGGTCCGGCTGGGCATACTCGGAGGTGTACACGCCGGAGATGGAGCGGATGAGGGCCTTGTGGCGGCCGAAGTGTTTTTCAAGGGCGGCCGAGATTTCGCCGAGGGTGGCGCGCTCGCGGGCGGCGGCGATGGCCAGCTCCAGGAGGTTGCCTTCGCCGGTTTCGGCGGCGCGGGAGAGGGCGGCGAGGGCGGCGTCCACTTTGGCCTGGTTGCGGGAGGCGCGGATTTGGGCCAGGCGCTTGATTTGGGCCTCGCGCACGGCGGCATTGTCCACTTCCAGCACGGGGATGGCTTCGGATTGTTCCAGGCGGTAGGCGTTGACGCCGACGATGATTTCCTTGCCGGAGTCAATGCGGGCCTGGCGGCGGGCGGCGGCCTCCTCGATGCGCAGTTTGGGCAGGCCGGTTTCGATGGCTTTGGCCATGCCGCCGAGGGCTTCGATTTCCTGGAGGTGCGCCCAGGCTTTTTCCATGAGGGCCTGGGTGAGGGCCTCGACGTAGAAGGAGCCGGCCCAGGGGTCAATGACCTTGCAGATGCCGGTCTCCTCCTGGAGGAAGAGCTGGGTGTTGCGGGCAATGCGCGCGGAGAAATCGGTGGGCAGCGCGATGGCTTCGTCCAGCGAGTTGGTGTGCAGGGACTGGGTGTGGCCGAGGGCGGCGGCCATGGCTTCGATGCAGGTGCGGGCCACGTTGTTGAAGGGGTCCTGCTCCGTCAAACTCCAGCCCGAGGTCTGGGAGTGGGTGCGGAGGGCCATGGATTTGGGATTCTTCGGGTTGAACTGCTTGATGAGTTTGGCCCAGAGGAGGCGCGCGGCGCGCATTTTGGCCACTTCCATGAAGAAGTTTTTGCCCTGGGCCCAGAAGAATGAGAGGCGCGGGGCAAACGCATCAATATCAATGCCCGCCTGGAGGCCGGTGCGGACGTATTCGAGGCCGTCGGCCAGAGTGTAGGCCAGCTCCAGGTCCACCGTGGCTCCGGCCTCTTGCATGTGGTAGCCGGAGATGGAGATGGAGTTGAACTTGGGCATGTTTTTGGAGGTGAAGGCGAAGATGTCCGCAATAATCCGCATGGAAGGCTTGGGCGGATAGATGTAGGTGTTGCGGACAAGGTATTCCTTCAGGATGTCATTCTGGATGGTGCCGGAGAGCTGGGCCATGGGGACGCCCTGCTCCTCCGCCGCCACGATGTAGAAGGCCATGATGGGCAGGACGGCGCCGTTCATGGTCATGGAGACGGAGATGCGGTCCAGGGGGATGCCGTCAAAGAGGATTTTGGCGTCCTCGACGCTGCAGACGGCCACGCCGGCCTTGCCGACATCGGCGAAAGCGCGGGGGTGGTCGGAGTCGTAGCCGCGGTGGGTGGGCAGGTCAAAGGCGACGGACAACCCCTGCTGGCCGGCGGCAATGTTGCGGCGGTAGAAGGCGTTGCTTTCCTCGGCCGTGGAGAAGCCGGCGTATTGGCGGACGGTCCACGGTTTGACCACGTACATGGAGGCATACGGCCCGCGCAGGAAGGGGGGCAGGCCCGGCAGGTAGTCGAGGTGCAGCGCGGCATCCAGGTCGCGGCGGGTGTAGAGGGGTTTGACCTCGATTTGCTCCATGGTCTGCCAGAGCAGCTCCTGGAGCGGGCGTCCGGTTTCCCGCTCGATTTGCTGCTGCCATTGTTCAAAGGTGACCGCGGGGGTGGGCGGTTGAAACGGTACTTGGGTGAAATCAGGCAAGGTTTTCACAGAGCAACTCCCATGGATTTGGCTAATTGAGACAAAAACGCGGCGGCATCCAGGCGGATATGGACAAAATCATCCACGCCCGCCTGTTTATGCGCATCAATCTGGTCCTGCGGATAGCCCGCCAGGATGACTTTACGTTTCGGGTCTGCGGCTTTGACCGCCTGCACCAGCGGGGGCACGAGGGCGGGGTAGGTATCGTCGGTGCTGCAAATGACAATCACCGGCGCGCCGGAAGCCAAGGCGGCCTGGGCGGCCTCCTCCGGGGTCTTGAAGCCGGCGGGGTAAATCACTTCCCAGCCGCCGGTCTCAAAGAAGCCGCGGCAGAAGTCGGCGCGGGCCTTGTGTTGTTTGAGGGGGCCCAGATTGGCCAGAAAGATTTTGAGCGGGCCGTGCTGCGCGGCATGGGCGCGCATGGCCTGGCGCAGTTTTTCAAAGGCCTCGGCCGCCCGCACCAGGGGCACGGGCTGCCAGCCGGTTTCCGGGGTGTCGCTGGCCCGGAGGGCGCGGGTGATTTCGCCCAGGGTGGCACCGGCGAGGGCGGCTTCGATGGCGGCCTCGACCACGCCTTCCTCGCCGCCGTTGACGATGCGGTTGAGGCGTTCGAGGATGGCGGTGCTTTGGGTTTCATCAGCGCCGCTGCGGTAATCTTCAATCTGCCGGGCGCGCTGGCGGTGGAAATCCGGCGGCACAGCCGGGGCGGCTGGGAGGGGTTCTTCTTTGACGTTGGCGTACTGATTGACGCCCACCAGGGTGTCGCGGCGCTGGGCGACGGCCTTGAGGCGGGCGGCGCGGGTTTTGGCCACTTCCTCCTGGGGGAAGCCCTGGCGCATGGCGGCGGCGAGGCCGCCGCGTTTTTCGACTTCCTGGAACAAGGCCCAGGCGCGGCGGGCGATTTCGTGGGTGAGCCATTCCACGTAGTAGGCGCCGCCGGCGGGGTCAATGACCTTGTCCAGGTCACATTCCTTCTGGAGGATGAGCTGGATGTTGCGGGCCAGGCGGCGGGAGAAATCATCCGGCGGCCGGATGACTTCGTCAAACGCGCCGACTTGCAGGCTTTGGACTCCGCCCACCACGGCGCCGAAGGCCTCGACGGTGGTGCGCAGGAGGTTCACGTAGGGGTCCAACTGGCTCTTGTTGAAGTGGGCGGTGCGGACGTGCAGATGGAGTTTCTGGGCTTCCGCCGAGCCGCCCATGGCGGCCACGGCGTTGGCCCAGAGCATCCGGGCGGCGCGGAGTTTGGCGATTTCCATGAAGAAATGGGAGCCCACGGTGAGCGCAAAGCGAAGGTGGCGCGCCACGGTGTTGAGGTCCAGGCCGCGGTGGTGCATCTGGCGGAGGTATTCGACGCCGGCGCCCAGGGCGAAGGCCAGCTCCTGGACGGCGCTGGCGCCGGATTCATGCCAGGCGCGGCTGTGGACGCAAATGGTTTGGAGGCGGGGGGCGTGTTGGGCGGCCCAGCGGGTCAACAGGGCCATTTCGCGGTAGGCGCCGTCGAGGGATTGGGGAAGGCGTCCTTCGTGCGCGAGAATGCCCAAGGGGTCCATTTCGATGCAGCCGCTGAGTTCGCTCACTGGTTTGTTCTGGCGTCGGCGCCAGGCGGCGAGGAGGGCGGTGAAGGGGAGGGCGGAGGCGCCGGTGCGCACAAACAAGGGCACCTGGGCCAGATTGATGCCTTCGAGCGCCCTGGCCACGTCTTCGGTGGTGGCGATGGAGACGCCGCCGGCTCCCACGTCTTCGTGAGCCAGCACGCGGTCCGGGTCCTGGCCGTTGCGGGTGGCGTGGTCCACCACCATGTTCAGGCTGGTCAGTCCGCGGGCGAGAGCGGCGCGCGCCAGGCGGTTGAACTCGGCCGGCGCGGGGGCGTACAGCTCCTGGGAAATCTGCCAGCTTTCGGCGCGGTACCCGGCGGCGCGCACTCCGCGCACATACGGCGCGAAGCCGGGGAAGGTGTCCACATGAGCCAGCCCCTCGAGGTCTTCGCGGCGGTAGAGCGGTTGCAGGGTGATGCCCTCGTAGGTGGGCGTGAGCATTTTTTTATCGAAAGGCGCGCCTTTCAGCTCGGCCTCGACGGCGGCTTTCCACTCCGCGTAGGACGGTGGCGGAAAATCACGCCGAAACTCCAGGGGCGGCAACGCAGGGGTGCTCGTTGTTTTTGGTTCCATAGTCACCTCATCAGGGGGGCGGGGTTAGGCTTCGCGCACGGTTACCATACGGCGCACGCCATTCACGGTGATGGCAAAATGGCGGGTATGGCCATTGGTCCGCGGGCTGGCAGACGGCAAGGGCACCGGCGCCGGAGCGGGCGCTGGGGAGGGCGCGGGCGCGGCCGGTTTGGGGGCGGGCGGAGGGGCCGCCGGGGCCGCCGGGGCGGGAGCTTTGGGCTTCAACAAGGCTTCCACCTGTTGCGGGAACATGGCGTAAAGCACAGCCATTTCGTCGGTGTCCGGCAGTCCTTTGGCGCGCAGTTGCTCGCGCAATTTCGGCATGCCCGGCTCCAGCAGGTCGGCGGGGCGTTCGGTGATGGGCTTTTTGCCGGTTTGCTTTTCCACCTGGGCGAGCACCTCGGGGGCGATGGGGCCGGGGGTTTTGCCGTATTTGCCGAGCGCAATATCGGCGGCGGGCTGGGAGATGTTTTTCCAGCGTCCGAATTTCACGTTGAGCATGGCCTGGGTGCCCACGATTTGAGAGGTGGGGGTCACCAGGGGAACATACCCCAAACAGGCGCGGACGTAAGGGATTTCTTTGAGTACTTCCTGGAACTTGTCGGCCATGCCCTGCTCCTTGAGCTGGGTGCGGAAGTTGCTCAACATGCCGCCGGGCACCTGGTAGGTGAGGATGTCGGCGTCCACCTTTTCATTGGCGGGGCTGGTGAACTTGGCAAGCTCCTGGTACACGCCGGTGAAGTATTCCTGCAATTTGTAGAGCCGCTCTTCGTCAAAGGTGGGCCGGCGCGGATGGCCGTCCAGCAGGGCCAGCATGCGCAGGGTGTCCGGCTGGGCGGTGCCGTTGGCAAAGGGGGCAATGGAGGTTTCGACGGCGTCCACGCCTGCGTCAATCGCCGCCAGATAGGAGGCGGCGGCGAGGCCGGCGGTGTCGTGGCTGTGGAGGACGATGGGGATTTTGACCCGTTTTTTCAACTCGCGGATGAGGGTGGCGGCGACGCCCGGTTTGATGAGGCCGGCCATATCCTTGATGCCGATGGAATGGCAGCCCATGGCCTCCAGTTCGACGCCCATCTGGACGAAGGCTTCCAGCGTGTGGACGGGGCTGGTGGTGTAGCAAATCTCGCCGCGGGCGTGTTTGCCGGCCTTGATGACGCACTGCACGGCGTGGCGGAGGTTCCGCACGTCATTCAGAGCGTCAAAAATCCGGAAGATGTCCATGCCCGCCTGGGCGGAGCAATTGACAAAGGCTTCCACCACGTCGTCGGGAAAACTGGCGTACTGGACGATGTTCTGGCCGCGGAGGAGCATGATGTGCGGCGTTTTGGGGGCGGCCTTTTTGAGCGCGCGCAAGCGGTCAAAGGGGTTTTCGTTGAGGTAGCGCAGGCAGGAGTCAATGGTGGCGCCGCCCCAGGTTTCCAGACCGGCAAAGCCCAGGTCGTCCAGCTCCGGGGCCACCGGCAGCATTTGGGCCGTGGTCATGCGCGTAGCGGCCAGCGATTGGTGGCCATCCCGCAGCACGGTGTTGTTGAACTGCACAGTTTTCACGGTCATTCCTATTTCTAGCTTAAGTTGCTCTGGCAGGGAAGACATCCTTGGGGACACCTCACCCGCCAAAGGTTGGTTAGGAATTCTTCTTAATCCATTCAAGAAGAATTAAAGAAACTAAACGTAATAAAATCCATGTGTGGCCATTTGTCGAGACAAAAATTGCCAAAAATTAAACTTTTTTGGTCTTACCATGACAAGATATGTGTGGGTTTATCAAGTCTATAAGAGCATTTGATTGTAAAATAATAATTACAACTATGATGTGGAACGCTAATATATTTGTAACATACTTGTTATGAGGATATTGCAATTATTAAATGCCCCCTAATCCTTGCCTGCTGAAATCCTCAGGAGCCAGGGGGGCAGTCGGCGATTGGGTGCGCGTGGGTGGTCTGCGGTGGAAGCATTTTGTTGAAATGGGGGGGACATTGGGGATGGTTCAGGGCAATTATCCGAGCGTTTTGGGCGATTGGCTTCGCGGTTGGGGGTAAAAAAAGAGAAAGCTGGGCAGGTCATGACTACCGGCGGGGGCATGTTCTAACCAGCCTTTCCCAGGGGGGGTAAAAAATTGCTTGGAAGCCCTGGCTTATCTGAGCCTAAATGAAGGCCGATGATTGCATTGTTGGATTATGGTTCGGGCAACCTGCGCAGTGTGGAGAAGGCGCTGCAGAAGGTGGGGGCGGAGGTACGGCTGGTGACCCGTCCGGAGGGGATGAAGGAGGCGCGGGCGGTGGTGTTGCCCGGGGTGGGTGCGTTTGATGATTGCATCCACGCCCTGAGCCGCCAGGAATTGCTGGCGGCGGTGCCGGAGTTCATCGCCAGCGGGCGGCCGTTTTTGGGGATTTGTGTGGGGTATCAGGCGTTGTTTGAGCGGAGCGAGGAGTTCAACAGTTGCGCGGCGGGGCTGTCGCTTTTCAAGGGGAAGGTGGTGCGCTTGAGCGGGGCGGGGGGGTTGAAGGTGCCGCAGATTGGGTGGAATCAGGTCTGGCAGGCGCAAAGCGGCTGTCCCTTGTTCGAGGGCATCCCGGATGGGAGCTATTTTTATTTTGTGCACAGCTACTACCCTCAGCCGGAGGATGCTTCGATTATTGCCGGGCGGACGACGTACGGGGAGACCTTTGCCTCGGCGATTGCGTGGCAAAACGTGTATGCCACGCAGTTTCATCCGGAAAAGAGCCAGGTAGTGGGGCTGCAATTGCTGCGGAATTTTGTGCGGCTGGCCGCGCAGTCGTGACGCGCAATCGGCGTGAGGGGAGCGGTTCGCCGGGGTATTGCCAGTTGGGTGGTAGAGGGTTCAGCCGGTGGTGTGTGGTGTGCTATATTGGGTGATTTATGGAAAATGTAGTGATTATTGGGACGGGTTGTGCGGGATTGACGGCCGCCATTTACACGGCGCGGGCCAACTTGAATCCGGTGGTGTTGACCGGCAACCTGCCGGGGGGGTTGCTGACGACGACCAGCGTGGTGGAGAATTATCCGGGATTTCCGGAGGGGGTGGATGGCTTTGAACTGATGGAGCGGATGCAAAAACAGGCGGAGCGCTTCGGGGCGCGGTTGCGTTATGCCAGTGTGGTGGACGTGGACGTTACGCGGCGGCCCTTGGTGTTGAAGTTGGACGAGGGCACGCTGGAGAGCCGCTCGATTATTATTGCCAGTGGCGCCGGGCATCGCCGGCTGGGTTTGGAAAGCGAAGACAAGCTGGAGAAAAAGGGGGTCACGTACTGCGCCACGTGTGATGGCGCGCTGCCGGTATTCCGCAACAAGCCGCTGGTGGTGGTGGGCGGGGGAGATTCGGCGTGTGAGGAGGCTCTGTATTTAACGCGGTTTGGGTCGGTGGTGTATCTGGTGCATCGGCGGGACCAACTGCGGGCTTCCAAGATTATGGCGCAGCGGGCGCTGTCCCACCCCAAAATCAAGCCGGTGTGGGATTCGGTGGTGACGGAAATCCTGGATGTGGCGCAGGACCAGGTGACGGGGGTGCGGTTGAAGCATGTCAAGACGGGGGCTGAGCAGGTTTTGGCATGCGCGGGGGTGTTTGTGGCGATTGGCCACGTGCCCAACACGGCGCCGTTCAGGGGCAAAATCCAGATGGACCCTGAGGGGTACATTGTGCCGGTGCGGGGCACGGCGACGAATGTGGAGGGGATATTTGCGGCGGGCGATTGCGTGGACCGGGTTTATCGGCAGGCCATCACAGCGGCGGGGCAGGGTTGCGCGGCGGCCATTGAATGCGAGCGTTATCTTTCCGCTTTGGCTTCCTAAGGTGGCTGCTGTGAAATTGCAAATGACGCCTCGTGAGCTGGCCGAGCGGCTGCGCTCGGCCCATCCGCCCAAACTGCTGGATGTGCGGGAGCCGGAGGAATACGCGATTGTGCGGCTGGACGGGGCGCGATTGATTCCGCTGGGCGAGCTGTTGCTTCGGCACGAGGAGCTGGCGGACTGGCGGGAGGAGGAAATCGTGGTGTATTGCCATCATGGTTTGCGCAGCTTGAGCGCGATTGGGCAACTGCGGCATTTGGGGTTCGAGAAATTGCGCAACCTGGCCGGGGGGATAGACCGTTGGTCAGTGGAGGTGGACCCGAGTGCTCCGCGTTATTGAGCGGGGGGCTTGCCGGCGGGAGTTTCGTCGGTGACGAGGGGCCAGCCGTCGGGGTCCCATTCCAGGCGGCGGAGGGCGAGGGTGGCGGTGCCGCGGCGGCGGGCGTCGTAGAAATGAAAGCTCAGCCATTCCTTGCCGCCCACCGAGATGATGCCGGCGTGACCGGGGCCGATGACGTGGGCGCGGCTTTCGAGAAGGAGCGTGCCGCCGCCCTGGTTCATGTCCACGCCCTGGCGGTCGCGGTAGGGGCCGGTGATGCGCGGGCTGCGACCGATGCGGAGGTTGTAAGTGCTGTTGGTGCCGCGGCAGCAAAGGTTCCAGTTCACGAAGAGGTAATAAAAATCGCCGCGGCGGTAAATGAAGGGCGCTTCAATTTCCGGGGCGCGGGCGAGGGAGTGGAGGGGGGAATTGGGGGCGCGGCGTTTGCCGGTGGCGGGGTCGAGCTCGACCAGCTTGATGCCGCTCCAGAATGAGCCGAAGCTGAGCCACAGGCGGCCCTCAGTGTCGCGGGTCACGGCCGGGTCAATGGCGTTGAAATCGTTGGTGGGGAAAGATTCGATGACCACGCCTGCATCTTTCCAATGGAAGCGGGGGTCCTGGGGGTCGAGGGTGGGGTTGGTGGCCAGGGCGATGGCGGAGCGGTTGCGGCCCCAACTGGAGATGGAATAGTACAGGAGGAAGCGGTTGGAAATGGCGATGACATCGGGGGCCCAGAAATGGCCTCGATGGGCGGGCACAATGTTGGTGACCCAGGCGGGCATTTGGGGCCAGACGCGGGGGCCTTCCTGCCAGGCTATGAGGTTGGTGGAGTGCCAGGAGCGGATGCCCACGCCGGTGGCAAAGAACCAGTATTGGGGGCCGCAGGGGACGAGGGAGGAGGGGTCGTGGGCTGGCGGCTCGGGGCCTGGGGCCCATTGCGGGCCGGCTGCGGCCCGGAGGGATGAGGCTCCGGCGATGAGCCAGCCCAGGAGGAGCGTGCAGAACCAGCGCTGCATGGCGACATGGTGCCTTAAAGGGGGCGAGGCGGCAAGATGAAGCGAAGAGGACAGGCGGGATAGGATATTTCGGCATTGACTCAAACGGGGGTTTTGAAATGTTTGGGGGACGTTTTTTATGGCGAAGATTCAACGCGCTTTATTGTCCGTCTCGGATAAAACGGGACTCCTGCCGCTGGCTCAAACCCTCGTAGAAGCGGGCGTGGAGTTGATTTCCACCGGGGGCACGGCCAAAGCCCTGCGCGAGGCGGGTTTGCCGGTGAAGGACATCAGCGCCCATACGGGTTTTCCGGAGATGATGGATGGGCGGGTGAAGACGCTGCATCCGAAAATCCACGGGGGTCTTCTGTGCATCCGGGGCAATCCGGAGCATGAAGCGGCGGCGCGGCAGCATGACATCGCGATGATTGATTTGGTGGTGGTGAATCTTTATCCCTTCGAGCAGACGGTGGCGCGGCCGCAGGTGACGCTGCACGAGGCGATAGAGAACATTGACATTGGGGGGCCGTCCATGCTGCGGAGCGCGGCGAAGAATCATGAGAGCGTGACGGTGGTGGTGGACCCGGCGGATTACGGGGTGGTGGCGGAGCAAATCAAGGCGCAGGGCAATACCACGCTGGAGCTGCGGCGGCGGCTGGCGGCCAAGGTGTTTGCCCGGACGGCGGCGTATGATGCGGCGATTGCGGCGCACTTGACGGCGCAATTTGAGGGGGCGCCGGCGGTGCCGCCGGCGCTGGGCATCACGGCGCCGCTGGTGCAACCTTTGCGGTATGGGGAGAATCCGCATCAGGCGGCGGCGTTGTATGGCGGTTTCAAGTCGTTTTATCAGCAACTGCACGGGAAGGAATTGTCGTACAACAACATTCTGGATTTGACGGCGGCGGCGCATTTGATTGCGGAGTTCGAGGGGCAGGCGCCCACGCTGGCGATTCTGAAGCACACCAATCCGTGCGGAGTGGGGCAGGGAGCCAGTTTGCGGGAGGCCTGGGACAAGGCGTATGCGACGGACCGGCAGGCGCCGTTTGGGGGGATTATCGCGGTGAATCGGGCGCTGGATGCGGCGTGCGCCGAGGCGATAGCCGAGATATTCAGCGAGGTGATTATTGCGCCGGCGTTTGAGGAGGGCGCCCTGGCCGTGTTGCAGAAGAAGAAGAATTTGCGGCTGATTCAGATGTTGAAGTCACCGGCGCAGAGCGCGCCGTGGGAGGTGCGGAGCGTGGGGGCGCAATCGTATTTGTGGCAGCAGCGTGATGCCACGATTGCCTCGCGGTCCCAGATGAAGGTGGTGACGCGGCGCGAGCCCAGCGAGGCGGAATGGCAGGCCATGCTGTTTGGGTGGCGGGTGGTGAAGCATGTGAAGTCGAACGCGATTGTGTATGCGGCGGCGGACCGGACGCTGGGGATTGGGGCGGGCCAGATGAGCCGGGTGGACGCCAGCCGCATCGCGGTGTGGAAGGCGGGCGAGGCGGGGTTGTCCTTGCAGGGGAGCGTGGTGTGCAGCGATGCGTTTTTCCCGTTTCCGGACGGTCTGGTGGCGGCGGCCGAGGCGGGGGCGACGGCGGCGATACAACCGGGTGGTTCGATGCGGGATGCCGAGGTGATTGCGGCGGCTGATGCGCGGGGGCTGGCGATGGTGTTCACGGGGATGCGGCATTTCCGGCATTAAGGCGGGGCGAGGGGGTGATGGGCCGGTGGGTGAATATCCGCTTGCCGCGAGGTAGCTTTAGGCTTAGGTTTCCCCAGCGACGCCTGACGACGGCGCAGAGTGAAAGAAGTAATTATGCAAAACTCAATGACGGTGCTGGCCATGCTTGGCTCGGCGGAGATTATTGGCATTTTAATCATCTGCCTGCTGCTGTTCGGCGCGAAGAAGATTCCTGAATTGATGAAGGGTTTGGGCACGGGCATTAAAGAGTTCAAAAAGGCTTCCCGCGAAGTGCAGGAGGAGATTAATCATGCGGTGGAGAGTGAACCGCCGCCGCCTCCCAAGAAAACGGCTCCCCAACCCAGTTCCAACCCGCCTCCCACGGCCTGACCAGGTGTTGAACCACGGTTTTTGAACCATGGTAAATCCATCCGGCGCGGGAGGGGGAGTGGGTGATTCCGGCGGGCCCGCAAAGGAACAGAAAGCACCCCCGGAAGGCACGGTGCCCACAGGGGGCCCGCTGCCTGCCGCGCCCGAGGTTGCATCCTCGACGGAACCGCCCGCCGGCAAGGCGGGCCCAGCGGAGGGTGGGGGTGCGGCTGTCCCGGCGGATTCTTCCCCCCTTGAGACCACCTCTGCGGGCGCGGCCGATTCCGCGCCCGTGAAGGAGGCGGCGGCGACGCCTGCCGAGGCTGCGCCGGTTGAGGCCGTACCGGCGGGAAGCGAGGCCACGCCAACGACCGAATACGGCCCGGGCAGTCCCTATTACGCCTACGGTTACGACAGCCAGGGGCCGGAGGGTTATACTCCTTATCCGGGGGAAGATACTTCATCGGCCAGCCCGGCGGAAACCACTCCTGCCACTACCGCGATTGCTGAATCCACGGAGTCCAGCGAGTCTGAGCTTGGAGAGGAAGAGGAAGAGGACGGCGGGCCGGTGAAGCCGTTTTTGGAGCATTTGGAGGATTTGCGGTGGACGCTGGTGAAGAGCGTGAGCGCGGTGGTCATTGGGATGATTGTGTGTCTGGTGGCCTCGAATTACTTGGTGGCCTTTTTGATGTGGCCGTTGCGATTGTCGGAGAAATTTTTCCAGCGGCATCGGACGGATGTGGCGGTGGTGGCGGGGACGAATGTGTTGACGCGGGTGCCGTTGGAGGAATTTGGGGGCACTAATGTTTGGGGCACCAACCGGATAGGTTCGTTTCACCTGGTGCCGGTGGTGTTGGGGAGCAATACGGTGCTGGCGTTGCAGCCGCATTATGGGGAGCCGGATGTGCCGCCGCCGTCCATGGTGGTCATCAAGAATTACGGCCCCATTGAAGGGGTCATGGTGGCGCTCAAGCTGGCCCTGTATGGCGGATTGGTGGTGTCGTCGCCCTTTGTCTTTTATTTTCTGGGGGCGTTCATTCTGCCGGCGCTGCATGTGCACGAGAAAAAGATTCTGTTTCGGGCGGTGGCCTATGGGACGGGTTTGTTTTTGCTGGGGGTGGTCTTTTGTTATTTGATTGTGATGGTGCTGGCCATTGGGGCGACGGTGGAATTTTCCCGGTGGCTGGGTTTTGGGGCGGATGAATGGCGCGGGGATGCGTACATCAGCTTTGTCATCAAGTTCATGCTGGGGATGGGGCTGGCCTTCGAGCTGCCGGTGGTGATTCTGGTGCTGGTGAAGATTGGCATCCTGGATTACGAAAAGCTCAAGGGTTTCCGGCAGTGGGCGATTATCGGCAACCTGGTGTTATCGGCGTTTGTGACTCCCTCGGGCGACCCTTTTACCATGCTGGCGATGGCGTTGCCGCTGCAGTTGCTCTATGAAATGAGCGTGGCGGTGGCGTGGTATTGGGAGTGGAAGGAGCGCCGGAAAGCGGCCTCGGCGTCCTAGGCCTGGCCGGCTGAGACGGTCATGCCGCCGCGGGCCGGGGTTGCCGGAGGAGGCCGCAGAAAGCGTTGCGCCCGGGCAGGGGGGAGGGTATGATTAAGGCGTAACAAGCGCCCCATTGCCGCGGCCTCAGGCCGCTTGCAGCCATGATTAGCGCCGAACCTGAATTGCGCAAGTACACCTGGGCCGAGGTGGACCGGGTGGAGCCTCCCAAACGCTCGGCGGTCGAGCGCGTGGCTGACTTTTTCGAGATATACACGGAGATGGACGAGCAGACGGCGCGGGAGCAGGCGTCGCGCTGCGTCCAGTGTCACAATCCCAATTGCGTGCAGGGGTGTCCCTTGTCCAATCGCATACCTGAATGGCTGGCGCTGGTGGCGGAGGGGCATTTTCTGGAGGCGGCGGAGCTTTCACAGGCCACGAGCAACATGCCGGAGATTTGCTCGCGGATTTGTCCGCAGGAGCGGTTGTGTGAAGGGCACTGCCTGGTGGACGGCAAGACGGAGCCGATTTCGATTGGGGCGATTGAGCGTTTCCTGAACGAATACGCCCTGCAGCATGGCGCCATCAACACCGCCGTGGCGCCGCCTAATGGCCTGCGGGTGGCGGTGGTTGGCTCTGGTCCGGCGGGACTGGCCTGCGCGGATGAACTGGCCAAGATGGGATATGAGGTGGTGGTGCACGAGGCACTGCCGGTGGCTGGGGGCCTGCTGGTCACGGGCATTCCGGCGTTCAAACTGGAAAAGCGGGTGGTGGAGCGCCGGGTCAACATTTTGAAGCAGCGGGGAGTGAAATTCAAACTGGGCGTCAAGCTGGGACGTGATTTTGGATTGAATGATTTGCTGCGGGAATATGATGCGGTGTTTTTGGGCATTGGTGCGCAGCAGGCCAAGCCGCTGGATGTGCCCGGCGCGGAGTTGAAGGGGGTTTATCAGGCCATACCTTTCCTGGCGCAGAAGAATGCGGGCATTCTGCTGGAGGGCGGGGACATTGATGTGCGGGGCAAGCGGGTGGCGGTGCTGGGCGGGGGCGACACGGCCATGGATTGCCTGCGGACGGCCTTGCGTTGCGGGGCGCGGCAGGCGGTGTGTTTGTATCGGCGGGATTTCGCCAACATGCCCGGGAGCCGGAAGGAGTTTTTCAATGCGCTGGAGGAGGGGGCGCGGTTTAGTTTTTTGACCAATCCGATTGCTGTGCTTGGGAATGAGCGGGGGGAGGTGACGGGGGTGCGCTGCGTGCGGATGCAATTGGGCGAGCCGGACGCGCAGGGGCGGCGCAAACCGGTGCCGGTGCCGAATTCTGAATTCGATTGTCCGGCGGACGTGGTGCTGGTGGCGTATGGCTTTGACCCGGTGCGGTGGCCCAAGGACTCGGACATGAGCCAGTTGGCGGCGAATGAGTGGGGCGGGTTGATTGTGGACGAGAATCAGATGACGAGCGTGCCCGGGGTGTTCAGCGGCGGGGACATGGTGCGGGGGGCGGCGCTGGCGGTGTACGCGGTGCGGGATGCCCGGAAGGCGGCGCAGGGGATTCACCGGTGGCTGGGTATGCGCCGGCCGCAGGTAAAATAACGATAGAGCAAGGAAGCAGCGTGGGGAAAGAGCAAAGCTCTGCTTGTGCGGCAAGACGATTTCGTTGATATTATCAGTGGCACATGAACATCACCTTTAACGAGCGCAAGGCCACGCAAGCGGCCGCTTTTCTTCTTCGATTGCGCGGGGGGGCCATGAGTTACATGAAGCTCATCAAATTGCTCTACCTCGCGGATCGAACCGCTTTGGTTCGCTGGGGAAGACCCCTCACGACAGACAATTTTGTTTCCATGAACCGCGGCCCGGTTTTGAGTCATGTGCTTGATCTGGTCACTTGCGAGACCATGCCGGGGGAGAAGGGGTTTTGGGCCCAATACATCAGCGAACCAGTTCATTATGAGGTCAGGTTGAATCAGGACCCGGGAACAGACGAGCTTTCTCAAGCGGAAGAAGAATTATTGGCTGAGGTGTTTCGGGAGCATGGCCGAAAAAGCCGATGGGAGCTGGTGGACCTGACGCATCAATTACCCGAGTGGCAAAATCCTCTGGGGGGAGCCATTCCCATTACTTATCGGGATATCTTGCGGGCTGAGGGAAAAACGGAGTGGGAAATTGCCGCCATTGAAGAAGAGTTGGCCAATGTGGCGTTGATGGAAAAGGTCTTGGGAGGGCAATAACCCATGTTAAAGCCGGGCGACGCCTTCCTGCTGCCCAAGCCTGACGAGGATGTTTCCCATCTGTGGATCATTTTGACCGCGGCGGACCCCGAAACCGGGAGGGTCATCATCGTTAATTTTACCACCCGGCGCCCACATTCTGATACCACCGTCATTGTTCATCCGCATGAACATCCTTTTGTCGTGCGTCCGACCGTAGTATTTTATGCGGATGCCCGCCTGGTGGTTTTAAGCGACATTGAAGCCGCGATACAACAGGGAATCACCAAACTTCATGAGCCGATGGCCCCGGCCTTGTTAAAGCGCGTGCAAGAGGGATTGCTTCGCTCACCTCACACCTCAGGAAAAATTAAAGCCGCCTTTCAGAAGTACTGCGAGAAAGGACTGGTTTGAGGGGTTTCCCAAGCCAGCAAAATCATTTTGCGATACACCGCCGCCGCAATTTCTTTTAATCTAACCCCATGACCATCATCACGGACGAGCGCTGTGTGGAATACGCGGCGCCCGGGCATCCGGAACGCCCGCAGCGTATCATCGCGACGCTGGCCCGCCTGAGGGCGCAAACGCAACTCAGACTGGGCTGGGGCGCGCCGCTGGCGGTGTCCGAGGAGCTGCTGCGGCGGGCGCATGAGCCGGGTTTGATTCAGGCGGTCCGGCAGCCGGCGGGGGATTTTGACGCGGATACGCCGGCGCATCCGGACATCTACGCCCATGCATTGCGCGCCACGGGCGGTGCTTTGGCGGCGGTGGAGCTGGCGCGGGAGGGGGAGGTGGCCTTCAGTTTGATGCGGCCGCCGGGGCATCATGCGACACGGCGGGAAGTGATGGGGTTTTGTTATTTCAACTCTGTGGCGGTGGCGGCTTATGCGGCGCAGGCGGCGGGAGCGCGGCGGGTGGCGGTGTTTGATTTTGATGTGCACCACGGCAATGGCACGGAGGACATTTTGCTGGACCAGCCCGGGATGCGTTTTTGCTCGGTTCACCAGTCGCCGGCTTATCCGGGGACAGGGCTGCATCATCGGGGGAGCAATTGTTTCAACTACCCGGTGCCGCCCCGGCTGCCGCGCGAGGCCTACCGCGAGGTGCTGGCGGAAGCCCTGGAAAAAGTGCGGGAATGGGAGCCGGACCTCCTGCTGGTTTCGGCCGGTTTTGACGCCTACCGGCGCGACCCGCTGGCGCAGGAAACTCTGGAGGCGGAAGATTTCCGCTGGTTGGGGGCGCAAATCCGGGCGCTGGCGGTGCCCGCGGCGCATGTGCTGGAGGGTGGGTACAGCCAGGATTTGCCCGAACTCATTTTTAACTACCTCGCAGGATTATCCGGCTTATGAAAATTCTGGTGACGTTGGCGGTTCTGCTTGCCGGCTGGGCGGCGATGGGGGCGCGGCCCAACATTCTGCTGGCCATTGCGGATGACTGGTCTTTTCCGCACGCCAGCGCCTACGGTTGCCGGTGGGTGAAGACGCCGGCCTTTGATCGCGTGGCGCGGGAGGGTTTGTTGTTTCAACGCGCCTACACGCCCAACGCCAAATGCGCGCCGTCCCGGGCCTGCATTTTGACGGGGCGGAATCCCTGGCAGCTCAAGGAGACGGCGAATCACGTGTGTTATTTTCCGCTGGAATTCAAAACATACGCGGAGGCGCTGGCCGAGCGGGGATACTTCTGCGGCAAGACCGGCAAGGCGTGGGGCCCCGGCGTGGCGTTGGACGCGCAACAGCGAGCGCGCCCGCTGACGGGGCGCGGTTTTGACAAGCGCACGGCGCCGCCGCCCGCCAAGGCCATTTCCAATAATGACTACGCGGCGAACTTTGCGGACTTTCTGGACGCCGTGCCGGCGGGGCAGCCGTGGTGTTTCTGGTATGGGAGCATGGAGCCGCATCGGGCTTATGAAGCCGGGGTGGGGACGGCCAAAGGCGGCAAGCGGCTGGAAGACATTGACCGGGTGCCGGGCTTTTGGCCGGACACGCCGGCGGTGCGGCAGGACCTGCTGGACTATGCCTTTGAGGTGGAGCATTTTGACCGGCATTTGGAGCGGATGTTGGAAATCCTGGACCAGCGCGGGCTGGCTTCCAACACGTTGGTGGTGGTCACCAGTGACAACGGCATGCCGTTTCCGCGGGCGAAGGGCAATTTGTACGAGCTGGCCGCGCACATGCCGCTGGCCATTCGCTGGCCGCAGGGCATTCGGAATCCGGGGCGGGTGATTGAGGATTACGTGAGCTTTGTGGATTTCGCGCCGACTTTTCTGGAAGTCGCGGGCATCACACCCGCCGCTTCCGGCATGGCGCCGATGGCCGGGCGAAGCCTGGTCCCGCTTTTTCGCGCCACCCGCGGGGGCTGGGTGGAGCGGCGGCAGCGCGGCTTTTTGCTGGTGGGCCAGGAGCGTCATGATGTGGGACGGCCGGGGGATGCAGGCTACCCCATACGTGGCGTATTGCGGGACGACTGGCTGTATCTGTGGAATGCCGAGCCGGGGCGATGGCCGGCGTGCAATCCGGAAACGGGTTATTTGAATTGTGACGGCAGCCCCACCAAAACGCTGATTCTGGAGCAGCGGCGCCGGGGGGCGGGAGATGATTGGTGGCGGCTGTGCTTTGGCAAGCGCAGCGGCGAGGAGCTGTATGACTTGGGCACGGATCCCGATTGTTTGAACAATCTGGCCGGGCATGGCTCGGCGCGCAAGACGGTGGCCGCGCTGAAACAGCTCATGGCAAAGCAACTCAAAGCGCAGGGCGACCCGCGGCTGGAGGGACGGGGCCATGTATTTGATGAATACCCCTATGCGGAAGAGCGTTTCCGTAATTTTTATGAGCGCTTTCGGCAGGGGGAAAAACTCTCGCCGGGCTGGGTGGAAGCCACGGATTTTGAGAAGGGGCCGGTGGAGTAGCCGGTTTTGGTGGCGTGTCAAACGGCCGGGTGGAGGCGGCCGTTTTCCATCATCAAGACCCGGTGGGCAAAGGCTGCGGCGCGCGGGTCATGGGTGACCAGCAGAACGGCGCCGCCCTGGCGGGCGTGCTCGGCCAATCCTTCCAGGACTTTCTGGCCGTTGGCCTCGTCGAGATTGCCGGTCGGTTCGTCAGCGAGGAGGAGGGGCGGCGCGTGAAACAGGGCGCGGGCCAGGGCGGTGCGTTGTTTTTCTCCGGTGCTCAAGGCGGCCGGCAGGTGGTCCAGCCGGGCGGCCAGGCCCACTTTTTCCAGGAGAAATCTGGCGCGGTCCACGGCATCGGAGCGGGGGCGGGGCAGGGCGGCGGCCAGCACGTTTTCCAGGACGGTCAGGTAGGGCAGGAGGTGAAACTGTTGAAAAACAAAGCCGATGTGCTCGGCGCGAAAGCGAGCGCGGGCCTCAGGGGAGAGGGCATAAGGCTCGGCGCCGTTGACGCGCACGGTGCCTTCGTCGGGTCGCAGCAGACCGCCGGCGGCCAGGAGCAGGGTGGTTTTGCCGGAGCCGCTGGGGCCGCGGACGGCCACGAATTCGCCGGCCTGAATGTGGAGGGAGGCTTCCTGGACGGCGCGGATGATACCGCGTTCGCCGTGGTAGATTTTGGAGATTTTGTCCAGCAGCAGCATGGTCAGCTCTCGCGCAAGATATGGGCCGGGTCCTGCTGGGCGGCCACGAGCGCCGGCACCCACGCGGCGGCGGCGGCCAGCACGGGTGCGGCAAGGATGACGGCAGCGAGCAGGCTGGCATCCAAGACCTGGCGGATGGTTTCGGGCGGCAATTGGGTGTCCCAGCGCAAGCCGGTCCAGACACCTGCCAGCGCGCCGATGAGCGCGCCCACCAGCCCCGAGAGGGCGGCGCGTCCGATGAACACCCCCAACACCTGGGCGGCCCGGACGCCCAGGGCGCGCAAGAGGCCAATTTCGGGGCGGCGGTCGCGCACGTTCAGCCAGGTGAGCAGGGCAATCCAGACGGCGGCCGCGGCCAGCACCACGGGGATGAGCCAGGCGGCGAAGGCTTCCTGCTGGGCGCGAAGGCGGGCGCGGCTTTCCTTTTCGTGCTGGAGGCTGGCGAGTGCCTGTTCGGCGGCGCGGTTGCGGGCTTCGGCGCGGGTGATGGCCTGGGAGGCAAACTCAATCACGCGGGTGCCGGGCAGGAGGGCGCCGATTTCCGCGCGGATTTTGGCGAGGCGGTCGGCTTCGCAGTTGCATTCCAGGGCGAGGATGGCGTTGATTTTGCCGGGCAGTTGGAGCAACTGCTGGGCTTCGTGGAGGTTAATCCAGAGGGTGATGTCATCGGCGTTGCCTTTTTCGTCCATCAATTTGGCAATCTTGAACTCGCGGCCCATGAGGGCGAGGGTCTGGCCGGGTTTCAAGCCCAGGCTCTGGTGCAGCTCGTATCCCACCACGACATGGCCGGGGGGCACAGCTTCCAACAAGGGTTTTTGATTGGGGCTTTGAATGAAGACTTCGCCCTTGACGCCCATGAGGATGATTTTGCGCTGGCGTTCGGGCCATTTGACTTTCTGGGTGAGGGCGGGGAGGACGTGATTGATGGTCATGACGCGGTTGCTGGCGAGGATGTGGGCGTACTCCTCCGGCATCAAAATGGGCGGCTGTTCGTCATTGTGCAAGTCATTGAGGCTGGCGCCGGCGGGGAGGATGAGAATGTTGAAGCCCAGTTTGAGCATGATTTTGCGGTAATCATCCTGGAGGCGGGCCATCATTTGTTGGACCTCCTTTTCACGGGCGGCCAGGAGGCGCTGGGTTTGGAAGTCGTGCGCCCGCATCAAGGTGAATTGGGCCACCACACAGCCGGCGGCGGCGGCCACGCTGAGGACGGCGAGGCTGAAGTTCAATTTGCGAAAGGCGATTTCGCGCAGAATCAACCGCATCCAGTTCATGGCGGCTCCAGTTTGCCTTAATTGGCGCGGCGTGTCACCCACCATGTGGCCAATCCGAGGATGGCGGCCAGGCTGGCGCCAAAAATCCACAAGTTCTGCACCAGGGGGCTGGCGCTGGTGGGAGCGGCCGGCGGGGGGGTGGCCGCGACGGCTGGCGGGGCCGGTGGGGAAGGGGGCGCGTTGGTTTTTTCCACCAGACTGCCCAGGCCCACGAGGGAGGCGGGCGGGGGCTCACTGTAGCGTTTGGCGCCGGCCACCTCCTCCCAGTTGGCGGTCATCAAAAGGTCGAGGCCGGGGTTCATTTCTTTGACCTCACAGGAGCAGGCGCCGGTGAGAAACTCGAGCATCTCCCGCATGACTTTGGGCGTGATTTGCGACTCGGGCAGGGCGCACAGGGCGCGGCCGCGGCCAAAGATGGGCACGACGATGGGGGTTTCGCGCGCGGCCAGTTGCGGTTCCACGGAAAGCATGGTGTGGAGGAACAATTCTTCCTCCGGCGCCTGGCGTGGTGAGCGCAG